>CAMCUA010000070.1 GCA_945878455.1 Asaia bogorensis | reverse complement strand
AGCCATTATCACGCGCTATGAGGCCGAGCGCGAAACGCTCGACCTGCCACGCCTGTACAACGCGCTGCGCATCAACCTGTCGATCATCCACAACGCGGCCATTACCGACGACAAGGGCATGGTCATTCTCAGCTCGTCCCCCGCGCCACAAGTGTCCTTGGCCGATCGCGAGCACTTCAAAGTTCATATTAATAACGACACCGAGAAACTGTATCTCGGCAATCCTGTTCTGGCCCGCCTCACCGGCCAATGGTCATGGCCTGTCACCCGGCGTGCCAACAATCCCGATGGATCGTTTCTGGGCGTCGTTACCGTGCTGCTCAAACCGCTTTATTTCTCGGCGTTCTACGAACAACTCGACCTCGGCAGCAGCACGACGATTTCCCTCATCGGACACGAGGGCGTTATTCGCACCGGCATGCATACCGGCGATCAAATCTTGGGGCAGAACATCTCGGCAAGCCCATTGTTCCAGCATGTCGACCGCGCCCCGTTCGGATCCTATATCGCCCCGTCCCAGATTGATCAGGTGCCGCGTATTTTCGCCTATCGGCGGATCGATGGCTTTCCGCTGATCGCCGAGGTCGGCACCTCGTTGAAGGAGGCCCTGGAACCCGTCGCCAGGTTGACCCAGAACTATCGCATCGCGGCGATGGTGGCGACGTTGTTCATGCTGTCGGCGGCCCTGGGTCTCGGCTGGCTGATCCGCGGCGTCGGGCGTTCGGCGCAGGAACTGGAACGCCTTGTCGTCGAGCGGACCGATTCCCTACGTCAAAGCCAGCAGCAGCTTATCGAGGCCCAGAAAATGGAAGCCATCGGCAAGCTCACCGGCGGCATGGCGCACGATTTCAACAATTACCTGGGCGTCATCATCGGCAATCTCGACCTGATCAAGCAAAAGTCGGAAGGCCATCCCGAACTGCTCGGCCTGACCGATGCGGCACTCATGGGGGCCGTCAGCGCCGCCGAATTGACCCGCAGCCTGCTGTCCTTCGCCCGCCGCCAGCCGCTCAGCCCACAGCGTATCGACGTGGCGCGCCGGCTCGAAGCCGTGGCGACGCTCCTGGCCCGCACGCTCGGCGAGGATATCGTGCTGACCACGTCCATCGCACCTGACATCTGGCCGGTCCAAATCGACGCCAGCCAATTGGACAGCAGCATCATCAATTTGGCCAACAACGCCCGCGATGCCATGCGGCGCGGCGGCACCCTGACGCTAAGCCTGCGCAACCTATCGATCGATGCGGCGACGGAGCCCAAGCCCGACATCGCTCCGGGCGACTACATCCTCATCGAGGTCGTCGACACCGGCACGGGCATGCCCCCCGAGGTCCTGGCCCGGGTCTTCGATCCCTTCTTTTCAACCAAGCCGGTGGGACACGGCACCGGGCTCGGTCTCAGCATGGCTCAAGGTTTCATCAAGCAATCGGGCGGCCATATCGCCATCGACAGCACCCCCGGCGTCGGCACCCACGTCCGCCTCTATCTGCCGCGCGACACCAGGCCCGCCGACCAGCGCACCTCCCACGCCGCGGCATAGGGTCGCGGCATCCCCGCCAGGCCCAAAAAAGAGGCCGCCAACGCGGCGGCCTTCTGAGTTTGGTCTTGAGGGAGGAAACGTGGACACCTTAGCCGCCGCTCCGGGCCGCCGCTGTGACCGCCGTCGCAGTGGGCGCAAAAGTATTGCCTGCCGGCGCCGCTCGGTTCACCCTTTGGCCAGCAAGGGGAGACTTCGGCCATGACACTTCGCACGCGACCGCTGCACGCCGGCTTCGGCAAGGAAGTTCTCGACGTCGATCTCGCCGGCGCCGACGCTGCCACCCTGGGCGCCATCTATGTCCTGTGGCAGCAGGATCCCCTGCTGCTGTTCCGCCGGCAAAGCCTGACCGAGGAGGAACTGGTCGCCTACAGCGCGTTATTCGGCGAACCCGAAGTTACCGCGCGTGTCGACGGCCATTCCCCGAAAAATCCGCAGGTCAGCTACATCTCGGCCTTGAAGCGCCAGGACGGCACCGCCATCGGCGCCCTCGGCAACGGCGAGCTGACCTGGCACACCGATCAGATCTATCGCGCCCGCCCGGCCACCGGTTCGATCTTCCACGGCACCGAAATGCCGCAAGGCACCGGCCGTACCATGTGGTGCAACATGGTGCTCGCCTATCGCGCCCTGCCCGACGATCTGCGCCGCCAGGTCGATAAGCGCCAGGCCCACTGCAAATACGGCCAGAAGCACATGGCAAGCTTCCATGACCTGCTCGACAAGGCCAAGGTCGAGGAGATCGACGCGCTGACCCCGCCGGTCTGCCACGCCATGGCGCTCGACGTGCCGGCCACCGGCGAACGCGCGCTCTATATCTCGCCCAACCATACCTTCGCCGTCGAGGGCATGGACGATGCCGAATTCGGCCCCTTTTTCGCAGCCCTGCTGCATCATGCCATCCGCGAGGAATTCACCTATCGCCACGATTGGCGCAACGGCGATCTGATGATGTGGGACAACGGCCGGCTGCTGCACCAGCGCGAACCGGTCGATGCCGCCCTGCCGCGTTTCGCCCGGCGCACGACCGTATTCCTGCGCCCCGAGGATTTCGCCGTCCCCAGCTGAGCCTCCCTGGCGCAATAGGGCAATCGCATTTGCCTACCCCTCTCCCTGTCCCTCCCCCTCGCCGGCTCCGCCGGCAAATATCCAATGGCGGCGAAGCCGCCAGGGGGGAGGGCACCATGTCGCAGCGCCGCAGCACATGGTCTTGCTGACGGGAGGCTGTAACCGCGTTCCCTCCCCCCGCGAGGGGGAGGGACAGGGAGAGGGGGCGCTTGCCGCCGACCCGATGCCTGACCGCCACTCCGCCCACCCGTTAGGCACATGCGATTACCCTGCCCGGCACAATGGGGTTGCGCGCCGGCACGGCTCGGGCCAACCTCTGGCCTGCCTGGGACAGCCCAGGATGGCCAAGCAGGGGAGATGGGCGGCAATGAAGAAACGCATCATGGTGCAGGTACCGATGACCGACGGCATCCGCTCGGTTCTCGACGGTCGCGACGATGTCGAGGCGGTGCGCTTCACCGAACTGTCGGAAGCCAACATCCTGCAACACATCGGCGAATACGACGCGGCCATCCTCACCGTCGCGCCGTTCACTTCCAAGATCATCGAAAAGGCCGACCGCCTGAAAATCGTCGCCCGCTTGGGCGTCGGCTACGATTCCGTCGACGTGCCGGCGCTGACCAAGCGCGGCATCCCACTGGCCGTGGTCGGCATCGCCAATTCCGTCTCGGTCGCCGAACACGCCCTGTTTTTCATGCTGGCCTTGGCCAAGCGCGCCGTGCTGTTCGACCGCGAGGCGCGCCAGGGCAACTGGAACATCCGCTACGACAGCATCGCCACCGACCTGGCCGGGCGCAAGGTACTGGTGCTCGGCTTCGGGCGCATCGGGCGGCGCCTGGTGCCGCGCCTCAAGGCGATGGAGATGAACGTCTTCGTGCACGACCCCTACATCACCCAGGATACCATCGTCTGCGCCGGGGCGACGCCGGTGCCCGACTGGCGCGCCGTTTTGCCGGAGATGGATTTCCTGTCGATCAACTGCCCGAAGAACGACGAAACCGACGGCATGGTCGGCGCCAAGGAATTGGCCTCGATGAAGAAGACCGCCTTCGTGATCAACACAGCGCGCGGCAACATCGTCGACGAGAAGGCGCTTTACACAGCGCTGAAGAACAAGGTCATCGCCGGGGCCGGCATCGACCCCTTCGTCATCGAACCGGTGACCCCCAACGATCCGCTGTTCCAGCTCGACAACATCCTGGTCTCGCCCCATACCGCCGGCATCACCGAGGAAAGCGTCTTTCGCATGGGCGCGGCGGCGGCGCAGAACATCCTCGACTGCTTCGACGGCCGCATCAATGTCGAGAATGTCATCAACACGGAAGTGCTGAACCGGCGGAAGTAACGTCCGGATAGAAATTGCCTGCGCTGCAGCACCGAACCGCCGTCCGCGCGGCGGTCGGTGCTGGTGGTCGAGGATCGCAAGGATCTGCGTGCGGTCGAGGTCGCGGTGTTGCGCCGCCTTGGCTATCGCACACTCGATGCCGCAACCGGCGCGGAGGCCTTGATGCCGCTCCAAGGCGGCACCAGGCACTGGCCGGAACGCCATAGGCAGAGGCCTCCGGTAAATATTCTCCCGGGCTGACACCCACCCTACCCCATCATGCCCCACGTGCCTCCCCTCGCGGGAATCCGTGGGGCATGCCAACATGGCCCGCAAAATGGTCGTGGGGCGATATACTGGCGCGGATCGAGAGGGAAAAAGATTGGCGGCCTTCGACCTTAGAATTTTCAGCGCCGGTGCCCTGCGCATCGGCATTACAAACTGCGTCGAGGCCTTTTCCCCCGGTGCCGCCCGTGCCGTCGACCTTCGCTTCGCCACCTCGCTGGTGATGCGGGCCGAGGTCGAAGCCGGAACCTGCGCTGCTGATATCCTCATTTCGCCGGCACCTGTGCAGGCGGCCTTCGCGGCGGCGGGTCATACCGTCCCCGGCAGCGCCATCCGCCTCGGCGCCATTCGCGCCGGCGTCGTCGTCCACAGGGACGCGCCGGACCCGGACATCGCTACGGCCGAGGCGCTGAGCCGATCCCTGAGCGCCGCCGAACGGATCGTCTACAACGTCGCCTCCAGCGGCCAATACATCGAACGGATGCTCGACCGTTTGGGCCTGGCCGCCGCACTCGCCGGCAAGGTCGAACGCGTGGCGACCGGCGCCGCTGTCATGGAAACCATCGCCGCCCGGCCGGACATCAAAACCATCGGTTTCGGCCAGAGCACGGAAATCAAGAGACTGGCCCACCTGGGTATCCGAATGGCCGGGCCGCTGCCCGGCGACCTCGATGAACTGACCCGCTTCGACGCGGCGTTGCGCACCGGCGCTGCCGCGCCGGAACTGGCCCGGACATTCGTCGGCTTTCTCGCCGGGACAGAGGCGAAAGCCCTGCTGCGGCAAACCGGCATCGAATGATCGATACGTCTTTCCCCCAAGCAGGAGCAGGATCATGCGGATCGCCTTTATCGGCCTTGGCACCATGGGCGGGCGCATGGCCGCCAACGTGCAGAAGTCCGGCGCCGAGCTGGTGGTGCACGACCTGCACCGTCAGGCCGCCAGCCATCTGACCAACAACGGCGCCATCTGGGCCGACACCCCCAAGGCGGCGGCGGCCAAGGCCGACGCGATCCTGATGTCGCTGCCCGGCCCGGCGGACGTGACCGCCGTCTGCACCGGGGCGGACGGCGTGCTGGCCGGCATGAAACCCAGCACGGCGGTGATGGACCTTTCCACCAATTCGCCGACCGTCGTGCGCCAACTGCATGCCGAGTTCGCGGCGAAGGGGATGCACTTTCTCGACTGCCCGGTCAGCGGAGGTCCGGCCGGTGCCGCATCGGGCAAGCTGGCGATCTGGGTCGGCGGCGACAAAGCGGTGTTCGACGCCAATCGCGGCGTGCTCGAGCGCTTCGCCGACCAGGTGCGCTATGTCGGCGCCAGCGGTGCCGGATCGGTGGCCAAGCTGGTGCACAATTGCGCCGGCTATATGTTGCAGACGGCGCTGGCCGAGGTTTTCACCATGGGGGTGAAGGGTGGCGTCGAGCCGCTCGCCCTGTGGGAGGCGGTGCGCCAGGGCGCCTCGGGGCGGCGGCGCACCTTCGACGGGCTGGCCGAACACTTCCTGCCCGGTAAGTTTGATCCGCCATCCTTCGCGCTCCGCCTCGCCCACAAGGACGTGGCGCTGGCCACTCAGTTGGGGCGCGAACTCGGCGTGCCCATGCGCCTGGCCAATCTGGTGCTGGAGGAAATGACCGAGGCGCGCAACCGCGGCTGGGACGACCGGGATTCCAGATCGCCCATGCTGTTGCAGGAAGAGCGCGCCGGGGTGAAGATCGCCGTCGATCCCGCCGCCATCGAGAAGGTGCGGGAGGCTGACTGAACGATCGCGGGAAGCACCTTCCCGGAGCGAAACAACGATATAAAACCAGGGAGGGCCTCATGGCGCTGCTGATCGTCAATCTCGACAAATTCATCCCCGACGCCAAGGCTTGGCGCGATACCTTCGCCGCCCAGCTGCCCGGCCTGGAGGTCCGCATCTGGCCCGACAACGGCGATCCGGCGGATGTCGAGTATCTCGCCTTCATGCGCCCCGACTTCAGCGCGCTGCCGGCCTTCCCCAATCTCAAGGCGATGTTCTCGCGCTCCGCCGGGGTCGATGCCTTCGTCAACCAGGCGAAATTCCCGAAGACGGTGCCGCTCGGCAAGGTCGAGCCGACCGGCGGCGATCCGATGATGACCGAATACACGATCATGCACGTGCTGCGCCTGCACCGAGAGCTGCCGACCTATCACGAACGCCAGAAGCGCCAGGAATGGTACACCGGCACCATCGTGCGGCCGGAACAGCGGCGCGTCGGCTTCTTGGGCTACGGCATGATGGCCAAGGCCCCGGCCCTGGTGCTCAAATCCCTGGGCTTCCCGGTGTCGGCCTGGACGCGCTCGCCGAAGCCGGGCGCCGAGGTTCCGGTCTTCCACGGCGACGATCAGTTGCAGCCCTTCCTGGCGCAGACCGACATCGCCGTCTGCCTGTTGCCGCTGACGCGGGAAACCGAAGGCATCTTCAACGCCCGCACGCTGGCCATGCTGCCCAAGGGCGCGATGCTGGTGAACATCGGGCGCGGCGGCCATGTGGTGCAAGACGACCTGATCGCCGCGCTGGATTCCGGCCACCTCGCCCACGCCTCGCTCGACGCGCTTAAGCCCGAACCCCTGCCCGCCGGCAATCCCCTGTGGAGCCACCCCAAGATCACCATCATGCCCCACGTCGCCCGCCGCCCGACGGTGGCCCAGATCGTCACCGAAATCGCCGCCAACATGCAGAGCCTGAAAGCCGGCAAGGGCCTGTTGCAGGCGATTGACGTCAACGCGGGGTATTGAGCGGGAGAGGCGCTGCCGCAGCACGTTGTCGTAAAGACGAGAGGCTGAAACGGCGTCCCCTCCCCCCGCGAGGGGGAGGGACAGGGAGAGGGGGAAAGCCCTCTCCGCCTGTGCCATACTCTCAGGCATGAACACCGGCCGTGCCCGCGCCCTGCGCGCCACCATGACCGACGCCGAGCATGTGCTGTGGCGGGCGCTGCGGCGCAAGCAGCTCGATGCCTTCCGCTTCCGCAGACAACAACCGATCGGTCCCTACGTCGCCGACTTCATATTGCGCCCTCGCCCGCCTGGTCGTCGAAGTCGATGGCGGGCAGCATGCTGGTAGCGCCGATGCGACGCGCGATGCTTGGCTGGCGGCGCAGGGCTATCGCGTGCTGCGTTTCTGGAACAACGATGTGCTGGACAATATCGACGGGGTCGTCGAGACCCTTCGTGCTGCCGTGACGGCGTCGCGGCGGAGCGGGTGAGTCTCTCGTGAAGCGCACCCCCTCTCCCTGTCCCTCCCCCTCGCGGGGGGAGGGAACGCGGTATCAACCTCTCGTCTCCATGACAACGAGCCGCGGCGCAGCACCATGGTTCCCTCCCCCCGTGAGGGGGAGGGACAGGGAGAGCGGTGGGCCGGCGCCTTGCCAGCCGGCAATATCCTTGGACAACCGGCCAGGGCCGGCGATAGGTTTGAGACTAGCCGGCTTAGCCGGCAGGCAACAGGAACGGGGCGGCAAGCAACATGACCACCATGACGCAGGCGTCCACATCCCTTCGCATCGAACCCTTGGCCGCCCCCCTGGGCGCCCGCGTCTTGGGCTGCGACCGTTCGGCAAGTTGGGACGGCGAAACGGCGGCGGCGATCCGGCGGGCCTTTCTCGGCTATCGCGTGCTGGTCTTTCCCGGCGGCCTGATGGACGCGCCCGAGGTGCTGGCCTTCGCCAAGCGCTTCGGCGAGCCCTTCGCCGAGCTGAACCGGCGCAAGCGCCACGCCGCCCTGCCCGACGTTTCCGTGCTGAACAGCACGATCCTGCCCGGCGAGGTCGGCGGCGATGAAAAATTCCGCGCCCGCGTCAAGGTGCGCAACGACGAATGGCACAGCGACCAGTCCTTCGTCGAACGCCCGGCGCTGGCCACCATCCTGCACGCCCACCAGGTGCCAAGCCGCGGCGGCGCCACCTGGTTCTGCGACACCCGCGCCGTTTACGAAGCCCTGCCCGCCGCCTTGCAGGCGCGCATCGACGGGTTGCAGGCGGTGCACGGCTACGACACCCCGCGCTCGCCCAACCGCCCGGCGCCGCGCACGCCCGAGGAAATCGCCGAGAGTCCCGACGTCGTCCACCCGCTGGTCCGCACCCATCCGGAAACCGGCGCCAAGGGCCTCTACCTGAATTTCAACCGGATGATCCGCATCGTCGGCATGGCACAGGGCGACAGCGACGCGCTGCTCGACGAACTGTTCGCCTTCGCCCGCCAGGAGCGCTTTCATTACCGCCACGACTGGCAGGTCGGCGAGGCGGTGGTCTGGGACAACCGCTGCACCATGCACCGCGCCACCTACGACGCCGCGCCGGGCGAACCCCGCGTCATGCTGCGCGTCGTGACCCAGGGCGACCGGCCGCACTGAGGCTAGCCGCACTGAGGCCGGCGGCACTGAGGCATGAGAGCGTACTATAAATCCACCTCACCCTGAGGAAGCCGCGCAGCGGCTGTCTCGAAGGGTGGGCCGGCGCCGCGACGGTTGCCGATCCTTCGAGACGCCCCTGCGGGGCTCCTCAGGATGAGGCCTAATGCAAAGCCCCACCCTAAAGAAGCCGCGCCGCCTACTTCGTCGGCATCTTGCAGGTGGTCTTTCCAAGAGTACCGAAATCGGCGACCACGTCGGCGCCGGGGGCCACCGGGATCGGGCCGGTAACGGCACCAGTGCTGATCCAGTCGCCGGCCTTCAGCGACATGTTGCGCGTCGCCAATCGGTTGGCCAGGAAGACCAATGAGTTGAGCGGATGGTCGAGCACGAAGGCGCCGGTATTCTCGGCGATGGTCTTGCCGTCGACGATGTGCTTGGCGCCGTGGCTTGGCAGGTCGAACTTGCGCCAGTCGGCGATGCCCTTGCCGAAGACAAAGGCGAAGTTGCCGGCAAAATCCATGGTCGAGCCGGGGCGGCCCAACGCCGGACGGGTCTTGAAACGTATGCCCGTCACCTCGACGGCCGGATGCAGGGTGGCGATGGCGGCCGCCACCGTCTCGCGGCTATAGGGCGCGCCGGATGCCGGCAGGTCCTTGCCCAGCTTGACCGCGAATTCACACTCGATGCCGCCGAGGCAGGTCACGCCATTGGCGAAGGCATGCCCGGAGTCGTGGATGAACTGGGCGAAGATCGGGCCATAGGCAGGCTCGTTGACGCCAGCCTTTTCCTGCAGCGCCTTGTTGGTCAGTGCCACCTTCCAGCCGGCATAGGTGATTTTCGGGTTCTTCAGCATGGCGAGCTGAACGAGCATCGCCTCGTCCGGGGTCGCCGCCTTGCAGTCGGCGGGAATGTCGTCGAGGATTTCGTTCTTCAGATGGGCGTCGATCAGAATCGAGGCAGCCTTCACGGGGTCGAGCACGGTGTTTTTCCTATTCTGGTTTCCTGGCGTTTCGCTTGCGGGCGGGTGTCTCCCACCGCGCGGCGGCAACCTAGCATCGATCGGGGCGGAAGCACGCGCCTAAACCGGCGCGACCGGGTTTTCCAAAACGCCGATGCCGGCGATTTCCTGGCGCACCGTGTCGCCCGCGACCAGGTACTTCGGCGGCTTGAAGCCGAGGCCGACGCCGGCCGGGGTGCCGGTGGCGATGATGTCGCCGGGGTAAAGCGTGATGCCGTTCGACAGCGCCGCGACGATGGTCGGCACGTCGAAGATCAGCAAGCCGGTGTTCGAATCCTGGCGCAGCTCGCCGTTCACCCAGCATTTGACCGAGGTATCGGCGAGATCGATGGCATCGGCGGTCACCGCCCACGGCCCCATCGGGCAGAAGCTGTCCTGCGACTTGCCGATCAGCCATTGGCTGTGCAGCCCTTGCAGGTCGCGCGCCGTGACGTCGTTGACGATGGTATAGCCCCAGACATGGGCCATCGCCTCGGCCTTGGCAATATTGCGGCCCTGCTTGCCGACGATGACCGCCAGTTCGACCTCGTAATCGACCGCGGTCGAGACGGTGGCATCGATGCGGATCGGCACGCCGGGGCCGATGACCGATTCCGGTACCTTGGAAAAAATGATCGGCGCTTTCGGCACCGCGCCTTGCGCGGCCGAACTGTCGAAGCCGGAATTGGCGAACTCGTGGGCGTGATCGTAGTAATTCTTGCCGACGCAGAAGATGTTTCGCCGCGGCCGGGGGATCGGCGCGCAGAGGCGCACCTCGCCGAGCGGGATCGTCCGCGTGACGGCCGGCAGCGCAACACCGATCAACGCCGCGACGCCGGCCTCATGGACCCGTTCGGCGGCGACATCGAAGCGCTTGACGGCCGCCCCATCCGCACTGACGCACCCGACATGGCGCGTGCCGTTCCAATCGAAGGTGGTGAGTTTCATCGGTGGCTTTCCCGGGGATAGTTGGCGGCGCGATCTTAGAGCGCGCCGCCGCAGGGTCAAGGCGGCCGCCGCCGCCCGGCTGCCCATCCTTCGAGACATCCGCTGACGCGGCTTCCTCAGGATGAGGCAAACAACAACCTCATCCCGAGGCGCCCCGGATGGGCGTCTCGAAGCCTCATCCTGAGGAGGGCCGAAGGCCCGTCTCGAAGGAAGGGCCAGCGCCTTGGCGGTTGCCGGTGGCCGCCGCCGCTCACACCACGATCAGCCCGTCGAGGGACGGTATCAGCGACGGCGCCGTATCGATCTGCCAAAGCTGGCCCAACGCGGCGGTGGCCCGCTCGGGCCCGAGCAGCGGATCGGCCAGGCCATGGAATTTCGCTTCGATGTCGGCGTCGCTCATCGGGTTCTTGTCGTGGCCGAGCGGATTGCTCATCTCGATGGTCTCCTTCCGGCCCGAGGTCGATTCAGCCGTCACCCGGATCGGCACCGAGGCGGGAAACTGCTGGGAGAATGCGTCGTCAGCCCGCACCGTTATTTTGGCCATCAGCGGGCGGATCGCCGGATCGGCGTATTTTGCCTTGTCGAAGGAGGCGACCGTAATGGCGCCGTCGGTCAGCGTCCGGGCGAAGATGTAGGGCAGGCTGTGATCCGCCGTCTCGCGGGTCTGCGGGTCCCACTTCGCCGGTTCGCTGCCGATCTCGTGCCAGGCCTGGCGATAGGTGCTGACCTCGATGCTGGCGATCTCCGCCACCGTCATGCGCTGGCGCAATTCGCGGGCGGCCCAGACGCAGATCTGCGCGTTGTATTCGACCGGCCAGAATTTTAGCCGCGACCAGCGATTGAACAGGAATTCGCCGCCCGCGTCGGGAAAGGGCTGTAGGGCGAAGGGCCCGGTCAACTGCTCCCACAATCCGAAGCGGCCCTCGAACGGCTTCTCGGGCCCCGACATACCTTCGGCGGCGAAGACCGCCGCCATGGCGCCGTTGCGCGCCGCGAAGGGTGTCGCGCAGGCCTTCCACAGGGAAAGCTGCCCGGCGCGGCTGGCGCGCAGCGGCACGTTGGCACAGGCGGCGATGGCCACCGCGTGCGCCGTCCGTTCGGCGTCGAGGCCGAGCAGATGGGCGGTGCCCGCCGCGCTGCCGACCGCCGTGACGAAGCCCTGATCCCAGCCGCGCTTGCGGAAGTCGGTACCGAAGGCGAGCCTCACCAGCGTCTCGTAAGCCACCACCATGGCGCCGAGCAGCCGCCGCCCGTCGGCGCCGGCCGACTCGGCCACGGCGAGAAGGCCGCCGATGCTGTCGCTGGGATGGCTGCCCGGCCCGGTGTCGTTGAAGTCGAGATAGCGGCTCATGGTGCTGTTGACGAAGGCCGCCGATTCCACGCTCATGCGCTCGGCGAAGGTCAGGCAGCGGCCGGGGCGCCCGCCCGGACGCGGCGCGCCGCCGGTCAGCCGGGCGATCCGAACCGCCTCGGAATCGCGCCCGCCGAAGGCGCAGCCGATGGTGTCGATCAGCCGCTGGCGGGCGCCGTGAACGACGGCCCCGGGCAGGTCAGCGAACCGCAGGTTGGCGGCGAAACGGGAAATCTCGGCGGTGAGGTTATCCATGAACGTGCCTTTCGATAGAGCGTCCAGACGGCTCCGGGAAGAAGCGGTCTATAGGGCGGTGGGTCTTGCTCGCGGCGCCAGGCTAGCACATCCGCCGCCATCCTTCGCCGCGCGCCCGGCGGGAATTCTTCGTAGCCTCGCCGCGACGAGCGGCTGGCTTGACACCCGGCGCCCTGCGCCCTTGAATTCGCGACGGCCACGGCGCAAGCCGTCGCCGGAGTTCGCGGCCTTGGGGAGCATCATGCGTTATTCCATCTTGTTCCACGACGAGCCGGATGCCGCCGTCATGCGCGACCGGCTGGGCCCGGCCCATCGGGACTATCTGGCGACATTCGCCGCGCAAACCGTCTTCGCCGGCCCCTTCACGACCGACGATGCCTCGGCCGGCCTCGGCGGCCTGCGCCTGATCGACCTTCCCGACGCCGCCGCCGTCGACCGCTATATCGCCGCCGATCCCTTCGTCGCCGGCGGCGCGCGCCAGCACTGGCAGGTGCACGTCTGGCAACCCTCGCGACCGTGGTCCTGGCGCGACTGCCCGCATGGCGCCGGCAACGTCCAGATGCTGTTCCACGCCCTCTACCGGCCGGGCATCGCGGCGCTGCACCAGCAGCACCGCCAGGCCCATCTCGACCACCTGGACACCCACCCCGATGCCTACATCGGGCGCGGCCCGCTGTTCGACGCGGCGGGCCGGGAACGGGTCGGCAGCCTGCTGCTGCTCGACGTGCCGAGCCTCGCTGCCGGCCGCGCGCTGATGGCCGACGAGCCCTATAACAAGGCCGGCATCTACCAAGACGTCACCTTCCACCGCTGGCGCTTCGGCCCGGCGTTCGACCGGTTCGGGGGATAGGGCGCCGGGGCGGCATCGGCGAGCGACACGGCGGTTGCCCATCCTTCGAGACGCCCCTGCGGGGCTCCTCAGGATGAGGTTGAATTTTTTGAATCCTCATCCTGAGGAGGCGCGAAGCGCCGTCTCGAAGGATGGGCAGCCACACCGCCGGCATCGCCGGGCATTGCGCCGGGGCGGCGATCGGGGGACTATCGTCACGCAACCGGGAGGGAAATGCCATGTCCACGAACAGTCTGCCGTTTGCCGGCATCAAGGTGCTCGACCTCACCGCCCATCGCGCCGGGCCGACGTCGGTGCGCCTGCTCTCGGATTGGGGCGCCGATACCATCAAGATCGAACAGCCCGCCGCCATCAACAACGACAAGATGAGCGACCTCGGCGCGCGCAACGGCTTCGACATGCAGAACCTGCACCGCAACAAACGCGCCATGACCATCGACCTGAAGAACAAGGAAGGCCTCGACATCTTCTACAAGCTGGTCAAGGTCTCCGACGTGGTGGTCGAGAACTTCCGCTCGCAGACCAAGCACCGCCTGAAGGTCGATTATGAAAGCTGCAAGGCGATCAACCCGCGCATAATCTACGGAAGCCTGTCGGGCTTCGGCCAGGACGGCCCCTACGAGAACCGCCCCGGGGTCGATCAGATCCTGCAAGGCATGGGCGGGCTGATGTCGGTCACCGGCATTCCGGGGCAAGGCCCGGTGCGCGTCGGCATCCCGATCTGCGATCTGACGTCGGGCATGTTCCTGGGCTTCGGCCTGGCCGCCGCCCTGTTCGAGCGCGAACGCTCCGGCGAGGGCCAGTGGGTGCAGACCTCGCTGTTGCAGGCCATCGTCGCCATGATGGATTTCCAGGCGGCGCGCAACCTGAAGGACGGCGAGGTGCCGAAACA
>CAMCUA010000069.1 GCA_945878455.1 Asaia bogorensis | reverse complement strand
ACGACGACGCCGGGTTCCGTGGTCAGTTCGCCGACCGGCACGTTCCAATGGGCGGCGGCGGCGTTCAGCAGCACCTTGCGCGCCTGGGCTCCCGCCATGCGCATGTCGGTGAAATAGGTCATGACCGCGCGGCTGCCGACGATAGCCATGGATTTTCCGGCACCCGAACCGTAGATCTGCGGTTCGGCGGGGGCCCAGTCGAGCACCACCTTGTTCCAGTCGGCGTCCAGTTCCTCGGCCAGCGCGACCGGCACGCCGGTCATCGAGCCCTGGCCCATCTCGGCGCCCGGCGTCAGGATGGTGACGGTGCCGTCCGGCGCAATGCGTACCCAGGCGCCGATCTCGCGCTTGTCGGTTGCCGCCGTCGCGGCGGAAGCGGGCAGCAGCCCGGCGCCGCCCAAGGCGACGGCAAAAGAAAGTCCGGCGGCGCTGCCGAGGAAGTGGCGGCGCGACAGGCCGGAGGCGTTCAGTTCGATCTGCGTCATGGTCTCAGCCCTCCTTCGTGACGGGCTCTTGGGCAGCGCGCTGGATGGCGGCGACGATGCGGGTATAGGTGCCGCAGCGGCAGATGTTGCCGTCCATGTGGGCGACGATGTCGTCGCGGCTGGGCTTGGGATTTTCGGCGAGCAGTTCGGCGGCCTTCATGATCTGCCCGGACTGGCAGTAGCCGCACTGCGGCACCTGTTCGGCGATCCAGGCCTTTTGCAGCGCATGGCTGGCGTTGGGCGACAAGCCCTCGATGGTGGTCACCGACTTGCCGGCGACTTCGGCCAACTGGGTCTGGCAGGCGCGCACCGCCATGCCGTTGAGATGCACGGTGCAGGCGCCGCACAGGCCCTGGCCGCAGCCGTACTTGGTGCCGGTCAGGCTGAGGTGCTCGCGGATCGCCCAGAGAAGCGGCGTGCCCGGTTCGGCCTCGACCGTCACCGGCTTGCCGTTGACCTTGAATGCAACCATGGAAATGCTCTCCCACAGACCTTTGGTGCCGAAACAGTCCCCTGCGTCCCGCTTGCCGCGGCTTCACCCGCCGTCTGCGCGCGGCGTACAGCGCCTATCATGTGGGAAAACAGGGGGCGGATGCCACGGGATTCGTCGGTGGCCGGTCTCACATTCGCGTCAGCGAATTACCCCTCTCCCTGTCCCTCCCCCTCACGGGGGGAGGGAACGCGGTTACAACCTGCCGTCTGCATGACAATGCGCTGCGGCGTTGCCACATGGTGCCCTCCCCCAGCGAGGGGGAGGGACAGGGAGAGGGGGACGGCCTTACCGCCCGGATCCGCCGAGCCTACCGCCCCGCCACCTCCGTCCCCTCGAATCCCTCCGCCCCGGCGATCTCGCGGATCAGCTTCATGCGGATGGCGGTGGCGAAGTCCTTGAAGTTGCGGGCCGGGATGGAAAAGGCGCCGGGGCCGCCGATGACGTTGCGTTCGTAGTAGTCGTTGAGGCCGGGTTCGTCCTCCAGGATCGGCAGGCCGTTGACGGTCATGCCCTGGGCCACAGCCAGGTCGCGGCCCTCGTTGGCCGGTGGGCCGTTGCGGTTGGCGCCGTCGCCCGATACGTCGATCACCTGGCGCCGTCCCTCGAAGCCGTTGCCGATGATGGCTGCCACGCCATAATAGATCGCCGCGCCGACGGCGGTGCCGCCGCTGTAGAGCAGGCGCGGCTTCTGTTCCAGCCGCTGCACGAAGGCGGCCATGTCCTCGGCGGTGGCGATGGTCTGCCACGGCGCCACTTCGGCCTGCAGCAGCGGACCGCTCCATTCCACATACGCGAGCGCGATGCGCCGGTTGGGGCCGAAGCCAATGGCATCGATGATGCGCGGATCGCTGAGCGCCTGAATGTAGCCCTGGCGTTGCAGGGTGAATTCCAGATCGTCGACGCTGCCCGAACCGTCGACCATCAGGATCAGTTCGAGATCGACCGGCTGGCGTTGAGCAACGGCGACGGCTGGCGCCAGGGCCGCTCCCAGGGCCAGCGCCGCCAATATCCCAAACCGAAGGGTCCGCATCGCTATCGGGCGATTAGACACCGGTTGGGGCGGGGCGGGGAAGAGCGTGTTTGTACCCATCCTTCGAGACGCCCTTTCAGGGCTCCTCAGGATGAGGCCTGTCATTAATGCCACCTCACCCTGAGGAGCCGGCGCAGCCGGCGTCTCGAAGGGTGGGCCAACACGGTCAGTGCGGCCTATCGCCCTCGATGATGATGCGGAACATCTGGCGCAGATCGGTGGGTTCGTAATCGAAGCTGGCCTTGTGCATGACCGAGCGGTTGTCCCACACCACGATATCGCCCGGGCGCCATTTGTGGACATAGGTGAATTCCGGCTTGGCGGCGCGTTGGAGCAGGTCGTCCAGCATGTCCTGGGTCGCTTCCGGGTCCATGCCGACGATGTTCTCCGTCTTCGACGGGTGGAAGTAGATCGCCTTGGTGCCATTGTCAGGGTGGGTGCGGACCAGCGGATGGATGACGCCGATCGCCTCCAGCGTGCCTTTGCGTTCCTGCATGGCGGCCGCCGTGTGCCCGGTGGAATTCTTCGAGGCGCTGCCCTTGAAGACATTGACGGTCCTTAAGGGGTCGATGCGCCGGCGCACCTCCTCGGGCAGCGCGGCATAGGCGGCGCGCATGTTGATGAAATGGGTGTCGCCGCCGATCTTCGGCAGGTGGACAGCCATCAGGCAGGTGTATTTCGGCGGTTTTTCATGATTGGTGTGGTCGGTGTGCCAGCCCTCGCCGTGCTTCACCATGTTGCCGGTCTTGTCGTAGTGGGTGTTCGACAGCTCGTTGATCAACGGCTGACCGGGCAGGGCGTATTGGTCGAAGTGCTGGCGCATGGGCTGGCCGAACAGATGCACGGCGGCGAGGAACTGTTCCGGCGTCAGCTTTTGGTCGCGGATGACCAGGACGGTGCCGTCGACGACGGCCTGATACAGCCGGCGCTTGGTTTCCCCGTCGAGCGGCTGGGCGAGGTTGACGCCCGTCGCCTCACTGCCGATGTCGGGGCGGATCTTGGCGATCTGCATGGCTGGTATCTTCCCTGTCGGTTTTGACTGGTTTGGCGAATGCTAAGCCCGTCGGACATGGCGGAGCAAGATGGCTTGGGAGGCTTCACGAGGCGGAGAGATCACCCCCCGCCCTGTCCCTCCCCCTCACGGGGGGAGGGGACGCCGTTACCGATTCAAGTCACCATCGGACGTTTTGCGGAGTTGCTGCATGGTTCCCTCCCCCCCCCCGTGAGGGGGACGGACAGGAAGAGGGGGAGCCGGCGCCGCGGCGTTGGCGGTCTCAAGCCGGCTTTTGGCCTTCGACGATGATGCGCCAGATGACGCGGCGGTCGGCCAGGTCGTAGTCGGTATAGGCTTGGTGCATCGAGGCGCGGTCGTCCCAGATCAACAGGTCGCCCAGGCGCCATTTGTGGCGATAGACGAATTCCGGCTTGACCACATGGGCCATCAGTTCGCCGACCAGTTCGTGGCTGGCTTCTGGCGTCATGCCGACGAAATTCTCCAACTTGCCCTGGTGCAAGTAGATTGCCTTCTCGCCGATGACCGGGTCGGTGACGACGAGGGGATGGACGACGGGTTTTTCTTCGACGGCGCGTTCCAGCAGCACCGCCTTATGCGATTTGTTGCGTGCCGCGCTGCCGCTATAGACGTTGACCGTCTGCAAGCCGTCGATCCTAGCCTTCAGGGTGGCGGGCAGGCTGGCGTAGGCGGCGCGGGTATTGACGACGCCGGTGTCGCCGCCGCTTCTTGGCAGGGCGATGGGGTAGAGCGAGGTATAGGCCGGCGGAATATCGCGGTTGGTATGGTCGGTGTGCCAATAGCTGGCGTGATAGACGCGCTGGCCGGACTTGCCGGGGATTTCGTTGGAGACCAGCTTGACGATGTCGTCCTTGTCGAGCTTCTCGCCCTTGAAGTTCTGCTGCATCGGCTGGCCAAAGATGCGGATCGCCTCGGCGAACTGATCGGCGGTCTCGAGCTTCTGGCCGCGCACCACCAGGGCGACGTGCTGGCGCAAGGCGTCTTGCAGCCGGCGGCGGGTGGCGGCGTCGACCGGATAGCGCAGGTCGACGCCGGTGGCTTCAGCACCTGTATAGGGGCCGAGTGGGGTAACGGTCAGGCCCGCACCGGCAGATTCCGTCATGGTCAGTGTCATCGAACCCTCCCGTAGACCAGCAAGGTCAATATCCGCCTGAAAAATAGGCAAATTCAGCGGCAAAAGAAAGGCCGCGCTTGTGGCGCGGCCTGTTAAGTTTGGTCTTGAGGGAGGAAACGCGGACTTTATAGAAGCGGAATCACCCTATTAGGTGTGACCAGCGTCACTCATCCTTCGGTTTTTTTGTCCTATGTTGCATCGTTAACGACCGACATCAGCGGGATTCGAGGGTGGGAAACGAGTGTGCTTCATATGTCGAAAGAATGGCTGAAAACAGCCCGTTCCATTGACGAAGAATGTTCCCGGTGCCACATTGGTGCCGTCGTCAACCGACATAGGATTCGGTAGAGGAATCCTATGCGGGGTAACTCAATTCGAACGTGGAATTCCGAGGGACGCGGAGTTCAGGGGGTAGGGCAATGCTGACGCCTCCCGCCGCCGTCCGCTTAGACGGCTCCAGCGAAAGCGACGCATCGGTTCACGCCGTTGCGCCGGACGCAGGGGGTGCGACGCTGCCCAGCGGCTTCACCCTGGCCGAGGCGGGCTTGGCGCGCGTCGGTAACGATCTGGTGGTGACGGCTCCCGATGGCCGGCAGGCCATCGTTTCAGATTATTTTTCCCATGTGCCGCCGCCAGCCGTGCACGGCGACGATATCAGCCTCGAGGGGGCGCTGGTGGCGCGCCTCGCACCGTTGGCGCTTGGCCAAGTGGCCGCGGCGGGCGTCGCCATGGGCGAGCCGATTGGCACGATCGACAATGTCACCGGCAAGGTTGCCATCATCCGTGCCGACGGCAGCCGGGTCACGCTGCGGGTCGGCGATCCCGTGTTCCAGGGCGACGTGCTGGAATCGGCGGCCGATGGCAGCGTCGGTGTTGTCTTTGCCGATCAAACCTCGTTCTCCATGGGGCCCAGCGGGCGCATGGTGCTCGATGAGATGATCTACGATCCGTCGGCGGGTAAGGGTTCCTTTTCCGTCAGCCTGGCGCACGGCATATTCTCCATGGTGTCGGGCGGAATCGCCAAGCTCGACCCCGACGCCATGGTGGTGAAAACGCCGGTGGCGACCATTGGCATTCGCGGCACGCAGCTCGGCATCGATTTGTCCGACGGCGAACACCTGACCGTGGTCGCCATGGAGGAACTGGGCGGATTTGTCGGCGAGATCTTCGTGCGCAACGGCGGCAGCGTGGTCGTGCTCAACCAATCGAACCAGTTCACCTCGGTCTGGGGTGTCGATGTTCCGCCCGATGCGGTGCAGACCATCAACACCGCCGACCTGCTGAGCATTTTTGGTCGGGTACTGGCACACCTACCGCAGGTGCAGGGGACGGAGAACAACTACGGCGCGTTGCGCAACGAAGATCTGACCTTCCTCTCCGATTTCTCGACGGCGGCGGGCGGTGATGACGTCATTGTCGGCGGCTTCGATTTCATCCCCTCCACCAGCCAGACGCCGACGGAATTCCAGCCGGTGCAGTCATTCAATTCCAACCCGCCCGGTAGCGGGCTCGATTTTGGTGGTGGCGGTTTCGGCGGCGGTCCCGGCGGCGGTTTCGGCGGCAACCCGGATGCAACCTTCCTGGCGTTCACGATACCGACGGAGCCTGGTCCGGGGGGTGTGCCGGTGCCGGTCGGCTATAACCCGATCTTCGGCACGGACGGCTACGATGTGCTGCCTGGGGGGCTGGATAATTCCGGCCGGGATTACATTCTCGGCGGCAGCGGCAATGACATCCTGACCGGCGGGCCCGGCGACGACATCGTCTATGGTGGCGATGGCGATGACGTGATCATCGGCGGCACCGGCAACGGCAATGATTTCTACTCGGGTGGTAACCCGCCGCCGGAGCTGGGCGGAGACAGCCTGGATAACGATCTTGTCGGCGACACGGTGATCTATTCCAGCACGTCGGAAGGCGTGGTGGTCAACCTGAGCGACGATACGGCCTTCGTCACGCTCAACGACGGCACCCTGTTCGCCGTGCCGGCCGGCACCGCTATCGACGCGATGCTGGTGGAGAATCAGAACCCAGCGGCGAACCATATTAACGTCGATATCCTGCTGCAGATCGAACATGTGGTCGGCGGTTCGGGGCGTGACATCCTGATCGGCAGCGCCGATGCCAACCGGCTATTCGGTGCTGGTGGCAACGACCTGTTGATGGGCAACGGCGGCGACGACATCGTTATCGGCGGCGCCGGCAATGATATCTATTTCGGCGGGAATGCGGTGGAGGGTGAGGACGGCTTCGCCGCCACCGGCGATGCTCCCGGCGCCCGCAACATCATCAATTATTCGGCCACCACTTTGGGGATCACGGTTTCGTTGGTCGACCATCACGCTGCCGGGGTGCAAATCGGCGACGATGTCCTGTTCGATTTCTCCAACGTCGTCGGCGGCGCTGGTAATGACTCCTTGACCGGCGATGCTGGCGATAACCAATTGCTTGGCGGTGCCGGCGAGGATGTCCTGGCTGGGGGTGGCGGCAACGATGCACTGGCGGGCGGCGGCGGCAGTGACACGGCGGTGTATTCCGGCAATCGCGCCGATTACACCGTGGTCCGGCTGGGCGATGGCCTCTATCGGATTACCGATGGACGGGTCGTCGGCGATGGCATCGATACGCTGAGCGACGTGCAGTTCCTGCAATTCGCCGATCAGACCGTGGCCGCGACGGTGTTCGATCCGATTCCGGAGCCGGAGGAAGTTATTCCCGGCCTGATCATCGAAGGCACCAATACCAGCAACGTGCTGACCGGTGGTGCCGGTAACGACACCATCATCGGCAATGGCGGCCGGGACACGATCGATGGCGGCGGCGGCGACGATCTTATCGTCGACGGTGCGGGCACCGATACCATCCTGGGCGGCACCGGCAACGATAAGCTGTTGATCGAGGGCAGCGGCGATGGCTTTAACACCTTCGACGGCGGCGCTGGGCAGGACCGGATGTTGGGCGGTGTGGGCGACGACGTCTTCGGCCTCATCGGAGGCTTCGGGCCGGAAAATTCGGTGGAGATCATCGACGGCGGCGCCGGTCACGATATCCTTCTCGGTACAGACAGCCATGATACCCTGGATTTTTCGGCGACGACATTGCTCGGCATCGAAGAAATTCGGGGGGCCGGCGGCAGCGACGTCATCACGGGTTCGGCGGGTGCCGACGTCATTGTCGGCGGTGCTGGCAACGACCTGATGAATGGCGGGGACGGCGACGATACGTTCCGCGTGGCGGGCAGTGGCAACGGCTTCGACCGGTTTATTGGCGGTGATGGCGATGACCATGTCGTGGGTAGTGCGGGCGACGATGTTTTCGGCATCTACAACGATTTCGCGCCCTCTGACTCTGTCCAGGTTATCGACGGCGGCGAAGGTCACAATGTCATCGTCGGCACGAGCAGCCGCGATCGCATGGATTTTTCGGAGACCGACCTCATCGGCATTGCCGAAATCCAGGGCGGCGGTGGCAGCGATATCATCGTCGGATCGATGGGTGCCGATGTCATCGCCGGCGGCGCTGGTAACGACCGTCTGACGGGTGGCCTTGGCGAAGATACCTTTCTGTTCGGTGTGCTGGACCGGGGCGTCGACACGGTACTCGATTTCGGCGAGGCCGACCGCCTGCTGATCGGCGGCGATGTTACTGCGGACGATATTGATTTCCTGTCCACCTCGGCCGGTGATCGGCTACGCTGGACCAATGCAGACGGTCAGACGCAGACCGTCGATCTGGCTGGCCAACACCTTGGCAGCGGCGGATACCAGACGGTGGAGACCGAAGACGGCCTCCAGATCACGCTGGCGACTGCCGTCGGCTGATACAGCCGCCGCGGCGGCAACCCCTTTGCTTTCTCGTTCTGTACCACCCAACGCTACGGCGCCGGGGGCCTGACCGTTGGCGCCGTCCTCAACGGGGCGGTCAACCCATCGGCATGCCCTGCGGCCAACCCGTCGCTGCGGATAATTCCGTATCCAACAGTGATGGAGAATCCCATGCCCGACACGGCATTTCAGATCCAATACCGACAAGAGTTCATCCATGGCTTCGAAGACATGCAGTCACGCTTGCGCGCCTGCACGGTCACCGAAACCATGGTCAAGGGCAACCAGGCCACTTTCCTGGTCGCCGATTCAGGCGCGGCGACGGCCACGACGCGCGGCGTCAACGGCCTGATCCCGGCGCGGGCCGATAACCTAACGGCACCCACTGCGACCCTGGTGGAGTGGCACGACCTGGTGCGCAAGACGGGCTTCAACGTCTTCGCATCGCAGGGCGACCAGCGGCGGATCATGCAAGAAACCTCGATGGCCGTCATCAATCGCAAGATCGATGACGACATCATCCTTCAGCTTGATTCCACCTCGCTCACCACCGGGGCTTCGACCACCGCTTCGGTCGACATGGTGATCAAGGCCAAGGTCATCCTCGGCAACAACTTCGTGCCGACCGAACAGGAAGAAAACATGTTCGGCGTGATCACTCCGGCCTTTGAGGGTTACCTGATGCAGGCCCCGGAATACGCCTCGGCTGATTACGTCGAGGTCAAACCCTTCGCCGGACCGACGCGCTCCTATCGGCGCTGGGCAGGGGTCAACTGGATCGTGCATCCACGCCTGCTCGGTGCGACCACGGCGACGGAGAGGTGCTACCTGTTCCATCGCAACGCCATCGGCCACGCGGTAGACAAGGCCAATATCCAGTCCCCCGTCGGCTACGACGAGGAGCAGGATTACTCCTACGCCCGGTGCACCGTCTACATGGGCAGCAAGCTTCTCCAGAACAACGGCGTGATCAAACGACGGTTCGGCCTACGTCTAATCGTCAAGAAGGAGAGTGGAGTATGGCTTATGCAACCGCAGGCCTCATCCTGCTGGTGCTGGGCGTCGGGGCGGACCCCGCCGTGTGGTACTACAAAACAAATGACGCCCACGCCAGCGTCGCGGCTGGCGGATACTTCTCCGACGCCGCCACACGCGGCCTGAGAGACAACGACATCGTCATTGTACTCGATGAAGACACGGCGACGACGACCATTCATCACGTCAGTTCGGTCGTCGCCGGCATCACCACCATCGCGACGGCGACGCTCGCCTGATGCAGTGGCCTTCTCCCCCTAGGGGGGAGAGGGCCATCTTCGGTGGAAAGGTGGGGAGGAATCGGGCTCAACGGCACAGCTCATGCCAGCCGTTGCCGATTGCTCCTCACCCGACCGCTCGTGTTGCCCGAGGAGCGACGGGCAGGATTTCTCCGTTTAGTACGGCTTCTCGCCCTCGACGATGATGCGATGGATCAGCCGGATGTCTTCCGGCGGGCAGTCGATGACGCCCTGGTGCATGGCCGAGCGGTTGTCCCAGATCAGCATGTCGCCCTTGCGCCACTTGTGCCGATAGATCAGCTCCGGGTGCGCCAGCATCCGGTCCAGCAGGTCTTCCAACAGGTCCTGTGTCGCTTCCGGGGTCATGCCGATAATGTTCTCGCATTTGGTGACGCTGAAGTAGAGCGCTTGCGTGTCGTTATCGGCATTGGTGCGCACCAGCGGCTGCAGCACCGGGTCGGGCTGGCGTTCGGCCTGGGCGCCGCCGGCATAGGCGAAGCGGTGGCGCGTCGCGCTGCCTTGATAGACGTTGGCTGTCTTCATGTCGCGGATGCGGGCCTGCAGTTCGGCGGGTAGCAGGGCATAGCCGGCGCGCGTGTTCATCACCTCGGTATCGCCACCGCGCGAGGGAACGGTGACGCCGTAGAGCATGGTGAACTTCGGCGGGATTTCGTGGTTCGGGTGATCGGTGTGCCAGGCTTCGCCGTGGTTGATGCGCTTGCCGGTCTTCTTATCCTTGTGCTGGTTCGAGATTTCGTTGACCAGCGTCTGGCCGGGCAGGGCGAATTCGGAGTGATGCTGCGCCATCGGTTCGCCGAATAGACGGGCGGCCTTGAGGAAATCCTCGGGCGCGAAGTGCTGGTCGCGGACGACCAGGGCAACATTGTCGACCACCGCGTCGTAGATCGACTGACGGGTCTTGGCGTCGAGCGGCTGGCGTAAATCGACGCCGGTAATCTCGGCGCCGATGATATTTTGCAGCTTGGTGATTTTCATGGTCATCGCTGTCTCTCCTTGGGGGCCGCCGTGGTTCAATGCGGCAGTTCGCCCTCGATCAGGACCCGGTAGAAGCGGCGCAGCTGGTCCTCGGGGCAATCGAGAACGCCCTGATGCATGGCCGAGCGGTTGTCCCAGATCAGCATGTCGCCGGGGGTCCACTTGTGGGAATAGATAAACTCCGGCTTCAGGGCGCGGGCGACCAGGTCCTCGAGCAGGTCCTGGGACGGTTCCGGGTCCATGCCGACGATGTTCTCGCACTTCGTCCGGCTGAAATAGAGCGCCTGGGTGCCGTTGTCCGGGTTGGTGCGCACCAGCGGCTGGACGACCGGATCGGGCTTGCGCTGGGCCTGGGCGAGGCCGGCATGGGCCGTCTTGTGGCGTGTCGCGCTGCCCTCGAAGACATTGGCGGTCTTCATGTGGCGGATGCGGGCCTTGATCTCGGCGGGCAGGGTTTGATAGCCGGCGCGCATGTTGACCACTTCCGTATTGCCGCCGCGATCGGGAATGGCGACGCAATAGAGCGTGGTGAACTTCGGCGGGATGCGGTGGTTGGGATGGTCGGTGTGCCAGCTTTCGCCGCGATTGAGCCGCTTGCCGTATTGATCCTTGTGCTGGTTGCAGACCTCGTTGAGCAGCGGATTACCGTCGATGGCGAAATTCGCGTACTGCTGCGGCATCGGTTTGCCGAGACGGCTGGCGGCGGCGAGGAACTCGGTCGGCTCGAATCGCTGGTTGCGGAAGACGACCGCTATGTTTTCGACGATGGCAGCGTGCAGGGCATCGCGCGTCGCGGCGTCGAGCGGTTGGCGGAGGTCGATGCCGGTGACCTCGGCGCCGATGTGTTCCTTGAGTTTGGCGATCTGCATGGACATGGCTCCGGACATGGCTCCCTGGCGGCTTTTCCAGCGGCCGCACGCTTGTGAATTCTAATCCAATCGCGGCCGGCGGCAATTGATTTGCGGCAAGCCGGCCATTTCGAACTGTCATCGCGGAGAATCGACGGATGAGCTTAACCCCCAAGCGCAAGAACCGGCCTGGCAGCCTGCTTTTCCTCCGTTCCTATCCACAGAAAGTAAGCGCACGCGATCCGGCAACGGATCGCGTGCCATTCCAGAAATATCCCGAGGAGCTACGGGCAAGCCCGCAGGGGCTGACTGTCGATCCGCTACAACCGAACGCCAATATCTTCGAAAACGCCGAAGTGGGGGTTTCAGACCGTCCATGGACGTTGGGAGAGCTGGTCTTTGGGCGGGTAGATGACGCTGTGCGCCCAAACGACCGTGAAAAAGAGATGGATCCGACATGGCTATCCTTGACCGGCGAAAAGCTAAATTCAGAAATCCCAAAGCCCCTCCGGAAGCGGGCGGAAAATCTAACGCTGTTGATTGCCGATGCTGGCGATACAAACGTCAAAAAGAGCGAAAAAAATCGGCAGGCGACGATGCGCGCAAAACCCTGGACTGGAGGTTGGCTGTCGGACGCTTTCTGGGTTTGAACAAGGCCGCCGACCACTTGGAGGCATTTCTCGCAGGTACAGGGTGGGATCGGACTCTGAGCCGCGACGAGGCCCGGCAGTTCGACTTTATCCGAGCGGCGGAGTAAGAAAACCAAGAAAGATTCGCTGACAAGACATTCCGGGGAAGGACCATCAAAAATCATGTGCTCAATCAGGCCCTACATTCCTCGGAAGAGGGCGAAGATACCCTTGAGGGTATGATCCAAGGGGAGGGCCCGGCGGCGCGTCTTTACGGCAGATTGACCCGTGTTCGACTGTTCGAACCGGCGTCCACATCGCCGTTGGCGGCTTGGCAGACGTTCCGCGCCCGTGCCGAACTCAAACGTCCTTACCGCCCCGCCGAATTCGGCCGGCCGTCACACCTCGGATAACCCACGGCCGAAGCCGTCCCCTGGACCTTCCTGAACGACGTCTGGCTGATGCCAACACGCTGACGCCGGCAGCCGTTTACCCCTTCACCACCCGTCCGAATGCTGCCTTGTAGCGTTCGGCGAAGCGCGGCCAGACTTCGGGGTTGATCAGGCGGGGCGGGCGTTCGCCGTCGAGCGCCGTCAGCATCTGTTCGGCGGCGATGACGCCCATGTTGTGACGGGACTCGCGGGTGACGCCCGCGGTATGCGGGCTGGCCACCACGTTGTCGAAGGCGAGCAGGGGATGGCTGGGCTCCGGCGGCTCCGGCTCCCAGACGTCGAGGCCGGCGCCGGCGATGCGCTTTTCCTTCAGCGCCGTGGCCAATGCCATCTCGTCGACGATGCCGCCGCGGGCGGTGACCACCAGGAAAGCGGTCTTCTTCAGGCGCGCCAACAGACGGGCGCCGACCATGCCGCGCGTCTCGGCGGTCAGCGGACAGTTGATGGAAACCACGTCGGCCGTGGCGAACAGGGTGTCGTGATCGGTCTTCTCGGCGCCGCGTTCGCGCATCTCGGCCTCGCTCACGTAAGGATCGACGCCGAGCACGCGCATCTTGAACGGGCCGCGGCACAGTTCGGCCACCCGGGTGCCGATATAGCCCATGCCGACGATGCCGATGGTTTTGCCCAAGATGTCGTTGCCGAGGAACTTGTTGCGCTCGATGCCGGCCTGTCGGCGCATGAACCGGTCGGTCTCGATCAGGCGCTTGGACAGACACAGCATCATTGCCATGACGTGTTCGGCCACACCTTCCTTGTTGCCGCCGGCCTGATTGACGACGGCGACGCCGGCCGCCGTGCAGGCGTCCACGTCCACCGTGTCGTAACCGACGCCGTGGGAGGAGACGATCAGCAAATTTGGGCAGCGTTTGAGAAAGGCCGCGTCGACACCGTATTCCGCCGGCAGCTCGTTGCGCGCCGCCGTCACCTGATAGGCATGCGCCGCCTGGATGACGGGCCAGTTGCTGGCCGAGGGTGCTGCGTATTCCAGCCGGTTTAGCGTCACCTCGGGGCGGCGGCCGAGGATCTCGGCATAGATCGGGTCGGGAATGTATTCGAAGTAGAAGACGCGTTTGCTGTTCGGGGTCATCGGCCGTCCCTCGGTTGATCGGTCCGCCTGAATAGAGAATGTCGCCGCCCTTTGTCCAGCCGGATGGTTGCGGTCTCGGTTGCCCATCCTTCGAGACGCACCTGCGGTGCTCCTCAGGATGAGGACGAATCAAAGAAAACGCCTCGTCCTGAGGAGGCCGCGTCAGCGGCCGTCTCGAAGGACCGGCCTGCGCCGCGGCCCCCGCCGCATCCTTTCACCAGCAACGGAGCCATCCCATGCCCAAGCCCCAAGCCCGCGCCGAGATCGTCGAGATCGCCACCCTGGAAGCGCCGATCCGCCCGGCGGCGGCCACCCCACCCGAGCCGCCGACTCCATCGATCCCGGCGCCGCGCGTGCGCGACGCGGAATTCGAACGCCGCTTCCTGGTCGCCACGCCGCCGCCGGGGCACACGCTGGAGATGGTCGTCCGCCCCGACTATTGGCGCCGCGTCGCGCACAAGATCGAGCCGTGGTGCCGTATCGGATGCCGCGCCGACGACGCCAGCTGGTGGGCCGAGCTGCTGGTGCTCGACTCGGGCGCCGATTACGCCACCGTGCATGTGATCAACCACTGCCTGCTGCCGGAGATCGAGGACATCGCCACCGTCATCGCGGCGGACTACGAGGTACGC
>CAMCUA010000068.1 GCA_945878455.1 Asaia bogorensis | reverse complement strand
TCCCGGTACGCAAGCGAAATCGAGGCGACAACCTTTCCGGCCCAGCGCCGGCATTCCCGGCAGCGGCGGAACAACCCCCGCATTCCGGCCGGACGCCGTCGTCGTGCCGCGCCATCCGGCATTGACCCAGGTCAAGGCCGTACCCGCTGCCACTCCGTTAAATGACGGTATCAACCGTGCCGGTGGCGCACGCCCTGTCGCCATCGGCCAGCATGCAAGGAGGGGGAAAAATGCCCGAACAGGCTATCGCGGTCGATCTCAGCAAGGGTCATGAAGGAGTCCGCCCGACGCGGCCGTTCAAGAACGCCAAGACGTGGAAGCGCGCCGATCTGACCCCCGCCGACTGGACGGTCACGCTCGGCAAGCCGTCGCTCAAGGAACTCGACGCCATCGTCGCCGAACTGCGCCGGCAAAACCTGCCGCTGCATATGCTGCGCCCCGACATGTTCGCGATGACGGCCACCCGTGTCCACATGCAGGATGCCCGCAAGCGCGCCTACAACGGCATCGGCTTCGCCATCGTCGACCGCCTGCCCTTGGACGCATGGTCGCTGGACGAAGCCAAGGCCATCCAGTGGCTGATCCTCAGCACCGTTTCCCAGCCGGTGGCGCAGGAATCCAGCGGCGAAATCTTCCGTGACATCAGGGAAACGCCGGACTCCGAACGCTCCATCTACAACACCGACCTGACGCAGAAGCGGCTGACCTTCCACACCGACAACAGCGGCAACCGCAACGTCCCCAATTTCACGGCGCTGCTGGCACTTTATGCTGCTGAAGAGGGCGGCTTGAGCGAATACTGCACCCTCTATTCCCTCTACAACGCCATGATGAAGGATGCGCCTGAACAGCTCGACCGCCTGTTCCAGCCCTTCTACCACAATCGTCAGGACATCCAGGTACCCGGCGAGCCGGACGTCATCTGGGCGCCGGCCGTCGCCTACGACGGCAAGAAACTGTTCAGCCGCATCTCGCTCAACAAGATTCCCAGCGGCTATGCCCGCATCGGCAAGGAACTCGACAACCTCGGCCGCGACGCGCTGGAAAGCATCTATGCAACGATCCGCAAGAACGACCTGTCGGCCAAATACATGCTGGAGCGCGGCCAGGTGCTGATCTTCAACAATCGCGAAGGGCTGCATCATCGCGAAGGGTTCCGCAACGGCAAGACCGTGGACAAGCAGCGCCACCTCGTCCGCATGTGGCTGCGCGACGAAGGCCGGCCGTTCTTCGATGGCTGAGGCGCGGGTGCCAGGGTGCTGCCGCCGGTTTGTGTCAGCGCCGCCGTAATGACACCGACATTGGCCTGACCGGTTTTGCCGGTCGGGCTAGCCAAATAACATGGAGGAAGCCGCCATGACCGGCATGCAGATGAAGGAAGCAACGGGGAAAAAAGCAGCAATCCGTGCCACCAAGCGGATGCAAATCCGCAAGCTGTCGCCGAACATCGGTGCCGAGGTCACGGGTGTCGATTTGCGCCATGTCGACGCGGAAACGGCTCGTCTATTGAATCGGACGGTGCTGGACAATGTCTGCATGGTCATCCGCGACCAGCACCTGACGCCCGAGGAATTCAATACGGTGGCCGGACTGTTCGGCGAGGTCATCGTGCAGGATCATCCGCGCTATTCCTTTCCCGGCCTGCCGGGGGTCAAGCGCTACTCCAACTTCAACACCAACGTCGAAGGCCAACGCGACAAAACAGCCGGCCACTGGCACACCGACGGCGCCTTCCGCGAAGTGCCGCCGAAATTCGTCCTGCTCTACGCTGTTGAAATTCCCGACACCGGTGGCGATACCGATGTGGTGAACATGCGCACCGCCTATCAGGCCCTGCCCGAGGCGATGCGGCGCAAGCTCGAACCCTTGAAGACGGCCAACGTACGGGCCAGCAGCAGCACTCGCACCCACCTCAGCGCCGATAACCTGGCCATCATGGCCCAAGGCGATCAGGTGCCGAACATCCACCCCCTGGTCCGCACCATCGAGGGCGTCGGCGAGAAGGGTTTGTATTTCGATCCCTCGCGCGTCGAATACATCCTCGGCATGGATCCCGAAGCCTCGCAGGACCTATTACAAGGGGTGTTGGGCATGGTGATCCGGCCGGAATTCACCTACCGGCACAAGTGGCGTTTGGGCGACCTGCTGATCTTCGACAACCGCGCCTCACTGCACCGCGCCACCTACGAATACGACTGGAACCAACACCGGCTGATGTACCGCGCCATGATCGCCGGCGAACGCCCGCACTGAGCTTTCGGACGTTCAAGAGTATGCTGGCGCAGCGCACAGCGCCTTATGCGACCGATAAGTGCTCATGCCCTATTGCAATTAGAGCCGATCGCGATCGTATGATTCCATGTGATCGCGATCGGCTCTAATCGACTGCGGCGAAGCTTTGCGCAGGAACGCCACGGTGTTGTTCTTGAACGGTGCGATGACGTTGTGGCCTTCGCCGTCATACACCGGCCCCTCCAGGTCGATGGGTTCGGCCGCCTGGCGTTCCGGTGCCGCGCCCGCGCCTATCGCCATCGTCAACAGCAGCACGGACAGGTTTCGCCCTTTGGCGATTCGCGCTCTGCAGGTCATGGTTGCTCCCGATGCTATTAAGTCGACGATGCGCAGGGCGCCGGAACGTTATGGTATATCAATTCGCGGGGCGGCCATCCGCCCCATTTCCCCGCATCGTCGCCCATCGAGAAAATCGCCCAGAAGGCCCGTGCGACCCTCAGCCAGCCTGAATTGAAAAGGCGTCCGCCGTCAGCGAACCTCCGCGCGTTTCTTGATTCGCCTAAAGGCCAAGCGGATGAGCCGGGGCAAATGCCGCCGCGAACATCAAAGCTCCGAACAGCGCGATAACGACACCGCCGGCCAGCGCGAAGCCGTTCATGACGGCGGTTCCTGTGGCGTCTGCGATGCGTCCCGCGGCAATCCGGGTCGCCCAGCCTCGGGCCAGGACGGCAAGGGCGGCAATAATCGTGGTTGCAATGGCGGTCCCGGTCGACATGGCCACCACGGCAGCCACCCCCGCCCAAGCCAAGCCGATGGCATTCGCCAGGGCAAGGACCAGGATCGCGCCGCTGCAGGGCCGCAATCCGATGGAAGCGATGACCCCCAGGCTCATGCGCAGATCGTGCGCCTTGTCGATCTGTTGCGCCGTAGGTCCGTGGTTATGGTCGCAATGTCCTGTCGCTTCGCCAACGGCCTCCGCATCCCGGTGGGGATGATGGCCATATTCCTCGTGCGGGTGCGGGTGGCGGTGAATGTGGCCGATGCCGGATCTGGCCAGGGCGAATAAGTGACGGGTGGCTCGCACGGCAAGCCAGGCGCCAATGGCGAAGATCAGGGCGAAGCTGAACCGCTCGCTCCAGGTCACGGCTGCCGACGTTTCCCGCGGCAGCCAGCCGGCGATCCGCGCCAGCCCGTGGATGAGAACGATGGCAACGGCGCCCTGGCAATAGGCGGCCAAGGTCGCCAGGACGATGCCGCGCCGCAACCGCTCGCGCTGCGTCAGTAGATAGGTGGCAAGAACAGCCTTGCCGTGACCGGGTCCGATGGCATGGACGACGCCATAGGCGAAGCCCGCGACGATCAGGCTCCACGCGGCGATGCCGCCACCGCCCGCCTTCAGCCGGCCAAGATGATTGGCAAGCTCGCGATGCAGAAGGCGTTGCTGTTTGGCGATCCAGACGACCGCATCACTCCATAGGGCCTTGACGCTGTTCCCGCTCGCACCGGCTATGTCGAGCGCTAACCATGTAAACCCCAGCGCTGCGACGATGCCGATGGCCGGAAGGATAACAGTGCGGGACTTCACGGACACCGGATCGTCACGCGCTCGGCGAAGGTGGCGCCTAAAGTATCGCCCGCGCTTTGCAGGCGGTCGAGGGAGGCGGCCAGCGTCATTGCCTCTGCCGTAGGTTGGGGCTTGTCCAGCTTTGCGGAGCAGCCGGCCTTGGCGCCGGTCAGGCGAATGGCGTCGCGTGTCTCCGCGTGCAGCATCTCGATGTAATAGGTCGGATCGAAAATGCCGTAAACCATGCCCGGCCCGTCGACATCGAGCGGCGCGGCCAGGGGCAACAGGAAGGACATCTCCAACCGCCTGCCGGCCATGCGCGACGACATCTCGTTGACGTCGGCGAAGGCAACGTCATTGCCGCCGCGACTAACCTGCGTGAAATACCTGTATTCGGCCAGGTTGTGCATGTTTGTTTCAAGCAGCGCACGGAGCTTGCGGGCGTCCGGCTGACCATCGCCGTCCTCATCCATGCCCTCGGTCGCATAGGCCGTGTAGTAGTCATCGAACAGCCACGTCTGGCGCAGCCCGACCGCCTTACCCTGTTCGAAAACGACCTCGACGCTTACGTCGATCCAGTTATGTGGGTGGGCTTTCGCCGGGCCGGCCATCGTCAGCGACAGGATCGCGATGGATAGCAGCGGGAAAGCCGTTGCCTTGGGGCGCATCGTTGACGGTCGAACCTCTTTACGGCGGAAGTGAACGATAGAATATCGCAAAATGTGGCGGACCTGGCAGGGCTTTATGCGATGCAACGCCCATGGGACCGAACGGCGAAGGGGCCGGGAGTTTCCGGTAAGATTGCAATGATATGTTATATCATTGCAATATATGTAATGTTATATCATTACAATATGAAGTCTCTTGTTTTATGTACGGTGTTCGGCCCTCGGAGGACATTCGCATGACCCGCATACGTCACCTGCTTTTCGCAATTGCCGCCCTTGCCTCCCCATTCGCCGGCCCGGCCTTCGCCGCCGACGGCCCGGCGGTGGTCGCCTCGATCAAGCCGATACACTCCCTGGTGGCCTCGGTGATGGCGGGCGTGGGCGAACCGTATCTGATCGTCCGGGGCGGAGCTTCGCCTCATACTTACAGTCTCAAGCCGTCCGATGCGACCGCGTTGGGTCGTGCCGCCGTGGTCTTCTGGGTCGGGCCGGGGCTCGAACTGTTCCTGGAATCGCCCATCCAGAAGATCGCCCGCCGCGCCAAGGTCGTTACCTTATCCGAAGCTCCTGGACTGATCCGACTGGCGTATCGCCAGGGCGGCGTCTTCGAGACGCATGCCGACGACGAACACGGCGACCATGGCGACGAAGCGCATGAGGACGAACACGCTACCGGCGATGACCACGACCACGGCGGCGCCGCGGCGTCGAACCGGATCGACATGCATCTTTGGCTCGACCCGTTGAACGCCAAGGCACTCGTCCGGAACATCGCGGCAACCCTGGCCAAGGCCGATCCACGTCATGCCTCCGTCTACAACGCCAATGCGAAAAAGGTCGCCCAACGGCTGGATGGCTTGACCCGAGACGTTGCCGCCAAGCTCGCGCCGGTCAAGGGTAAGTCCTTCATCGTCTTTCACGATGCCTACCAGTATTTCGAAAAGCGCTTCGGCATGAACGCGGCCGGCTCCATCACCGTGAGCCCGGAAATCGCCGCGGGCGCCCAGCGGGTGTCCGAGATTCATCGCAAGATCCGCGAATTGGGGGCGACCTGCGTGTTCTCCGAGCCTGAATTCGAACCGCGCCTGGTGCACGTCGTCACCGAAGGCACGCCAGCGGCTTCCGGCGTACTCGATCCTGAAGGCGCGGCCCTAACCGAAGGCCCCGATCTCTACTTCCAGCTGATCGAAGGACTGGCCGCGTCTCTGCGCGGCTGTCTTGGCCGGTCGAGTTGATCCAGCTTTTCCCTGGCGCCGAATAGTTGGGCTTGCCGGCGGCCGGGGCGAGTCCCCGCCGGATAGAATCGCCGCCTCCGTAGGAACGGGCTTGGGTGGCGGGCCCCTCCGTGGTACTCGGGTGCCCAGCCACGGACGTGATTCGCCACGGGAGCCGTCGATGACAGCCAACGAAATTGCGCGGGTACAGGATTACTTGCGCCAACTCTTCGCCAACGACCGGATCGTCATCGATCCGCCTGCCAAGCCGCGCGCGCCGGTCGAGGTGCGTATCGGCGAGGAATTTATCGGCGTCCTGCATCGTGACGACGAGGACGGCGAGGTGTCCTACGCCTTGCAGATGGTGATCCTGGCCGAAGACCTGCCGGCAGCCAGCCCGGTTTCGATTAAGTCCGGCGGCGGCGTCAAACGTCCGCCGGAAAACTGATCGACGCTCCGACCATCAGGTCTGCGTTGGCGCGATGTCGGATCGCTGCGATGTGACGATCGATACCTTCGTCCAGAACGGGAGGATTGTTCCATGGCCAAGAAATCCGGCCGCAAATCGGCCAGTACCGGTTTCGTGTTGTTCGACGTGTTTTATGAAGACGGCTCGCGCAGCTCCAACCGCAAGGTGCCGGCCTCCGAGCTGGGCGGGCTGGACGGCGACAAGCCGGCCGAGGCCTTTCTCGAAGCCCAGGACCGCGAGATCGCCGAACGCTCTGGCCGGTCCAAACCGACCATCGATTCGGTCAAGCGCTCCGGCGCCAAATAGCCACCCTCATTACCGGGTCAGCCGCGCCAGGCGCCAGGCGAGGATGACCAGGGTGGCGCAGATTCCGGTCAGCACCCCCAGCGCCACGTCGAAGTCACCCGAAGCGTCATAGGTCAGGCCCAACGTCATCGGGCCGAGCACGCCGCCGACCTCGGCTGCCGAAAAAAACATGCCGCTGGCTGAACCGGCGTGACGGCTGCCGACCTCGGGAATTTCCATCACAGTCAGCAACGCCAGGCTCATCATGCAGCTTTTCGCCACCCCTTGCAGGATCAGGGCGACGGTCAGCAGCGGCCCGGGCGCGCTGTGCAGCAGCAGCGATGCCACCCCGGCGCTGCAGAACAGGGCGATCAGGATGCCGATGCGCCGTTCCGGCGTCGCCAGGCGCGGAATGGTCAAGGCGCCGACGACGCCGACCGCCGTCGGGATCGCCGCCCACAGGCCGGCGCTGACCGCGTCCATGCCGTTGTGGCGCAGCAATTCCGGCAGCCAGTTATTCAGGCTGTGGTTGATGAAGAAAATACCGACGCCCATGGAGAGCGTGATCTGCACCGCCGGCAGATGGATCAGTTCGGCGAAGACCTTTACGTGGGAATGCTTCGGTTCGGCCGCCAGCCGGCTTTCCATGGCGCGGCTGGCCGGATGGGCGCTGATCGCCAGCCAGATCAGCCCGCAGCCGAGGACGAAAGCGGCATAGGCCAGCAGCACATGGCGCCACTGGTGATCGAACAGCGGCATCATCAGGCTGTTGGTGATCGACAGGCCGACGACCGAACCCAGCGACGGTCCGGTGATGTAAATGCCCATCGCCATGGCCCGGTCCTTGCCCTCGAACCACAAGGATATCAGCTTCGGCGCACCGATGGCGATCAACGGCCCGCCCAGGCCGAACAGCGCCACCGCGAACAACAGGCTCAGGTGGCCGACCGCCACGGCGCGCATGATGCCCGATGCGACGATGAACAGCGCGGCGATGAAGATCGAGCGGCGCGGCCCGATGCGATCCATAAGGGCGCCGCAAGGCATCGCCGAAAAGATGAAGACCAGTGTCCAGGCGCTGAAGACGCTGCCCATGGCGGCATGGCCGAAGCCGAGATCGCGCTCGATCGGCTGGACCAGCGGCGCCATGCCCGAGGTCGTCAGGGCGAAACAGAAATAGACCAGCCACACCCCGCCCAGCATGGCCCAGCGATAGGGATGGGACGACACGGCACCGCTCGAAGGCGATGCGTTAGCCAACAGGGCCATGGGTGGATTCCAACGGGCAGGGAAAGGGCGGGGCGGCGGTGTTCCAGTCGCAACAGGCGTTCCCGCAAAATCCCCCGCTGCGTCCCGTCGCGCAAGCCCGACGTGCATCTACATTTACGAATGCGACGCATCCGCATAGTTTGCACCGACGTTTTTCAGGTAATCAAAAGTCAGCATCCTAAAAGTTGTAAATCCCCGTCGTTTGCCATTCGCCCGCCGCTATGGAACTCTTCGCCGAAAGGGAGGCTGCCGTGAAACTCGGTCTGTTCATGATGCCGCTGCACGATCCAAGGCGCGACTATGCCACCGTCCTCAACGAGGATCGCGAGGCGGTCATTCTCGCCGACCGCTTGGGCTTCGCCGAAGCCTGGATCGGCGAACACTATTCGACCACGGCCGAAGGCATCACCGCGCCCCTGGTCTTCCTGGCCTCGCTGATCGCCAGCGCGCCGTCGATCCGCTTCGGCACCGGCGTGCTCAATCTGCCCCTGCATCATCCCGCCCGGGTGGCCGGCGATGTCGCCTTGTTCGATCACTTGTGCGGCGGGCGCTTCCTCATGGGCATCGGCCCAGGCGGCCTCAGCACCGACTTCGAACTGTTCGAACGCACCGACCCGGCGGCGCGCGGGCCGATGATGCTCGAATGCATCGATACCGTCCTCAAAATATGGGCCGGCGCGGCGCCTTACGACATCGCCGGCAAAACCTGGAACGTCCGGGTCACCAAGACCGTCCGCCTCGACCATGGGGTCGGCGCGATGATCAAGCCGCTGCAACGGCCGCATCCGCCCATCGCCACATCGATCACCAGCCGCAATTCCCACACCGCCCGGGTTGCCGGAGAACGCGGCTGGATTCCGCTGTCGGCCAATTTCGTGCCGCCCAGCAACCTGCGCACCCATTGGCAGGCCTATGCGGCCGGCGCCGAGGCCAAGGGCCGGCAGCCCGATCCGGCGCTGTGGCGGGTGGCGCGCAGCATCCTGGTGACCGACGACGACGCCCAGGCCGCCGGTTATCTGGCCGATCCGCGCTGCGGCATGCGCTTCTACTTCGACTATCTCTATCGCAACGCCGCGATCCGCCCCGGCGGCATGAACAACTTCAAGACCCACCTCGATATGCCCGATGTGGCGGTTACCCTGGACTATATGCTCGACGCCATGGCGATTGCCGGATCGCCGGCCACGGTACTCGACCGGCTGGTCGCCCTCGGCGACGAGATCGGGCCGTTCGGCACCTTGGTCATGACCGCCCACGATTGGGACGACGCGCCCCTCTGGCGGCGCTCGATGGCGCTATTGGCCGAACAGGTCATGCCGCGTTTCGCGCAGCACGCCGCGGCGCTTCGCCAAAAGGCCAAGACATGACGGCAAACCGGCTGGGTGCGAACGGCGAGTTCGAGATCGTCGATCCGCGCTTTCGCTCCTGCATCCAAAGCAACGCCTGGGTCGAACGGCTCTACGACGACTGCCGCTGGGCCGAAGGTCCGGTTTACGTCGCCGACGGCGCTTACGTGCTGTGGAGCGACATCCCCAACGACCGCATCCTGCAATGGGCGGACGGGCTCGGCGTGCGTGTCTTCCGTCAGCCCGCTCACTACAGCAACGGCCATACCCGCGACCGCCAAGGCCGGTTGATCGGCTGCGAGCATGGCGCCCGCCGGGTGACGCGCACCGAACACGACGGCAGCATCACGGTGCTCGCCGACCGCTACAAAGGCCGCCGCCTGAACTCGCCCAACGATGTCGTTGTGCAATCGAACGGCGCGATCTGGTTCACCGATCCGCCCTACGGCATCCGCTCCGACTACGAAGGCCACAAGGCGGCGGAGGAGCAGGACGCCCGCTACGTCTTCCGGCTCGATCCGGGCGCCGTGGAACCGGTTGCGGTCGCCGACGATTTCTCCTGCCCCAACGGCATCGCCTTTTCTCCCGACGAGTCGGTGCTTTATGTGACCGACAGCGACCGCTCCGACGATCCCGCCGGCCCGCCGCACATCCGCGCCTTCGACGTCATCGATGGCAAACTCCTGGCCAACGGCCGGGTGTTCGCCAAGGTCAACCCCGGATTGGCCGATGGCTTACGCCTGGATACCGATGGCAATGTCTGGACCAGCGCCGGCGACGGCATCCAATGCTTCGATCCCCGGGGTAACCTGTTGGGCAAGATCCATCTGCCCGAGAAAGCCTCCAACCTCACCTTCGGCGGGCCCAAACGCAATCGGCTGTTCATCACGGCGACCCGCTCCCTCTATGCTGTCTATGTCGCACAAACGGGTGCGCAGAGACCGTGACGGGCTGTCGGCAAAGACGATAGACTGCGCTTCCCTTGGAAGTGCATTGCCCAGGCGTCACCCCCGAATGGCCGTTCATCTGCATCTCGATTGTATCGGCGGTATTTCCGGCGACATGTTCCTGGCCGCGCTGCTCGATGCCCATCCCGAGGCGCAACCGTGCGTCGACGCGGCGATGCGGTTGCTGGCGGGGCCGGGCGGCGGTCCGAACGATCTGTCGATCCAGGTCGCAGCCCATGCCGATCATGTCTTCGCCGGCACTCGGGTGACGGTCAGCCATCCGCCCCAGCATGCCCATCGCAGCCTGCGCCAGGTGCTCGACCGGTTGGCGGCGGCCGGTCTCGACTCGGCGGTACGCCAACGTGCCGAGGACATGTTCCGCCGCTTGGCGGCCTGCGAGGCGCGTATCCACGGTGTCGGCATCGACCAGGTGCAGATGCACGAAGTCTCCGCCTGGGATTCGATTGCCGACATCGTCGGCGCCGCCGCTTTGATCGAGGCCTTGGGCATAACCTCCTGCACCGTATCCTCGCTCCCCTTCGGCGCCGGCCGCGTGCGGTCGGCCCATGGCCCGCTGCCGGTGCCGGCGCCGGCAACCTCGATGCTGCTCGACGGCTACCGGGTGGTCGACGATGGCCTGCCGGGCGAACGGGTAACGCCGACCGGCGCTGTCATCCTGCGCCATCTCGCGGCCAGTCAGGAACCGCTACGAGGTCCCCACATATTGGGCCGCCAAGGTTTCGGCTTCGGCAGCCGCACCATGCCCGGCCTCAGCAACGTGCTGCGCTCCTTGTTCCTGACCCCCGTTGCCGCTGCCGCGAAGGATATGCCGTCGCGCGAACGGATCGGCGAAGTCGCCTTCGATATCGATGACCAAAGCGGCGAGGAGCTGGCGGCGGCACTGGCGGCGCTGCGCGACGAAGAAGGCGTCCTCGACGTGCTGCAATCCCCGGCCTTCGGCAAAAAGGGACGCAGCGTCACCCAGGTCCGCGTGCTCTGCGCGCTGGCCCGCCGCGACGACGTGGCAGCGTCCTGCCTGTCGCAGACCAGCACCCTCGGCGTGCGCCTGGGCGAATGCGAACGGCTGATCCTGCCGCGTCGTCAGGTGACGATCGTCGTCGACGGCGTGCCGATCCGCGTTAAACTGGCCCGCCGGCCGGATGGATCGCAGACCGCCAAGGCCGAGATGGACGATCTAGCCCCTGCGCCGCCTGGGCAGCGCCAAAGCCTGCGCCGCGTTGCCGAAGAACGGGCCTTGCAAAATACGGACGACCGCGATGACTGAGGCGACTTCATTACCGCTGCGCTTGCAGGCGCTGCTATTGGCCAGCCGCCATCTGGCCGTTGCCGTCAGCGGTGGCGTCGACAGCATGACGCTGGCGGTGGCGGCCTCCCGCTGGCGGGCGATGCCCCTCATTGCCATGCACGCGGTTTCTCCGGCCGTACCGTCGGCCGCCACGGCGCGGGTGCGGCGGCATGCGGCGCGTGAGGGTTGGGAGCTGCGTATCCTCGATGCCGGCGAGTTCGCCGATCCGGCCTATCGGGCCAACCCCGCCAACCGTTGCTTCTTCTGCAAGACCAACCTCTATGCCAGCATGGCGGACCGGCACGACGGCATACTCGCCAGCGGCACCAATATCGACGATCTCGGCGACTGGCGTCCTGGCCTGGCCGCCGCCGAGACATATGGCGTGCACCATCCGTTCGTCGAAGCCGGCTTCGACAAGGCCGGCGTGCGCGCCCTGGCACGGCAGTTCGGGCTCGACGATCTGGCCGAACTGCCGGCCGCGCCTTGCCTGTCCAGCCGGATCGAAACCGGCATCGCCATCGAGCCGCTGGTGCTGGCTGCCATCGACCGGGTGGAGACCGCCGTTCGCGACCGTCTGCGGCCCCAGACGGTACGCTGCCGCCAACGTCGCGCCGGTATGGTGGTCGAACTCGATGATGACGGCTTGCACCGCATCGCGGCGACGGAGCATGCGGCGCTGCGCGATGAGATTGCCGCCCTGTGCCGCGCCGCCGGCCTTGGCGGCGACATCGGCTATGCGGCCTATCGCCGTGGCAGCGCCTTTCTGCGTCCCGTCGCCCTACCATGACGCCGCTGACCTTCGATCACGACCGCGCGGCGCGCATCGGCATTCCCGAATGCGTGTTGTGCGAAGGCAAGGCGCCGGAACATATCGACGCCATTCTGGCCTTGGCCGCCGAACGCGGTTCGGCTCTGCTGCTGACGCGGTTGGAGGGGGCGATGCGGGCGGCTTTGGCATCGCGACATGCCGATGCGTTGGACTACGATCCGATGTCTCGAACGGCTTTCGCCGGTCCGCTCGCACCGCTTCACTCGGCGGTCGAGGTGGCGCTGGTCAGCGCCGGCACTTCCGACGAGAGGGTTGCCCGCGAAGTGGAACGCACCCTGCATTTCCTCGGCCATGGCGTGCGGCGGTTTTCCGATATCGGCGTTGCCGGCTTGTGGCGGATCGTGGAACGCCTTGACGAGATCGCCACGCTGCCTGTCGTCATCGTTGTGGCGGGCATGGACGGGGCGTTGTTTTCGGTGATTGGCGGCCAGGTTGGCAGTGTCGTCATCGCCGTGCCGACGTCAACCGGCTATGGTGCCGCCGAAGGTGGTCGCACGGCGCTGAACGCCGCGCTGGTCAGTTGCGCGGCCGGCATTGTCGTCTGCAACATCGACAACGGCTTCGGCGCGGCCTGTGCCGCCGTGCGCATTCTGAACCGTATGGTTGCGAAGGGCGGATAAAGCGCGGAACAGGCGCAAAATCCGACTGCCAAAGCCTTGCCCATCGCGCCTGGGCAGGCCATCCTGATAGCTGACGGCCAAGCGGCGAACGGCAAGACGATAGGAGCGACAAGCGATGAGAATTCTCGGGCGCTCCACTTCCATCAATGTCCAGAAGACCGTCTGGATGGCCACCGAACTGGGGCTGACGTTCGAACGGGTCGATATCGGCGGCAGTTTCGGCGGCAACGACCGGCCGGAATTTCTGGCGAAAAACCCCAACGGGCTCGTGCCGGTGTTGGAAGATGGCGACTTCACCTTGTGGGAGTCCCACAGCATCGTGCGCTACCTGGCGGAAGCACATGGCGGCGAGCCGTGGTATCCGCAGGATGTGCGTCGCCGTGCGCGCGCCAATCAATGGATGGATTGGGCCTTGGCAACCTTGATTCCAAACTTCAATCCGATGTTCCTGCAATTGATCCGCACGGCCCCGGACAAGCGCGACAATGCGTATGTCGAGCGCCAGAGAAAGGCCTCGGAGCGTCTGTTCGGCATACTCGATGCACAGTTGGGCAAGTCGGCTTACATCATTGGCGATCAACCGACGATGGCCGACATTCCCTTGGGCGCGGCGGTGTATCGTTGGCTGCACCTGCCCATTGAACGGCCGGCGTTGAACAACGTGCAAGGTTATTTTAAGCGGCTGAGCGAACGCCCGGCTTATCGGCAGCATGTGATGCTGCCATTGTCCTGATCCCCACAAATAGAAGGTTCGACCATGCGCCTGTTAATCGCCATCGTGTTGCCCTGGTTGTTGTTTTTTACCATCGGCCGGCCGTTGGCCGGCGTCATATGCCTACTCCTGCAGATCACCGTCGTCGGTTGGATTCCGGCGGCGATTTGGGCGGCCTATGCCCTCAGCCAGTACAACACCGACAAAAAGATCGCCGAGCATCTCGGCCCACGCTAAACCGGATTTGACATCATGACCGCTCCGCGCGTCACCCTGGGAACGATCTTCAGGATCGTTCTCGCTGGATTCTCACGTCAAGTGCAACACCTGATGTTTTCAAGGAATGCCTCGGCGGGAGTTTTGTATCCGAGGCATTTTCTGGGCGTTGAGTTGACGGCCCATGTGATCTCGTCGATATCGCGGGCCGTGTAGTTTGTGATGTC
>CAMCUA010000067.1 GCA_945878455.1 Asaia bogorensis | reverse complement strand
AACTGTTCGACGAAGCGGGGATTGGCGCTCATCGACGGGAAGAGCTGCCACGGGATGAGCACCGTCTGCTTGCTGAGGGGTGATAGGTCGGGCAGGCCGACGAAGTTCCATTCGGCGTCGGTGCGGCAATCGACCAACACCGCATCGGGCTCTTTGGCGAGGATGTCCCAGGCTTCCTTTGGGCTGACGTCGCCTGCGTAGCCACTGCTCATCGTCGCTGCTCCCGCCATCGTGCTGCTATCGGTGTTCGCCGCATCATAGGCGATCCGTTCGGGCTGGCCAGTGGGGATCATCGCTCCGCGGGCGTTCAGCCGTCGTAGAAAGGACGGCCCATGTCGCGCATCCACAAGCGGACCATATGACGCTTGTGCACCGGACCTTCGCGGAAGGCCGACCGATGATGCAGGCCCTCGCGGTTGTTGATGATCTGGATGTGGCCCCGTTCCATGAGGTACTCGGCGGCGAGCTTCTTGGCATCGATGAGATCGACCAGCGTCTCCATGGCGGCCTCGGTCCGCTCATCGAGGTCCTCGCCGGCCTTCGAGTAGCCGCTGCGAATCTTGTTCATGGAGAACCGGCTGGTGAGACGTTGGCCGTCATAGGTGATCGCCGGTGCCTTCAGGACTTGCGGTTCGCCGTCAGGAACCTTGCCTTGCCGGTCATGGAGGAACGGCTGGAAAAGCCGCTCGAGCGCATCCGGGGCTGCTGCGAGCAGGGCGTTGTACATCGTATAGAGCGAGCAGTACTGGCTTTCGCCGCCCGCCTCGGCGCCGTGCAGGCAGAGCAAAGCGGCATAGGTCGGCAGCAGCCGATTGCCGCTGTTATCCGAATGGTAAGTCAGCCGGCCGGTGCCGTTGGCGCCGTTGTGGCCGTAACCGAAGTTGCCTTCGGCATTGACGACTTCACGGACGATCGTGCCCTTGGACGATTGGGCCACCGGTTGCGAAAACAATTGGCCGAGCAGCCAATAGACCGTCCGGCCTTCTTCCTCGGACCAATCGTCGAGCGGCAACCGGTCAATCATGGTAAAGCCGCGGCCTGTGTCGGTCATGTGCTTGGCTTCGGCCATCATCCGGCGGCTGGCGGCAAGCTCGAAGTGTTCCCGCCGTAACAGCAACATCGGCAAGGTCTGTTGGCGCAAGGCGGTGACGACGGCGGCCAGTTCGCGCTTCACCGCATCGCTCACTGGTACGGACCATTCGGATGGCCGCAGGCTCCCACGAGTCCAGGCCTTGGTCGCGGCGAACGGTTCACTCGGCCGCCGCTCCGTGCCCTTCGTCAGGTCGAGCACTGGCAGCTTCGTGGTGGTGGTCATCACGCACTCCACGTCTGCTGACGTGCTACCGGGGTGGGCGCTGACGAGGTGAATACGTGGGTCGGATCAGGCCGACAGCCGGTGGACCTGATCCAGTTCGTGTGCCTGCGGGTTATCCAGCTTCTTCAGCTGTTCCACATAGTCGGGTTCCATGATCGTCACCCGCCAGAACAGGCGCCGCTCCTCCGGCGGATAGCCGCCCATGGCGGAATGCATGGCACAGCGGTTGTCCCAGATGGCGATGTCGCCGTGTTCCCACTTGTGTTGATACTGCTGGTCCGGCTGGATCAGGTAGGTGGCCAACTCGGCGATCAAATCGGCGCCTTCCTGTTCTTCCATGCCATTGATGCTGATGACCTTGCGCGGGTCGAGATACAGCGATGTGCGGCTGGTCTCCGGATGGACCTTGGCCAAGGCATGCACGACGGGTTTGCGGTTACGGTCCTTCTCGTCGAGGAAGGCGACGGTGGAACGTTGAACCTTGCCGCCGTAGACGTAGTTGCCCGTGAGGTTCTCGATCTTGGTCTTCAGCCGTTGGGGCAGGGCGTCGTAAGCCGCGTAGCAACCCGCGAACATGGTTCCGCCGCCATAGCTCGGCAAATAAACCGGGTAGAGTTCGGTCGCCTTGGCCGGAAGCTGTTCGTAAGACAGGTCGGTGTGCCAGCCGCTGCCGCGCGATTGCAGGACTTCGCGGGTGATGGTGGTCGTCTTGCTGCGTTGGTCGGCCACCTGGTTGTCGAGCAGCATCAAGTCGGGATACAGCGGATGGCGCTGGCGTGCGACGATATGCGGTTTGACATGTCCGAAGCGCCGGCTGTGATACAGATACTCCTCGATCTTTAAGTCGTCCTGACCGCGGATGACGACGACGATGTTGTCCAAGAAGGCCTGATAAATTTTGGCGAACGCGGCATCGTCGAGGTCGCGCACGTCGGCGCCGAGTACTTCAACGCCGATGTTTGGCGTCAACTTCCTGATCTCCAACATGGCTGTTGTCCTTTTTGACGGGAGTTCAACGGCTGCTCCGTTCCTCAGGCGTTAATAATACCCCACTCGGCCTGACGCAAAAAGGCCCCAGCCAAAGGGCCGGGGCCTTTTCCTTACGGAACCATCGTCAGAGGTTAGTTAAAGGTGATGTCTTCGATCTTCAGCATGCCCCGGGTCAGAACGTTCGGGTTGTACTTGATGCGCGAACCGACGCGGGTGAAGCCGACCATGTGGACCAGATAGACGTTGTCCACATAGTCTTCATAGGACATCCGGGCGACTTCCTCGAAAGCCTTGGCCCGGGCTGCACCCGTCATCGGCATGGCTGCGTCGATGGCCTTGTCCATCACCGGATCGCACAGCGTGCCGGTGGTGGCGGAGCAGGCGTGCTTGTAGGCCGCCGAGAAACCTGCATCGCCCACCGCATTGTCGTGAATCGCCTGCAGCAAGGCCGGCGGACGCGGATCGGGATAGGGCTTCACGTGCAGCCGGCGCCACTGGGCCAGCTCGTACATCTTCAGCTTCACCTTGAAGCCGACAGCCGTGTAGTACTGATAGACCGCTTCCATCAGTTCTTCGGCCCTGTCGTAAACGGCCATGCGGCCTTGCAGCTCGATCTCCGTATCGACCTTGACGCCGGCGGCCTTGGCTTCGGCCAAAAGCTGCTTGGCCTTCGCCGGATCGTAGGGCCAGGGCTTCTTGTCGATGTCGAAGTTGTGGCCCTTGACGTTCGGCCCCCACGCCTGGGTCGCGGCGATCGAGCCGCGGGCGAAGAAGTTATCCATCAGCGCCTTGCGGTCGATGGCGTAGTTCAGCGCCTGGCGCACCCGCTTGTCGTCGAGCGGCGGTTGCGTCATGTCGATGCGCAGCCAGGTCGTCTCCGCGTTCGGATAAGGGATGTCCGTCTTCGTGTTGTTGGCATCGTTGACCGCGATTTCGGGCGCCAAGTCGGCTTCGCCGATCTGCACCATGGAGGCGCGCACCGGCGATTCCTTGCGGATGATGTAGCGGGCGACGTCGACGTCGAACTTCTTCGCCTTGTTCCAGTAGTTCGGATTCTTCTTGATGGCGATTTCTTGCTGCTGGACCCACTTGTCGAAGACATAGGGACCTGTGCCAATGGCATTCAATTGCAGCTTGTCCGACGGGGTGTTCGGCGAGGGGATGCCGAGGCCGGTCAGATAGACGAGAACCAGCGGCCAGGGCTTCTCGGTGGAAAAGTCGACCGTGTAGTCGTCGACCTTCGTCGCCGTGACCTTTTCGGTGCTGAAATACTTGTTCTTGACCATGCACATGAACTTGACGCTGTAGACGCGGTCCAGTGCCTTGAGCACCACGTCGGCATCCAGTTTGGCGCCGTCGTGGAAGGTGACGCCCTGGCGGATCTTGTAACGCCAGGTCAGCGGGTTCACCTGCTCCCAGCCGGTGGCCAGCAGCGGCACGATATCGCCGTTCGGCCGCAACTCGGCCAGGGTCTCGACCACGTTTTGATGGATGACGCGGCCGGTGAACGACGACGACGCCGAACACGGGTCAAGATCGTCGGGTTCCTCGCCGACGACGATGGTAACGGTCTTGTTGGCCTGCGCGTGCGCCGTACCGGCTGCCAGCAGGCCGAGACCGAGCACAGCCGCGGCAGCGGCGGTTACCCAGTATCCGGAAAACCTTCGTAACATGTGCAATACACCTCCCAGATGATTCAGCCCATGAAAGGCGCGACACCTCGTCGCTTCCGCCATGGGCCCCGTAACGAAATCGTCAACCATTTCGCCTGTTTCAGGGCTGTTTCCACCCCGTCAGGACGTTCCCTGCTCACCATTCTACTAAGTAGAATAGCATACGGAAGTCGAGGTCATTTAGGACGTCTCGGACGGTAGAAGTCAAGATCGCAGCCCGGAATTGGCGCCGTTTTTCGCCGTCCGGTCGGGTTCAGGTCAGAGGACTGGCCAAGAAAAAGCCCCAGCCGTTAGGCCGGGGCTTTGCCGCATAAAAGCCAGCAAGGGTCGTTAGTTGCCAGCAAGGGTCGTTAGTTGAAGGTGATGTCCTCGATCTTCATCATGCCGTTGGTCAGCACGTTCGGGGTGTATTTGATGCGCGGGCCGACGCGGGCGAAACCGACCATGTGGACCAGATAGACGTTGTCCACGAACTCCTCGTACGAGAGACGGGCGACTTCTTCGAAGGCCTTGGCCCGGGCGGCGCCCACCAGCGGCATGGCTTCGTCGATCGCCTTGTCCATCACCGGATCGCAGAGGGTGCCGGTGGTGGCCGTGCAGTGGTGCTTGTAAGCCGCCGAGAAGCCGGCGTCGCCGACGGCGTTGTCGTGCAGTGCCTGCAGCATGGCCGGCGGACGCGGATCGGGATAAGGCTTCACATGCAGCCGCCGCCAGGTGGCCAGTTCATACATCTTCAGTTTCACGTTGAAGCCGGCGTTTTTGTAATACTGATAGACGGCTTCCATCAGTTCCTCGGCCTTGTCGTAAACGGCCATGCGGCCTTGCAGCTCGATCTCCGTATCGACCTTGACGCCGGCGGCCTTGGCCTCGGCAAGCAACTGCTTTGCCTTCGCCGGATCATAGGGATAGATGCGCTTGTCGATCTCGAAGTTGTGGCCCTTGACGTTTGGACCCCAGGCCTGAGCCGCCAGGATCGAGCCGCGGGCGAAGAAATTGTCCGCCAGCGCCTTGCGGTCCAGCGCATAGTTCAAGGCCAGACGGACCCGCTTGTCGTTCAGCGGCGGCTGCGTCATGTCGATGCGCAGCCAGGTCGTTTCCGCGTTCGGATAGGGGACGTCTGTCTTCGTGTTGTTGGCGTCGTTGGCTGCGATGTTCGGCGCGATGTCCGCTTCGCCGACCTGCACCATGGCGGCGCGCACCGGCGATTCCTTGCGGATGATAAATCTGGCGACATCGACGTCGAGCTTCTTCGCCTTATTCCAGTAATTCGGGTTCTTCTTGATGACGATTTCCTGCTGCTGGACCCACTTATCGAACACGTACGGCCCAGTGCCGATGGCGTTCAACTGTAGTTTGTCCGACGGCGTGTTCGGCGAGGGAATGCCAAGGCCGGTCAGATAGACCAGAACCAGCGGCCAGGGCTTCTCGGTGGAAAAGTCGACCGTGTAGTCATCGACTTTCGTCCCCGTGACCTTCTCGGTGCTGAAGTACTTGCTCTTGACCATGCACATGAACTTGACGCTGTAGACGCGTTCCAGTGCCTTCAGCACCACGTCGGCATCCAGCTTGGCGCCGTCGTGGAAGACCACGCCCTGGCGGATCTTGTAGCGCCAGGTCAGGGGGTTCACCTGCTCCCAGCCGGTCGCCAGCAGTGGCTCGATATCGCCGTTCGGCCGCAGTTCAGCCAGGGTCTCGACCACGTTTTGGTGGATGATGCGACCACTGAACGACGACGATGCCGAACAGGGGTCCAGGTCGTCGGGCTCTTCGCCGACGACGATATTGACGGTCTTGTTGGCCTGAGCCTGCACCGTGGTGGCTGACAACAGGCCGAAGCCGAGCACGGCCGCAACGGCGGCGGTCGCCCGGTATCCGGAAAACCTTCGTAGCATGTGCAATACACCTCCCAGATGTCCAGGCCATGACCCGTGCGAAACCGCTTCGTATCGCCTCATCGGCCCTCGGATACCATAGCCACCCTGCATACCTGCTTCAGGGTCTCATGCGCCCCGTCAAGTACGTTCCTCGACCCATCATTCCAGCAGACAGAATGGCTAAACAGAATCCAGAACAGTTAGTGGCTTTTGGATGTCGGAAGTCAAGATCGAGGCGCCAGATAGGGATGAACATGAGGGCTTGTGACTGCCATCACAGCCCCCGTCCTTTCCGCCGCCGACAATTGCTCCTCAGCTTTGCCGGGCTCGTGATAGGATGTCGTGGGGCCGCTAAACTCTGAGGAAAACGAGTAAGGCGGGGGTAGGGTAGTATGGCAGTCGTCCGCATAATCGGTGGTGATCCGCAAGCCGTGCGCGAGGTCGGGGCCGATTCCGCCGGAACCGTTCCAGTCGCGCCGGGCCAGCGTTTCGAGGTTATGGGAGTCGCGCCAGGCGACGTCCGTACCCAGGTCGTCGGCGACGATTTGCGCCTCGATCTCAACGACGGCACTTCGGTCACGCTCGAAAACTTCGTTCTGTATCTGCGCCAGGGGGATGCCGGCGTTGCGCTGTCGCTGGGCGATGGTGGCACGGTGAGTGTCATCGACAGCCTGGACGCCTTGGCGACGTATCAGGCAACACCGCCGGTGGGCTTGCCGCTGCTGGCCGGGTTCAACACCGCGGCCGGCGGCGGCGACATCGGCGAACCCGCCGGTCAGGTGGAAACCCTGAAGGGTTCGGTCACCGCCGTGCGCGCCGACGGCAGCCAAGTGCGCCTGGCGGTCGGCGATCCGGTATACCAGGGCGATGTGTTGCAGACCGGGCCGGGCGGCGCTGTCGGCGTCCTGCTGCTCGACGAAACGACGTTCTCGATGTCCGAGAATGGCCGCATCGTGCTCGACGAAATGATCTATGACCCGGGCGCCAGCAAGGGCTCCCTTGTCCTCTCGTTGGTGCAGGGCGTCTTCACCTTCGTCAGCGGACAGGTGGCCAAGACCGACCCTGATGCCATGATGCTATCGACGCCGATTGCCACCATCGGCATTCGCGGTACCCAGATCGGCGTCGATTTCGCCGACGCCGAGACACTCACGGTCGTCAACATGGTCGAATCCGACGGTTTCGTCGGCGAAGTGCTGATCACCACCGAGGCGGGCAGTGGCGTCATCAATTAACCCTATCAGTCGGCATCGATCAGCAGTTCGCGCGACGACCCCTCGATTTTCACGACCCTGGACGTGAATACCGTGGTCAACCGCTTCCAAAGCTCGCTGCGCCACCTGCCGAACACCTCGGGCAAGGCCAACAATTATGGCCAGGGCGACGATTCCGCCGGCCTCGAGAATTTCCAGACGGCAGCCGGCGGCAGCGGTGCGTCGGGCGCCGGCGGAACGGGATCGGACGGCTCCGTGGTTCTCGGCGTCATCGCCGGCAATGATGTCAATGTCAGCGTCCTGGCGCCGCCGCTGGATGCGCCGCCGGGCGCCGATCTGCAGCCGCCCGATGCGGGCCGGAACCTCAACCGCTCGCCATTCGCGTTCGACGCCACGGCGACGGGTACCGAAGACGGCCTGATAACCGGTGGCCTGCGCGCCGTCGATCCGGACGGCGACGTGCTGACCTTTTCCGTCAACGGCGTCCCGACCGGTGGCAGCGTCGTCGTCGATTCGAATGGCGGATTCGTCTATACTCCGGTGCCGAACTTCTCCGGCGTCGTCCAATTTCAATTCCAGGTCCAGGACGGCCGCGGCGGCAGCGCCACGGGCACCATCACTCTGGAAATCGCCGCCGTCGCCGACGCGCCGATCATCCAGTCGGTCGGCGTCGAGGTGATCGAGGACAACCTGCTCGGCATCCCGATCGCCATCAGCCTGACCGACACCGACGGTTCGGAAGCCATCACCGCCGTGGATTTGAGCAACATCCAGCCCGGCACCACCCTGTCCTGGCTGGGTGGGGCGCCCGTTCTGATCGGTGCCGCCGGTACCTTCACCCTGACCGGAACGGGCCCCGGCGGCCAGTTCACCGAAGCGGACCTGGCGGCGCTTGCCGATGGCAGCGGCTTGCTGTTCACGCCGCCCGTCGACAGCAATGCCGACGTCAACCTGTCCGTCCGTGCCGTCTCGTCGGAAGTCAACGTCGTCGGCGTGCCGATTGAGGTTGCCGATGCGGAAGAGGAGGAGAATTCCGGTGTTGTGGTCGATGCCGAAGCCGGCAATCCGGTCGTCTCCGTGGCGGCGGCGGAAATCGCCGAAGATGCCACGCTGACGCCGCAGATCACCGCGTCCTTCACCGACCGCGACGATCTTGGCGAAATACAACGCTTGGAAATCGATATCCCCGTGGGTTGGTCGGTGGTCAATGCCAACGGCTGGACCGATGCCGGCGGCGGCGTTTTCAGAAAGGATGTCACGGCCAACGTCGATGCGGTGGCCAACGGTTCGCCTTTCACGGTTTCCGGTCCCGTGCTGCGCCCGCCGCTGCACGACGACAGGGATTTGGACAACGACAACGCCAACAATCCGCCCGCGCTCCAGGTGCGCGCCATTGCCACGCAGTTCCCGGTCGATAGCGAAGGCAACGATCTCGGCGCTAACGTCAAGACCACCCCCGCATCGGCCCAGATTATCGTCGATGCCGAAGCGGGGGCGTCCGTCGTCGCCGTCGCCAACGCTACGATCGTCGAAGACGGCGTGCTGACGCCGCAAATCACCGTGTCCTTCGCCGACGCCACCGATCCCAGCGAAATCCATACCCTGGAGATCGACATCCCCGCCGGCTGGACCGTGGTGGATGCCAATGGTTGGGCGAGTGCGGGCGGCGGCCTTTTCAAGCGCGATGTATCGGCACAGGCGGACGGTGCCGGGGACGGGGTCTCCTTCGTCGTCTTCGGTCCCCTGTTGCGCCCGCCGCTCAACGACGACGGCGACCTCGACAGCGCCGGCAGCCACCTTCCCGACCTGACCGTGCGCGCCATCGCCCAACAAACGCCGGACGATCTGGAAGGATCGGATGCCGCACCGAATTCCAAGACGGTCAGCGATACGGCACGCATCATCGTCGACGCGGCTCCGGGTACGCCCACCGTCAGCGTCGCTCCCGCCGCCATCGTCGAAGACGCGACTGTCGCGCCACAGATTTCGGTGTCCTTCACCGACGTCGCCGACCCCAGTGAGGTGCAGACGCTGGAAATCGATATTCCGGCGGGTTGGTCCGTGGTCAACGCCAACGGCTGGACGGCGGTTGGCAGCATGTTGCGCCTCGATGTTTCGGCCAGTGCCGACGCGGCTGGGGATGGCGTTGCCTTCAACGTGACCAGACCGCTAATGCGGCCGCCGGCGGATGTCGACGCCGACCTGACCAACCTGACCGTTCGCGCCATCGCGCGGCAGACGCCGGACGATCTCGAAGGACCGGTCGGCAACGTCAATACGGATACCAGCCTGTCGACCGTTGTCATCGATGCGGAGACCGGTGACGCAACGGTTTCCGTCGCCGATGCCGGTATTGTCGAGGATGGGCTTTTGACGCCGCAGATCACGGCATCCTTTACCGATGTCAATGACCCGCAGGAAATCCATGCCCTGCAGATCGATATTCCAGCCGGGTGGAGTGTGGCCAACGCCAATGGTTGGACCAATGCTGGCGGCGGCGTTTTTTCCAAGAACGTTACAGGCGCCGCCTCGGCGGCCGGAGAAGGCGTGTCGTTCCTGGTGAACGGCCCGATCCTGCGTCCCCCGTTGCATGGGGATGCCGATCTGCCGGCACTGAACGTGCGCGCGGTATCCACGGAAACACCGGCCGAGACCGAAGTTGGCGCTGCAGAGCTGAACAATTTCAAGGAAGCGTCCGATTCATCAACGGTGACGATCGACGCGGAGGCCGGGACACCCGTCCTTTCCATTGCCAACGCCACCATCGTCGAAGATGGCGTGTTGACGCCACAGATCACGGCGTCTTTCGCCCACGCGCTCGATCCTGGCGAAACCCATCGGTTGGAGATTGATGCTCCGGCGGGTTAGACGCTCGACAACCTCAACGGTTGGACCGACATGAGCGGTGGCGTCTTCTCTCGCGATGTTTCGGCCTTGGCCGACGCCGCCGGCGACGGGGTCTCCTTCGTCGTCGCGGCGCCGGCTTTCCGCCCGCCATTGAATGACGATGCGGACCTTTCCGCCCTGACCGTTCGCGCCTTTGTCGTCGACGTTCCCGAGGACGGCGAAGGCGCCGGTACCGCGCTCAACGCCAAATCCGTTACCGATACCGCGACCGTCATCGTCGATGCCGCGGCCGGCAGCGCGACGGCTGCGGTGGCCGATGCCGAGATACTCGAGGATGGTTCTGTCACGCCGCAGATCACCGCGTCCTTTACCGACGTCGCCGACGCGGATGAAGTTCAGACGCTGGAGATCGATATTCCCGCCGGCTGGACGGTCAGTGCCGCCAACGGCTGGATCGATGCTGGTGGCGGTATTTTTCGGCTCGACGTGTCGGCGCTGGCCGACACGGCCGGCGACGGCGTGGCTTTCACGGTCGACGGTCCCCTGCTGCAAACGCCCCCCGATAACGATACCGATGTTTCCTTGACGGTTCGCGCCATTGCCACCCAAGACCCGGACGATGGCGAGGGCCTCGCCGCCAACGTCAACACCGACCCCGACGTGGCGACGATCACGGTTGAAGCAGTGGCCGGCATACCGACGGTCTCGATCGCCGACGCGACCATCGACGAGGATGCTCCGTTGACTCCGGCCATCACCGTGTCATTCACCGAGGTTGCCGACCCGGATGAAGTGCAGACGGTCGAAATCGATATTCCGGCTGGCTGGACGGTGTTCGATGCCAACGGTTGGAGCGATTCCGGCGGTGGAGTCTACACCCTCGATGTCTCCGCGCTGGTAGACGTGGCCGGTGCCGGCAACGACTTCACCGTCGATGGACCGATCCTCGTTCCGCCGGTCAATGACGCCACCGATCTGGCGGCACTGACCGCGCGGGCCAAAACCAATCAGATAAACCTCGATGGTGAAGGTGCCGATACCGCCCCCAACAGCAATTCGGCTACCGACTCTGCCACCGTGACAGTCAATCCACTGTTCGACGCTGTGTTCACGGCCGGTGCTGATGCGATCGACCTGCGCCAGTCGGCGGGATTCTTCAACAACCCAGCCGCCAATAATTCCTTCTTCGAGGACGGCAACTTCCTCGACGCATTGGGCGGCGCCGATACGGTACAATTGCCCGATGCCCTCGATGCCTTGTTCGCGGCGGAGTATGCGGGAAACACATTTCTGGGCGGCGAGGGCAACGATATCCTGACCGGCGGGACCGGCGACGATTCGATCGATGCCGGCGACGATGATGATACGGTCCGCTATGTCACGGGCGGCGGCGCCGACAGTCTGGAAGGCGGTTCCGGCACGGATACGCTGGAGGTTCTGGGTAACGATGCCTCGGCCGATGAATTCACACTCAGCGCTACCGCCAGCGTAACCGCGATCAATCTTGCCGACGAAGTCACGGGCGGTACGGCCGACGCCGAGGGTTTCGAGGCGGTGGAGATCGCCACCGGCGACGGTGCCGACAAATTGAACGTCAGCGGAAATTTCGCGACCACGGGGCTTACCGGTGCGGTCTTCTTTGCCGCGGGCGGTGGCGCCGACATCCTGGATGCCACGGGATTGACCAGTGCCTTGGCCATCGATGCCGATGGCGGCGCCGGTAACGATGTTCTGACCGGCGGGGTGGGCGATGATATCCTGACGGGCGGTGCCGATGCGGACACGATCAGCGGCGGCGCTGGTGCCGATACCCTGAATGGCGGCACGGGCGGGGATCTCATTCTGCACGCCACCGGTGATGGTAGCGGCGATACGGTGGACGGCGGCACCGCCATTGGCGCCCCCGACGATGCGGACATCGATACGGAAGTGCTGCGCATCGATGGCGATGCCGGGATCGATGTGCTGACGCTGACCGGCGACGGCAGCGCCACGGCGGCCATCGACATCGACGGTAATGCCATCTCGTTCACGCGCGTCGAAACGCTGGAGTTCCACGGCAGCGGCGATGCCGACAGCCTTTCCGTCAGTGGCGATCTATCGGCCACGGCGGTGCGTGACATCCTGTTCTTCGGCGACGACGGCGCTGACGAACTCGACGCCTCGGGCCTTTCGGCATCCATCGGTATCACGGCCGACGGCGGTGCGGGCGACGATACGCTTACCGGCGGTGCCGGCGCCGATAGCTTGACTGGCGGTGCTGACGCCGACCGATTCCTTCTCAACGACCTCAGCCATGCCGATACTATTGCCGATTTCGACCCCGACGGCGGCGACGTGCTCGATCTGCGCGACCTGTTGACGGGCTACATCGATGGTGTGGACGACATCGACGATTTCGTGTTGTTCGACGACGACGGCACCGACACCACGGTGCAGATCGACATCGATGGCGCTGGCACCGCCGCCGGTTTCGCCGATGCCGCCATGCTATCGGGAATCACCGGAAGGACCCTCGACGATCTCATTGCCAGCAATAACGTCGATGTAGCCTGATCCGTTAATGAGAACATATTCTCTATGATCAGCCGCCTCCGGTCAGCGTAAGGTCTCCCCACAGAAAACCGTTGAGGGCAGAAGCCTCGTCGGGCACCGCAGCTTGGGCAAACCGCGGCGCGGGCACGGATATGGAGGCTTCCCATGAGCGTCGATGGCATCGGCGGCTCGACGCGTATTCTCTTGCATATCTACGACCGTACCGGCGTCGGTGCCGCAACGCCGCGTGAGCAAGGGGCGGATGAAGCTGGAGGCTTGGCGCGGCGCAGGGTCGAGAACCGTCGCCTGGCCCGGTTGACGGAAGAGCGCCAGGCGCAACAGGAACAGCGTGCCGCGAGTGGGGACATCGAACGGCTGCGGCGCCAGCACATCCTCAACCTGGCCGACGAACAACCGTTGGGACGCGGCAGTATCGTCGATATCGAAGTCTAGGAAGTGCTACCGCGCGACGCGGCCCAGGGCGACGACCAACCCCAAGACGGGTTGCTCTCGATCGCGGCGGAGTTCGGTCCGTTCGGCGGCCAGCAGGCGGAAGCCATGGCGGGCACCCAGTTTGGCGATATAGCCTTCCGTGTGCGCATAACGGCCCGACGGCCGTAAACTGAATTGTCCGTGGGCTGCATGTTCGACGGAGAACAGCAGCAAGGCCTTATCGTCGACCCGTTCGGCGATGGCGGCGAACAATGGCTCCAGATTGCCGATATAGACGAATACGTCAGCGGCCAGAACCAGATCGTAAACGGCTGTATCAGCGTTCAGGAAGGACACCAATTCGCTGACGACCAGTCGATGGTAAATGGCCTTGCGCCGAGCTTCCTCGATCATCCGCGACGACAGGTCGACACCGGTCAGATGGCTGGCCTTATCGCGCAAGGCCTGACCGGCGAGCCCTGTGCCGCAACCGAGGTCGAGAGCCCGGCCGTAAGCAGCTCGTCCACCGTCGAGGCGGTCGCACAAGGCGCGCAGCACGCCAGGCGTGCGATAGCCAAGGCCGTCCACCAGGTGGTCGTCGAAGCAGCGCGCATAGCCATCGAACAAGGCTTCCACATAGGCATCCGGTGCCCTTTCCGGTGTTTCGCCGTCAAGCGCCGCGAGCAGATAGCGGGCGCCGGCATAGTCGGGCTGCAACCGCAGGCAAGCCGCATAGGCGTCGCGGGCCTCGCCCGGCCGAACGTCGGCCTGCAAGGCGGTACCCAGATTGAACCGGCAGGCGGCATCGTTGGGCATCAACTCGGCCGCCCGGCGGTGGGCGCGGATCGCCTCGTCGCTTTGTCCGCTGGCCTGCAGGGTGAGGCCCAGATTGTCCCAGGCTTCGCCGAAGCCAGGACGCAGATGCAAAGCCTGGCGAAATGCCGCCGCCGATTTTGGCAATTGACCCGTGTCGTAAAGGGCATTGCCGAGCGCGTAATGGGCGGCCGCATCGCCGGGCGTCGCCGCCGTCAGGCGCAGAAAGGCATCGGCCGCTGCGTCGTGGCGGTTGTCGGCGAGCAGGGTGGCGCCCAGGTTGGACAAG
>CAMCUA010000066.1 GCA_945878455.1 Asaia bogorensis | reverse complement strand
CAAAAACCGGCTGAAGCCCGGGAAGGGAAGCAGCGGTACCGTCCACCCCTCCCCGGTAGGACTCGACATTGCGGCGGCGGGGCGTTTCTGACATGCTCTGCTGAACGCGATCATTGACGAACGATGGAAAGCGAGCGGTATGGGTTCATTCAGCATTTGGCACTGGCTGATCGTCTTGGCGGTTGTCCTGCTGTTATTCGGCGGGCGCGGCAAGATCTCGCAGATCATGGGAGACTTTGGTAAGGGACTGAAATCCTTAAAGAAAAACATGAAGGAAGAAGGCGAAGAACCGCCTACGGAACCCTACAAGGTCATCCCCGGTAATGCCGTTCAACCGGATGCGGCCGCGACGGATAAGACGACGGTGAAGAACTGACCGACGTCGTCGTCCGGATGCGCGCTATTCCGGAATGCCGCGCCACAACGGATCGCCATGTTTGATATCGGCTGGCAGGAACTACTGCTCATCGGGGTGGTCACCGTCATTGTCCTCGGGCCAAAGGAACTGCCGAACGCTATCCGCACGGTTACCGGGCTGGTCCGCAAGGCCCGTTCGATGGCTCATGAGTTTCAGCGTGGCGTCGATGATATGGTGCGCGAGTCCGAACTGGACGATTTGCGCAAGCAAGCCGAGGACCTGACGCGTTTGGATGTGGCCGCCGAGGTGAAGCGCACCGTCGATCCGGAAGGCGAACTGGACCGCGATTTCGCCATGCGCGCCTGGGAAGCCGATTTGGACGCCGCGCAATCGAAGCAAACCATTGCACCGCCAGCTCCCGATGCAACGGCACCGCCGCCTGCCACCGAATCGCCGAGTAGCAGCGCTGTTACCCCTGCCACGACGACCGAAACGGCAAGCGAAGATGCGCCGGCCGGCCGGCGCGAACCGCCGAACGGATAGTCTGACGTGGCGCCACGGGATTCCGATATCGACCAATCGAAGATGCCGCTGCTCGATCACCTGGTCGAGTTACGGCAACGGCTGATACATTCCTTTATCGCCCTGATGGTGCTGTTCGCCATCAGCTATTACTTCGCACCCACTATCTACGGGTTCCTGGTGCAGCCGTTGGCCACCGCGCTTGCCGAGCAGGGTGGGGGCAACCGCCGTCTGATCTATACGGCGCTTTACGAAGCATTTTTCGCCTACTTGAAGGTGGCCTTCTTCACGGCTTTGTTCGTCGGCTTTCCATTCATCGCCGTGCAGATATGGAAGTTCGTGGCACCCGGACTGTATAAGCATGAAAAGCGCGCCTTCATGCCCTTTCTCGTGGCCACCCCCATTCTGTTTTTTCTCGGCGGCGCGCTCGTTTATTATTTAATTTTTCCAATGGCGTGGAAGTTCTTTCTCAGCTTTGAATCCAGCGGAATGGAAGGCGGTATTCCCATTCAATTGGAAGCCAAGGTCGACCAGTACCTGTCGCTGGTCATGCAGCTCATTTTTGCATTCGGACTTTGTTTCGAACTGCCCGTTCTGCTCGGCTTGCTGGGACGCGCCGGCATCGTTACCGCCAAGGGCCTGGCGGACAAACGCCGCTATGCCATCGTCATCGCCTTCGTCGTCGCTGCTGTGCTGACACCACCTGATGTCATCAGCCAGATCGGATTGGCTGTGCCGACCATCATGCTTTACGAGATCTCCATCTGGTGCGTCCGCTTGATCGAGCGGGGTCGCGAGCGAACCAAGGCAAAAGAAGATGCCGAAGCGGGTGAAACCGAGGCAGATGGCGCGGATGAGGAAGAGGGGCCGACGACGGACGCCCCAAGCCGTGACGCCTGAGCGGGTCGCTGGACGGAATCGGGACGACGCCCTATAAACGGCGCGCCCCTTCGCAGCGCCTTTGATGGTTATTTCATGCACGATATTCGCTGGATTCGCGACCACCCGGAAGACTTCGACACCGGGCTGAGGGCGCGCGGACTTGCACCTTCCGCCACGAGCGTGATCGATCTGGACGCACGCCGTCGAGCCGCCCAAGCCCGTGCCCAGGAGCTGCAAACCGAACGCAACCGGCTGTCGAAAGAAGTCGGACAAGCCAAGGCGAAGGGTGGGGATGCCGGCGAATTGATGGCCAAGGTGTCCCGCTTCAAGGACGAACAGACCGCCGCCGAGAATGAGGCGCGCGCGGCCACGGTCGAATTGGATGCAGCCCTTGCCGGCTTGCCCAACTTGCCGGCCGCCGATGTGCCCATCGGGGCAGACGAGAGTGCCAATGTCGAACTGCGGCATTGGGGAACACCACCGAACTTTGCCTTTGCGCCGCGCGACCACGTCGACATCGGCGAGGAATTCGGCATGATGGATTTCGAACGAGCCGCCAAGCTTTCCGGCGCGCGTTTCGTCGTCTTGAGCGGCGCCTTGGCCCGCCTGGAGCGGGCCCTAGCGAATTTCATGCTGGATCTGCACACCGGCGAACACGGCCTGACCGAGGTCAATCCACCGGCACTGGTACGCGACGAGGCGGCATTTGGTACCGGGCAGCTTCCCAAATTCGGCGAAGACCTATTCCGCACGGTGAACGGCCTGTGGCTGATACCCACGGCCGAGGTGCCGCTCACCAACCTGATCGCCGACGAGATTCTGTCCGAAAGCGACCTGCCGCGCCGGTTGACCGCCATGACTTGGTGCTTCCGGCTGGAGGCCGGTGCCGCGGGCAAGGACACCCGCGGCATGATCCGCCAGCACCAGTTCACCAAAGTGGAAATGGTAACCATCGCCCATCCGGACGGCTCGGATGCAGAATTGGAACGGATGACCAACTGCGCCGAGGAAGTGTTGAAGCGTCTGGGGCTGGCCTATCGTGTCATGGCGCTATGCAGCAGTGACATGGGATTTTCGGCGCGCAAGACCTATGACATCGAAGTCTGGCTGCCGGGGCAGGGGGCCTATCGCGAGATTTCATCCTGCTCCAACTGCGGCGACTTTCAGGCACTGCGGATGAAGGCCCGCTTCCGGCCCGCGGAAGGCAAAGGTACCCAGTTCGTCCATACGCTGAACGGTTCCGGACTAGCCGTCGGGCGAACGTTGATCGCCATCCTGGAAAACTACCAGCGCGACGACGGATCGGTGCTTATACCCGAGGCGCTGCGGCCCTATATGGGCGGGCTGGCGGAGATCCGCCGTAATGCGCGATAAGCCACTCGACCTTTCCCGGGCCCGGGTGCTCATCTCCAACGATGACGGCATCGCCGCGCCTGGCCTCAAGGTGTTGGAGTCGGTCGTCCGTCCACTGGTCGGCGAGGTTTGGGTGGTGGCCCCGGAAACGGAACAGAGCGGCGCCGGCCATTCATTGACCCTGCACCATCCGTTGCGCATTCGTAAGCTGAGCAGCAGGCGCTATGCGGTCGGCGGCACGCCGACGGACTGCGTGCTTCTAGCCGTCAACGAGTTGATGAAGGATTGCCGCCCTGATTTGGTACTGTCGGGCGTCAATCGTGGCGGCAACCTGGGCGAGGACGTGACCTATTCCGGAACGGTCGCGGCGGCGATGGAAGCGGCCCTGCTCAATTTGCGCGCCATTGCCATTAGCCAGGTCATCGAAGAGGGTAGCGAACCGATGTGGGATACGGCGCGTCATTGGATTCCGGAGCTGCTGCGGCGCCTGGGACCGATGTCATGGCCGACCGATGTACTGATCAATGTCAACATTCCAGGGGTGCCGACCGAGGCGGTGACCGGCATCACCGTCTGCGTGCAGGGGCGGCGCAAGATCGGCAGCGAACTGGCCGTACGTAGCGATCCGCGTGGGCGAACCTATTACTGGATCGGTCCGCAGCGCGAGGAAGACCGCTATAAGCGCGGCACAGACCTGTGGGCCGTCAATAACGGCGCGGTGGCCGTCACGCCGTTGTGCATGGACATGACCCATCGCAAGACGATGGCGGCACTACGGCGGGTGTTGGCATGAGCCTGCGCAACGGATCCAGCGGTCCGCGGGAGGAACCGGGCGCGCGCCCCGACTCGCGCAAGATCCGCTTGGTGCTCGACCTGCGCCGGGGCGGCGTGTCGGACCGTCGCGTGCTGGCCGCCATCGAACGCATCCCGCGCGAGATCTTCGTACCGATGGCGCTGCGTCATCAAGCCTATGAAAACATCGCCCTGCCGATTGGGCATCAGCAGACGATCAGCCAGCCGGTCGTCGTCGGCAAGATGACCCAAGCGTTGGAAGTCGGCGACCGGCACAAGGTCCTGGAAGTCGGTACCGGGTCGGGCTACCAAGCAGCGGTCCTGGCCTGTCTGTGCCGGCGGCTTTATACCGTCGAGCGCCACCGCGATCTATTGCGCGAAGCCGAGGCGCGATTCACCAAACTGCACATGTCCAATGTCACCACGCGCTATGGCGACGGTTCGCGCGGCTGGCCGGAACAAGCACCATTCGACCGCATCATGGTAACGGCGGCAGCGGCCGAAGTGCCCCAGGCGCTCATCGATCAGTTGGCTATCGGCGGCATCATGGTGGCGCCGGTCAGCGGCACGGATGGTAGCCAGCGGTTGTACCGGTTGCGCCGCACGGAGGAGGGCATCGTTACAGATGAATTGGACCAGGTCCGCTTTGTGCCCCTGGTATCGGAACAGGATGTCAATTGAGGCTGGTCGCTCGTCAGTTGCTGGCCGAGTCCGGGTCGGCGATAGTTTGCCGATGAAGGCCGATTCGCAGCGAACAGCCTTGGGCTCTATTCGGTCCGTCTTCGCCGTTTTGTGCGCCTTGGCGCCTGCGGCCTGCGGCTGGGTAGAAATTCCGGCGAGCCGTGGCGGTTCTCCGAGCGTGTCGCGTGGCAGCGGGCCGGTGGACACCGCCACGCAGCCTGCCATTCCACCACGACCGGCCGATGGCAGCGTGACCGTCGCCAGCGGCGATTCGGTTTATGCCTTGGCACGCCGCCATGGCGTTTCCATGCAATCGATCATCGATGCCAACAGTCTGCGCCCGCCTTATGTGTTGCGCGTCGGCCAACGATTGATCCTGCCAGACGCAAGCCCAGCAGCCGTGGCGGCAGCACCGTCATCGAACCCGGTGATTTCAGGAACTCCGCCGGTAACCGGCGTGCGCGTTTCCGAACTGCCTCCGGTCGGCGGCACAGCACCCCCGGGATCGCCGGCCGAAGGGGAGAAGCCGCAACAAGCCGCGGATGGCATAGTACCGATGGTTTCGGCCGCGGATGCGCCGACCTCGGCGCCGCGCGAGGGAATGGTTCCAGCGACAGAGCCGGAACGCGAGGCTGCGCTTGGCCGAAATCCCATCATAGCGACCCCACCCCCCGCATCCGGTAGCGGGTTCATGTGGCCGATCAACGGTGATGTCATCGCCGAATTCGGGCCACAGGAAAAAGGACGCCACAACGATGGCATCAATATTGCTGCACCACGTGGCACCCCGGTCCGGGCCGTCGAGTCGGGAGTCGTCGCCTATGCCGGCAACGAACTACGCGGCTTTGGCAATCTTCTGTTGGTCAAGCACGACAACGGCTGGGTCAGCGCCTATGCCCATAACGGCGCCCTGCTGGTCCAACGCGGCGACACGGTCAGCCGCGGCCAGGTAATCGCTCGGGTTGGCAATTCTGGCAGCGTGGCGACGCCGCAGCTGCATTTTCAATTGCGCAAGGGGCCGCGCGCTGTCGATCCACGCTCCTACCTGCGCAATCCTGTCAGTTGACCGCCGCCGCTAGCGGCGAATTAGCAGCGCGAAGACCACGCCGGCAAAAAAGCCGCCGACATGCGCCTGCCAGGCAATATTGGCAGCCTCGGTCAGCCCACCCATGCCGAGCAAGGCCATAACCAGGTTTAACCCAAGGATTGCAGCAGCAAAGGCCAGGGCGCCGCGACGAGCGTTGCCGACGCCGCTGGCGAAGAGGAAGCGCATAGAAGCGCCCATCAGGCCGTAGACACCGCCAGAAGCACCGATTGCCACCAGCGGTTGGCTGCCTACCCACCATGCCAAGGTCAAGGCCCCGACCGCAGCAGTGGCAAAAAATAGGATCAGGAAATGCGTCGCGCCGAGCAGCCGCTCGAGAAAGCTTCCAAAGGCCATCAACATGCCGATATTGACCAATAGATGCATCAGGTCGGCATGCAGCAGCGTATAGGTGAACAGCGGCACGAACCGAGCTATCGATGGCCCCGGTCCTTGCGGCAAGAATTGTTCAAGGAACAGCAACGGCACGAAGGCCAGGTGCAGGACGATCCATTCCTGCGCGTCAGCGGGCAGCAGGCGAAAAAGCCCGTAGCCGGCAATGAGGCTGCCCGACAGCCAAAGGGTGGCTGGCGGCGCATTAAACAGCGGCTCGGAACCGCCGGCGCGGGGCAGCAGGATCGGCGTCATGCGGTCCGTCGGCGCCAGGCCATCATCGATGCCCGGTCGTCAATCAAGGCGCTTGCCAAGCTCACCGGCCAGATCCTGGATGAATTGCCAGGCGACGCGGCCGGAGCGTCCGCCGCGGGTGACCGACCATTCGTTGGCCCGTGCCCGCAGTTCGTCGGTGGGCATGTCCAGGCCATAACGCCGGCCATAGCCTTCGACGATGGCGAAGTAGGTCGGTTGGTCGCAGACATGAAAGCCCAACCACAGGCCGAAACGGTCGGAAAGGGAAACCTTCTCTTCGACCGCCTCGCCAGGATTGATGGCCGTGGCGCGCTCGTTGTCGATCATGTCGCGCGGCATCATGTGGCGCCGGTTCGAGGTGGCGTAAAACACCACGTTTTCCGGCCGGCCTTCGATGCCGCCGTCGAGCACGGCCTTCAACGACTTATAGGATGCGTCGTCGGCATCGAACGACAGGTCGTCGCAGAACAGAACGAAACGCCGTCGGCTGTCGCGCAGGCGATGCAGCAGCCGGGGCAAGGACGGGATATCCTCGCGGTGAATTTCGACCAGGACGACGGCGCCGGGTAGGCTGGCATTGACGGCCGCATGCGCCGCCTTGATCAGCGAGCTTTTGCCCGTGCCGCGGGCACCCCATAGCAAGGCATTGTTGGCGGGCAGACCTTGGGCGAAGCGCCGCGTGTTTTCGACCAAGGTATCGCGTTGCCGCTCGATGCCCTGCAACAGGTCGAGGTCGACCCGGTTGACCCGGGGCACCGGCTCCAAGACCTCGCCCTCGGCATGCCAGATAAAGGCATCGGCATGGCCGAGATTGGCTGAATTGGCCGGTGGCGGTGCCAGACGTTCCAGCGCATCGGCGATGCGCGACAACAAGGGGACGAGGTCGGAGGTCATTGATCCTGCGGATGGCCATGCGGGAGATAAGGCGGCAGGAACCTAGTGCGAGCCCAACACGGCGTCAATGTTGCCAACCGGCTAACAGCACGCCATTAAGTTCCGAACGCAGCAAGGGTTCGGCGTCGTTGTCCGAATTCGGTTCCCGTTCGGGCACGATGTCGCGCGTCATGGCGCCGATCATGGCAGCGAAGCCCCCTTCGGTCGGTCGCGCCATTGCCGGTAGGTTGCCCGTCACTTCGGTCAGGATCAGGTCCTTGGCGCAAAAAATCATGCGCGCCTGCAACCGGCCGCCGGACGGTGCGGTGGGAATCCCCGCGGTACTGCGGCAGGCATCCTGCGAATTGAAAAACATGGGCGGGTTGAGCAAGACGACGATGCTATAGCCGGGCCGCGCGCTGGCGCCGGGCGCGGTCGTGAAATGGGTGGCCGGCGGCCGATTACGGCCCTGCATGGAATCGACGATGAAGCGATCGAGCTCCGCCTTGCCGATGCTAAACGGATTGCCGACCACGACGACGGCCATGTCCCGGTCGCCTGCGGCATAGGCAAAGGTGCCTTGGATGCCGCTGCGGTACAGATAGGCCTGGGTTACCGTGTTGGTGCAGCCGCCGAGCAAGGCAAGAAAAGCCAGGGCTATAAGAAGGGGCGGGCGATAGGCAGACATCATGATGCACATCCGGACCTGTAAGGACGGGAGGCTGACATCCCCAGCGTCAGCACGCGACATAGCCTCTCTTATTTAGGGGTTGCGGCAGCCATCCGCTAGATGTCGACGTCGGCAACGAAGCGGGCGTGTTCCTGAATAAAGGCGAGTCGAAGTTCCGGCTTGCGGCCCATCAAGCTTTCGACCCGCTGTTCGGTTTCTTCTCTGTTGGGTCCCGTTTCACCATTGGCCAGGGAAACCCGCAGCAGAATGCGCTTTTTTGGGTCCATGGTGGTTTCGCGCAATTGGATGGGGGGCATCTCGCCCAGGCCCTTGAAACGGCTGACCTCGACCTTGCCTTTACCGGCGAAGACGGTGCGCATCAGTTCCTCGCGATGGATATCGTCCCGGGCATAGATCACCTTGCCGCCACGCGCCAAACGGTAAAGAGGCGGCATGGCAAGATAAAGATGGCCCGTCTCAATAAGTTGGCGCATTTCTTTATAAAAATACGTTATCAAAAGGGAAGCGATATGGGCGCCATCGACATCGGCATCGGTCATGACAATAACCTTGTCGTAGCGCAGCGCCGCTTCGTCAAATCCCTTACCGGTGCCGCAGCCCAAGGCCTCGACCAGATCCTTCAGTTCCTGATTGCCGCGCAGCTTGTCGGCGGTGGCGCTGGCAACATTGAGGATCTTACCGCGCAGCGGCAATACAGCCTGGATGGTGCGATCGCGCGCCTGTTTGGCCGAACCGCCGGCAGAATCGCCTTCGACCAGAAAAATTTCGGTGCCTTCGGCGGCCTTGTTGGAGCAATCCGACAATTTGCCTGGCAGGCGGAGGCGGCGGGTCGCCGAAGCCCGCTTGGTCTCGCGCCCGCGCTTGCGATCGAGCCGTTCCTCGGCGCGGGCGATGACGTGGTCGAGGAGGGCGCGGGCAGAGACCGGATCAGCCGACAGCCAGTGATCGAAGTGGTCGCGGACGGCACCCTCGACCAGCCGGGTGGCCTCCACATTGGACAGCTTTTCCTTGGTCTGGCCCTGGAATAGCGGTTCGCGGATGAACACAGAAAGGATCGCCGATATGCCGCCGGTGGCATCCTCGGCCGTGATCTGCGCGGCCTGCTTAATGTTGATCAATTCGCCGTGGGCCTTGAGGCCGCGGGCCAAGGCCTGGCGGAAGCCCTGTTCATGGGTGCCGCCTTCGGGCGTTGGAATCGTATTGCAATAAGAGTGGAGGAAGGGGTCCTCATCCGTCAGCCAAGCCACAGCCCATTCGACTCGCCCGCCGCCGGTTAATTTCGCGTCGCCGCAAAAGGAAGTGGGGGTGACCGTCGGCCGGCCGTCGATGCTGGCAGCAAGAAAGTCGTTCAAACCGCCGGGAAAGTGCAGGGTTGCCTGTTCGGGCGGGTCGTCCTTACCGCCGAGCAAGTCTGGATCGCAAGCCCAGCGGATTTCGACACCGCGATGGAGGTAGGCCTTGGATCGTGCCATGCGATAGAGCGTAGCAGGCTGAAAACGCGCCTTATCGCCGAAGATTTGGGGATCCGGGTGAAAGGTAATAGCGGTACCGCGCCGGTTGTTGACGGCGCCGGCGTCCTTGAGCTTGCCTTTCGGCTTGCCGCGCGCGTAGACCTGGGTCCATAGCCGTTTGTCGCGCGCAACTTCGACCGTCAGCAGGTCAGACAGGGCATTGACTACCGACAGGCCGACACCGTGCAATCCGCCCGAGGTCTCGTAGACTTTGTCGCTGAATTTGCCGCCGGAATGCAGGGTCGTTAGGATCACTTCAAGGGCGGAGCGGTCCTTGAACTTGGGATGGGGATCGACGGGGATGCCGCGACCGTTATCGCGCACGGTGACGGTCTTATCAGCGGCCAATTCGATGTCGATGCGGCTGGCATGGCCGGCAACAGCTTCGTCCATGGCATTATCGAGCAGTTCGGCGACCAAGTGGTGCAGAGCGCGTTCGTCAGTGCCGCCAATGTACATGCCAGGCCGGCGGCGCACCGGCTCCAGGCCTTCCAACACCTCGATATCGCGGGCATCGTAGGTATCGGTGCGGCGTCGTGCCGCAGGGGAGTCGAACAGATCTGGCATGGCCGATATCCTAAAGTTCCATGCAGCAACGGACAAGCACGATGCTGTGTCCTTAATGCTTTGCGTCGCCTATATATAGTAGATATACGGGTTCGTTATCAGGTCGCCAGCGGGCTGGCGCCGGTCGGGAGGATGGATTGAGCGACGACGTGGAACAGCCATGTGGAGAACTCGCCATTCGGGCCCTGGCGATGCCGGCGGACACCAACCCGCGCGGGGATATCTTCGGCGGCTGGCTGCTGGGCCAGATGGACGTCGCGGCTGGCATTACGGCGTGGTCGCGAGCCCAAGGCAAGGTAGCCACCGTCGGTATCGAGAAGGTGACCTTTCTGCAGCCGGTCAAAGTCGGCGATACGGTCAACATTTATGCCGAAGTCATTCGCATCGGCACAACTTCGCTGACCGTCAGGGTCCAGGTCTGGGTCGAGCGGCGCTCAGAGCTGCATCGTCTGGTCAAGGTCACGGAGGGAACCTTCACCTTTGTGGCGATCGACGACGCCGGTCGCAAGCGGCCGGTGCCACCCAGTTAGGGGTGCCCGTGTCAGGCGCCGACCACCAACCAGGCGAGGGCGCCTGTGGTGATCAGAGCAAAGGCGGCGGCTTCGTGCCAGGTGGCGATGAAGGTCATCATTAGGGTGTCTCCCGTCCGTTCGGTCGGTGGATGTAGAGCTATAACCGGATGAGAACAAAATGGCAACATTTATTCTAAGCGGGCCATCGTCCAGCGCCTTGTCCCGGACAGATGCTATCCGCTACAAGCCAATTGGTTCCTATCCTCGCCAAGCGCCGGAGCATCACTTGCAACCCGATAACGACCGCGCGGCTGCCTGACATTGGCCGGTCTCAGCATCGAGGCACGCGGCATTCTGTGGATGCTGGCGGCAGCGTTCCTGTTCAGCGCCGGCGATACCTTGGTGAAATCGGCTACCCAGCTTTTCCCGACGATCGAAATCGTATGGGCTCGCTTGGCCTTTCATTTCCTGATCATGATATTGCTGATAAATCGGCGGCTGTTGGCCGTGTCGGTATCGCGGGCGCCCGTTCTGCAACTTGTCAGGTCAGCCTTGCTGGCATTGGCCACCGTTCTGCTGACGCTGGGGCTACGGGTCATGCCGGTGGCCGACCTTACCGCCGTCATGTTCGTGACGCCGCTGTTCGTCAGCATTCTTTCCATCTCGCTGCTGGGCGAGCGCTTTGAAGCCCGACGCTGGGCCAGCGTGGCCGTCGGTCTTACCGGCGCCCTGGTCATCCTGCGGCCTGGCTTCGGCATGCTGCAAAGTGCCAACGTGTTTCTGCCCATTGCGGCGTCGGGCTGTTATGCGCTGTACCAAATCTGCACGCGCAAGGCCGGGGCCGTCGATGCTGCGATGACCAGTCTGTTGTGGACGCCCGTGGTGGGCTTTGTCGTCCTGTCGTTCATCGTGCATCCTGACTGGGTGGCGCCAGACGTATCAGGTTGGGGATTGCTGGCGGCCATCGGGACGCTCAGCGGTATATCGCAATACTGCTTGATCCGGGCGGTACACGCGGCCCCGGCCTCGGTGGTGGCGCCTTATCTCTATTCCGGACTGATCTGGGCAACGGTGTTCGGCTACATGCTGTTCGGCGATTTTCCCGATATCTGGACGTTTATCGGGGCCGGCCTAATCGTGGCGAGCGGATTGTTCATCCTGTATCGCGGGCGTTCGGTAATCGCCTGATCGTCAATGCGCGCGCCAGGTCTCCACCCATTGGGTCGAGGGGTCCTGATGGCCGGTCGGCCGCAAGCCCGACAGCCACTTAGGCAGCACGTAAGGATCGGAGCGGAAATAGAGCGGAATGGTCGGTGCGTCCTCGGCATAGAGGCGTTGCAGCTGCTGCCACAGGGCACGCCGCTTATTGCGGTTGAGTTCGACGGCGATGTCTTCGACCAGTCTGTCCATCTCGAGATTGCTGTAGCCGGTGTAGTTTTGGCCGGCCCAGTTGTTTGCCGCCGATGGAATATGATCGCTGTGCAGGGTCGAGCGTGGCACGCTTTCCGGAGCGCTGATCCAGGCAAACATCGCCATCGCGGTGAAGCGGCGTTCGTTGACGGTCTGGCCGAAAAAGACCCGTGCCGGTTCGTTGCGGATGCGGACATCAACGCCCAATGCTTTCCATTGGCTTTGCAGCACCTGCTGCACCAGTTCGCGTGATCGGTTGCCCGCCGTCGTCATGATTTCCAAGCGCAATGGTTCGCCAGCAGCATTTTGTCGTATGCCATTGCGTTTCGTCGCCCATCCCGCCGCGTCGAGCAGGGCACCGGCCCGGGCCGGATCGTAGGCATAGCCCGACACTGTCGGGTCGTAGACCCAGTCCAGGGGATTGACGCTGGTATGGGCCACCGACTGCTTGCCGTCGAACAACCGTGCCACCATGCCCTGGCGGTCAATACCGTGGATCAAGGCGCGACGGACCCGGACATCGGCCAGAATCGGATTGCTCAAATTGAAATCGATGTGTTCGTAAATCAGACCGGGTTGGTAAATGACATTAAATTTCTCGCCGTGGCGCTTTTCGAAAGCGATGGTCTGATCGATGCTGAAACCCAGTTCGCCGGCAATCATGTCGAGCGATCCCGATAACAAATTGGCCTCCAGCGCGGCGGTGTTTTCGATGACGCGAACGGTGATGCGCTTGAAGGCGGGGGGCTCACCCCACCACGTCGGGTTGGGTTCCAGGACGATGTGGGAACCACTGACCAGCGACGCGATGCGATAGGGACCGAAATACAGACCGGGGTTGGTAGTATCCGTATTGAAGGCTGTCCGTTCCTTATAGGCGACCGGGTCGCTGAAATGTGGGCGATCCACATGTGCCGGAATGAGTTCGAAGCTGTTGATGGCGTTGTAATCGAAATCCAGCTTGTCGAGGTGCAGGGTAAACGTCTTGTCGTCTTTCACATCGATCTTGTGGATGGTGCGGAAGGTCTCGATCGAAGCAACACCCGATTGTGGATGGCGTCCAACCTCCCAGGTGAACAGGACGTCCTGGGTCGTTACCGGCGTCCCATCGCCCCAGGTTGCCTTGGGCTGAATGGTATAGGTGATGGCGATTCCGGGTTTGCCATCGGGGGCGGTCTCGGGGACCGCCAGGCCGTTCTCGACGGTCGGCAATTGGGTGCACAGTTGGCAAACCAATTTCCAATCCGCGTCATAGGTGGTGAAGGCGCGCATGGTCATGCCAAGCACATAGGTCTTGGCCATCATCGAATCGATCAACGGATGATAGGAAGACGGATATTGGGTGATGCCGATGACCAGCTCGTCCTTGGCCGCGCGGGCCGGAGCGGCCGCCAGCAAGGCCAGCGACAACAGGACCCCGAACCATCGCATTTTCTTCGATACGCCCATCGCCGCGTCCTTCGATGGTTATCCGCCGCCGGCCGTTAGTCGGCTCCCCGACCGCCGCGGGCCACCGACCAAGCGACCGGATCGCGTAGAAATTCCCGCGCCTTGGCCACGGCACCGGCCGGAAAATCGCCCCCGACTTCGACCTCGTCGAGGATATCGCGCCAGTCGGCCAAATAATGCAGCTTGAGTCCCGCACCGGCCAGTGCCTCGATAGCACCGGGAAAAGCGCGGTAAAAAAACAGCACGAAGGTATCGCTGACCTGCATGCCGGCCTTGCGAATGGCCTCGGCGAATTTGATTTTCGAACCGCCATCCGAGGTGAGGTCTTCGACCAGCAGCACGCGCAATCCGTCCTTCGGATCGCCTTCGATCTGCGCGTTGCGACCGAAGCCCTTCGGTTGTTTGCGAATGTATAGCATCGGCTTGTGCGCTGCCTCGGCGATCCAGGCGGCATAGGGGATGCCGGCCGTCTCACCGCCGGCCACGGCGTCGATGGCAGTAAATCCGATCTCCTCGCCGATCGTTTCCGCTGCCATGGACATGGCCTTGCGGCGCTCGTCCGGGAAGGAGATCAGCTTTCGACAGTCGATATAAACCGGGCTTTTCCAGCCGGCAGTCAGTGTAAAGGGCTCGTCGGGGCGAATATTCACCGCGCCGATGTCGAGCAGGATACGGGCCATGGTCCTGCCGCGGTGGGTGGCTTCTGGCATTTGGGCGACCTCGGGTATGGAATTTCGATCCTCGGAGCTGGCACTGAGAACGGTTTAGAGATAATCCCAGCGCAAGGCAATTCGCCCTGCGGCCATTCGTTGTCGGCCTCGTTATATGACCTCATTCTTGATGGGTTTTCCAGCCCGGGGAATTGTGCGACATTCCGGCCCACGAAACATACCCAAAACAAGGATTCAAGCACCATGGTGGACCGTCCCGGCCGCAGCGGCGGCAAACTCGTTGTCGATTCGCTGCGCCAGCATGGCGTCGAGTGGGCCTTCTGCGTTCCAGGCGAAAGCTATCTTGAGGTTCTAGATGCACTTTACGATGCGTCCAACGA
>CAMCUA010000065.1 GCA_945878455.1 Asaia bogorensis | reverse complement strand
TGCGCGAAACCTACGCCAGCCTCGACTTCAAGGAAGGCGTGGCGGCCTTCGTCGGCAAGCGCCCGCCGGTCTGGAGCGGCACATAGTTGCCCCTCGGTTTGTCATCTTGCCATAACCATGGCGTCAAACGTCCTTAACGCCGCCCTCCGATGATCCCACTATCATTTTCATGGGGGATCACATGTCGCTGCGACATTCACTTTCCGGCATCGCAATGGCGTTCGCCGTCATCGCACCCGTTCACGCTCAACAGGAATTTCCAGCCGTTCTCGCCGGACACGCCATCATGCCGGCAGCGACACTTGTCGATGCGCCGGCCGATGCGCCGGCCGATCTGAAGATATCAGGCAAATTCACTACGGGCCGCCGCGTCGAGTCGGTGGGCAGCGTGATGGGCAAATCGGCGGATCGGCCAACTGGCATATCCGTGCCGTTCAAAGGCCAGCCCATCCAGGGCCAATCCGGCGTCAAGGTCATGCCCGATGGCACGTTCTGGGTCTTGACCGATAACGGCTTTGGTTCGAAAGCCAATTCGCCGGACGCCATGCTGTTTCTCAATCACTACCGTGTCGATTGGGAAACCGGAACCTTCAACCGTCAGGCGACGATCTTTCTCCACGATCCTGACAAGAAAGTGCCGCAGCGCATTGTCCATGAAGATACGGCGAAGCGTTATCTCACCGGATCGGACTTCGACACCGAAGGCTTCCAGTGGATCGGCGATACCTTGTGGATTGGCGATGAATTCGGACCGTACGTGATCAAGGCCGATAAGACCGACAAGGTGCTCGGTGTCTTCGACACGATTGCCAGCGGCAAACCGGTGCGCTCGCCGGACAATCCAGCCGTCTCCTCCGCTCCCGCACCCAACGCTACGGCGGATTTCAACCTGCGCCGCTCGAAAGGCTACGAAGGTTTCGCCGCCTCCAAGGACGGCAAATTCCTATACGGACTTCTGGAAGGCCCGCTCTGGGACGCCGAGAAGAAGGATTGGGAAAAGGTCGGCGATAGGGAGGCCGCCCGCATCCTCGAATTCGATGTGGCCACGGAAAAATGGACCGGTCGCTTTTGGTTCTATCCCTTCGAAGCCAACGGCTACGCCATCGGCGACTTCAACATGGTGGATGCCACCACGGGTCTCATCATCGAGCGCGACAACGGCGAAGGTACGCCGGACAAGGCCTGCCCCGCCGGCCAGAAGGCCGAGAACTGCTTTCACGACCTTGCCAAGTTCAAGCGCGTCTACAAGATCGAACTCGGCGATGCCAACGTCGGCAAGGCAGTTCGCAAGATCGCCTACATCGACCTGATGAAGCTGCAAGATCCGAATAAAAAGGCGCGCAAGCCGCTCAACGACGGCATGCTGACCTTTCCCTTCTTCACCATCGAGAACGTCGATGTGGTCGACGAACGCCATATCGTCGTCGGCAATGACAACAACCTGCCGTTTTCGACGAGCCGGGAACCCAACAAGGCTGACGACAATGAGTTCGTGCTGCTCGAAGTCGGAGATTTCCTGAAAGCCAAGTGACGCCTTCGTGGCGTATCGGCAAAACAAAACCCCGATAACCTGTGGAGTTATCGGGGTTTTTTATGTGGTAGCGGGGGCCGGATTCGAACCGGCGACCTCCGGATTATGATTCCGCTGCTCTAACCAACTGAGCTACCCCGCCATAGGGTTTCCCGGCGTGCTACGGGACGGGCCCTGACATAGGACCAGACGCCAGCGCCGTCAAGCCGCACGCGTCGCCCCCCGCCAGTCGCGGCGGGCGGGTCGCAACGGCATGGCGGCTGTACTAGGATCGCGTCACGCCGAAGGCCCCCTGAGCATGGCGTATGGCTGCGGCGCTTGTGCGAGGCAGGATCGGCGATGCCAACCACCGCGAACCCATCGTCCATGCAGGTCACCAAGCTATCCGAACATATCGGCGCCGAAGTGACGGGCATCGATCTCACCCAACCCGTCGACTCGGTAACGCGCCAGCGGCTCAATCGCGCCGTGGTCGAACACGTCGCCCTGGTCATTCGCGACCAGCGTTTCACGGCGCCGCAATTCGCCGCCGCTGCCGCCCTGTTCGGCGAACTTATGGAACAGGAAGCCGAGGAAGACCGGCTACCCGGCGTGCCTTGCGTCGGTGTCCTGTCGAGCCGCAAGCTCGGCCACGACGGCAACATCCGCAAGGTCGGTCCGAAGTGGCACACGGACCACACCAGCTACCTGCGGCCCCCCAAGTACACGACCCTCTACCCGGTCGAACTGCCGCGTTCCGGCGGCGGTACCAGCGTGGTCAACATGCGGGCCGCCTACGCAGCCTTGCCCGACGCGGTCAAGCGGCGCATCGATCCCCTGATCACCGCCAACGTCATCGTCAGCAGCGCCGTCACCCACGCCAGCACGGCGCGGCTCGCCTTGCAAAAGGAGCTGAACCCCGAACCGGTGCTGCAGCCATTGGTGCGGACCCACCCCGACACGGGCGCCAAGGCCATCTACTTCAGTCAGAACCGGGTCGAGAATATCGTCGGCATGACCCCGCAAGACAGCCAGGTGCTGCTCCAGGAATTGCTCGATACGGCGGTGCGCCCGGCGTTCGTCTACAGCCACACCTGGCGGCTCGGCGACATGCTGATCTGGGACAATCGCGCGTCCATGCACAAGGCCAACTACGACTACGATCCGACCGACCCCAGCCAGCGGCGCTACATGTACCGCATCCTGGTCCTGGGCGAACGGCCGGTTTAAGCGGCGCGCTCGATGCTCGGCCGCTATCAGCGCGCCGGCTTGGGTACCGGTTCGCTGTCCTTGACCCAATAGTCGATGGGCGCCGGCGCCTTCAATTCCGCAGGCGGCGACGGCGGCGGCGATGGATAGCGGCTGGGGTGCGGGCCGATGTAATTGACCAGCCGCTTGTCGTCACGCCGGTACGGCTCGTCGAGGCAGGTCACCGCCGCCAACGACTGATAGCAATAGATCGCCGGCTGGATGGCGGCCTGCTGTTCTGTTGCGCAGGCGCCGAGGGCCAGCGTGCCGGCAACGCATACCCACTTGAGTGTTTGGGGATTGAGCGGAGGACGCATGGACGACACTCCTTTGGCACAACAGCCGGCTAATAGCGCCGGTCAGGCGTTGACGTCGACAACAATACGCCCACGCACGCCGCCTTGCAAAATGGTTCCGGCCAGGGCCGTTACCTCGGCCAGGGAAACGGTCCGCGACAGGGCTGCCAATCGATCCTTCGGCAGATCGCGGGCCAACCGGCTCCAGGCCGCCTCGCGCCGGTCCAGCGCGCACAGATTGGAATCGATGCCGAGAAGATTGACGCCGCGTAGCAGGAAGGGAACGACCGTGGCGGTAAATTGGGCCCCACCCGCCAGCCCCACCGACGCACAGCTTGCCCGGTAGCGCATCGCCGTCAGCAGGTTGGCGAGCACGCCGCCGCCGACGTTGTCGATGGCACCGCTCCAACGTTCCGAGGCGAGCGGTCCTTTCGGGGCGACGAGCAGTTCTTCGCGCGGCACGATGCTGCTGGCACCTAGGCCTTTCAGGTAATCGTGGGTATCGGCGCGTCCGGTCGACGCGGCAACGCGATAGCCGAGCTTGGCGAGTACCGCCGTCGCCACGCTGCCGACGCCGCCCGCCGCGCCGGTGACCAGCACCTCGCCCTCGACCCCGGGCGTCAGGCCATGCTGTTCCAGGGCGACAATGGCCAGCATGGCGGTCAACCCCGCCGTGCCGATGGCCATGGCGTCCTGCAGGCTCAGTCCCTCGGGCAGCTTGACCAGCCAGTCGGCCTTGACCCGCGCCTTGGTGGCCAGCCCGCCCCAGTGGATCTCGCCGACCCGCCAGCCGGTCAGGATCACCCGGTCGCCGGGCGCGAAACGCGGCGAGGCGGACTCGATGACGGTGCCGGAAAAATCAATGCCGGGCACATGGGGATACTGACGGACCAGACGGCCCTGCCCCTTGACGATCATCCCGTCCTTATAGTTCAGCGTCGAATAGGCGATGGCGACGAGGACGTCGCCCGCCGGCAGCCGGTCGTCAGCGAGCATCTGGATCGACGGGACGATCTTGCCATCAGCCTCGTCGAGGACCAGGGCCTTAAAGCTGGATGCCGTCATGTCTTACTCCGCTGCCGGGACGGGAGTGGGGATCGCCGCATTGATAGATAGCACCGACGCGCTTGGCAACGCGCATCGACCGCTCAGCGCGCCGCCCGCGGCTCTCGGTCCGTGGCCATCCCGGCGGCGTAGCGAAACAGCGCCACCGCCCGGTTGATGGCGGAGGCTCGCGGTAGCCCGAAGGGTAGATTTCCAGAAAGGCGCGACAGGGCGTAGTAGCGATAGTGGCCAGACGCCTCAGCCTCGATCCACAGGCGCACCTGCTGGCCGGCGATGGGGATCGCCGTCATGCCCAAAAACGTCAGCGGCTCTATGTTGACTTCGTCTACATAGAGCCGCTGCAGGTCGCTCGCCTGCAACGTAATGCGGTAAATGCCGCCGCTATAAGGTTCGTTGGACCTCTGCCAAATGAACAATTGGCTGCCCGGTTCCAGCTCCGCCGCGCTGAAATCGCCGCGCCGACTTTCCCGCTCCGGCCGCGCCAGGGCCCAGGTCTCGGCGAATAGCGGCCTCCAGATATCGCGACTCACCGACCAATATTGGATGCCGCGATAGGCACTGACAGCGCCGATGCGCGACAGGATGGCCGCCATGCCGCGCCCCTCCTCGAAGCGGCCGGCCAACGCCACCACGGCTATGCCGGGCCCTCCCGTCCATCCGAGGCAGGCGTCTGGCGTCCAATCGGCGCCCAGCTCGTCGGCGAACCACGTTTGGACGGCGGGCGGCTCTCCAGCCATTGGATAGGCCGGCACGGTTTCGCCGGCACAGGGCGGTCGCGGCATGTCGGCGGCGGCGGCCACGGCCGCAAGACACAACCAGACAGCCGCCGCGACGATAGCGCGGCGGCACATGGTTCAGACCGGGCGCGGCGTCTGGTTAAAGGCCTCGGCCAGCAGCTCGTAGGAGCGCCGGCGGGCGGCGAAGCTGTGGGTGATGGTCACCACCACCAGCTCGTCGACGCCATGGGCGGCGGCGATCGACTCCAGCTGCGCCTTGACCGTGGCCGGGCTGCCGATGACCTGGCGGTTGCGATAGCGCGCCAGGATGGCCCTTTCCCGTTCATTGAAGACGTAGGCCTGGGCTTCCTCGTCGCTGGGAAAGGACGGGATGTCGGGGCTGGTCTCGCGCCGGACGCGCCACAGCGCCCGGCTCAAGGCCTGCCGTTCCGCCTCGGCGTCGGTCTCGGCGCAGATGGCGAAGACGCCGACGCTGCCCTGCGGTTGGGGATGCCGCGCCGAGGGGCGATAGCCGTTGCGGTAGGCATGCATGACGACCTCCCCGCCGCCGCCAGCGATGAATTGGGCGAACGAGAAGGGACAGCCGAAATAGGCTGCCATCATGGCGCTTTGGTCGCTCGATCCCAGCAGCCAGACATCGGGCGCGGTGGCGATGGCCGGCATGGCCGGCACGCCGTGAAACGGATGGCCCTCGGGCAGGCTGTCGTGCAGATAGTCGATCAGGTCGTTGACCTGATAGGGGAAGTTTTCCGTCCGGCGCATGCTGGTGCCGTGCGCCAACGCCATGGCGGTGCGCTGATCGCTGCCCGGCGCCCGGCCGATGCCGAGGTCGATGCGGCCCGGATAGAGCGCTTCAAGGACGCGGAACTGCTCGGCGACCTTGAGGCTGGAATAGTGGCTGAGCATGACTCCGCCCGAGCCGACCCGGATGTCGCGGGTCGCCGCCGCGATGGCGCCGATGAGAATTTCCGGCGCCGTACCGGCATAACCGCCCGACGCGTGGTGTTCGGCCACCCAATAGCGGCGATAGCCCATCCGGTCGCAGGCCTTGGCCAGCGCGATGGTATCGGCCAAGGCCTCGGCCGGCGTGCCGCCGGCCCGGATCGGAGATTGGTCGAGGACGGATAGCGCGATCACACTGGGCACCACGATCCTTGTCGGGAGGTCGGTCTTATCGGGAGAACAGTCTTAAGCGCTGTCGACCGCTCTGTGAACCCCGGCCTTACGGCGCCAGACGCCAGCGCAGCGTTTCGCCGGCCAGGAACGGTTTCACCGCGCCGCCGCCCTGCGCCGCCACTTGGACCGGCACGACCCAATCCTCGCGGACCAGGCGCAGCGTCGCATGATTGCGCGCCAAACCGTAGAAATCGGGACCGTAAAAAGAAGCAAACGCCTCCAGCCGGGCCAACGCGCCCTCTTCCTCGAACACCTGCGCGTACAATTCGATCGCCGCGGGCGCGTTGAAAATGCCGGCGCAACCGCAGTCTGCTTCCTTGTCGCCCACCCGGTGCGGAGCGGTGTCGGTGCCCAGGAAGAAGGCCGGATGGCCCGAGGTGGCAGCCCGGCGCAAGGCCAGGCGATGGCGTTCGCGCTTGGCCACCGGTAGGCAGTACATGTGCGGGCGCAGGCCACCGTGGAACAAGGCATTGCGATTGATCATCAGGTGATGCGGCGTGATCGTGGCCGCCAACCGGCTGCCGCCCCCAGCTGCGACGAAATCCGCCGCCTCGGCCGTCGTGATGTGTTCGAGCACCACCTTGAGCCCCGGAAAGTCGGCAAGCAGCGGCGTCAGCACGCGCTCGATATAGACCGCCTCGCGGTCGAAGATGTCGACCGCCGCATCGGTCACTTCTCCGTGCAGCAGCAGCGGCATGCCGATCGCCTCCATGCGAGCAAACACCGGCCGGACCTTGGCCAGATCGGTCACCCCGTGGGCGGAATTGGTGGTGGCATGTGCCGGGTACAACTTGACCGCGGAAAAAACCCCTTCCGCGAAGCCGCTCGCCACCTCTTCCGGATCGGCATCGTCGGTCAGGTAGCAGGTCATCAGTGGCTTGAAATCGGATCCGGCAGGCAGCGCTGCCATGATACGCGCGCGATAGGCCTCGGCATCGGCGCTGGTCAGCACCGGCGGGTTCAAGTTGGGCATGACGATGGCCCGCGCGAAGCGTTCGGCGGTAAAGCCCGCGACCGCGCGCAGCATTGGACCGTCACGCAGATGGACGTGCCAGTCATCGGGCCGGGCGATGACCAGAGTCACGGGGTCGTTCTGGGCTGAACTCATGACGCCTCGTCAGATTCGCTTGGCTGGCACAGGCACGGATACATCATGCCGCCAACGTAGCAAAAATGTCGCCATCGGCGGGGCGGCGCAATATGTGATGCTGATGCCATAGGGCGAAAAACAGCAAGGCCCAGGCGGCTTGGCCCTGATGTTTGCCGGTGGCAGCGAACAGGGCCTCGACCCGATCCGGATAGCAGGCCTCGGCCACCCCCGGCTGGGCAGCGACCAAGGGACCCAGGCGCTTGCCAAGTTTGGCGATCCAGGCGGCGACCGGCACGGTGAAGCCGCGCTTGCGGGCCAAGGGCTTGGCGACGGGTAGACCCGCTTCCAACCATTGGCGCAGCAGCCATTTGCCATGGTTGCGCCGCACCTTCAGCCGATCCGGCAGGCGATAGGCGAACTTGGCCATCTCGACATCGAGAAACGGCACCCGGCCTTCGACGCCATGAGCCATCAGGCAACGATCCACCTTAATAAGCAGATCGTTGGGCAGCCAATCGGCGCAGTCCGTCGCCTGGGCTAGCTGCAAGGGCGTGCCACCGGCGGCACGCGCCTCGGCCTCGGCGGAAACGATGCCATCGCGCCAGCCCGTCGCTGGGTCGCGCAACAGGTCGAGGTCGTCGAAGGTGCCGCGCCGGCGCATGTCGCGGCCGCCGAAGATGCGCGGCCGGATATAGCTGCGATAGCGGCTGTAACCAGCGAATAGTTCGTCGCCGCCCTCACCGCTCAGCACCACCTTGAAGCCCTCCGCCCGGGCCCGCTCAGCCAATAAAAAGGTTGGCAGCGCCGCGTAGTCGGTCGTCGGATCGTCGAGCGCTGCCGCAACGGCGGGTAGACGGGTGACAAAGTCACCTTCACTGACGGGGACATCGTGATGTATGGCGCGCGCCGCCTTGGCCACGGCACGGGCGTGCTGGCGCTCATCGTTCGCATCGGTATCCGGAAAGCCGGCTGTGAAGGCATGCACCGGCCTGGCATTGAGCCGCGCCATCATGGCCAGCAGGATCGACGAATCGACGCCACCCGACAGGAACATGGCATAGGGCACGTCGGAACGCTGGTGCAGGCCGACTGTATCGTTGAGCTGGACATCCAGATCGATCAGCGCCCGCTCGTCGCGGATGCTCTCCACCCCTGCCTTCGGTAATGCGGCGCGGCGACGGCGTTCGACCACGCGGCCGCGCTCGATGGCCAGCGTCTCGCCCGGCAGCACGCGTTCGATCCCGGCGAAGGCGGTTCCGCGCCCCGTGGTGAATTGAAGCTGCAACAGTTCGCGCCGCCCATCGGCGTTGAGGACCGGTTCCACGATCCCGGCCTCAATCAGGGCCGCCGGCTCGGAAGCGAAGGCGAAGCCCCGGCTGTTCTCCACATAGTACAAGGGCTTGATGCCGAAAGGATCGCGCGCCAGAACGAGCCGGTCGCGCTCGGCATCGTAGATGGCCAGCGCATACATGCCGCGTAGGTGATCGACGAAATCCAGGCCGTGACGCAGATATAGGTGCAGCGGCGGTTCGCAATCCGATTGAGTGGCGAAGGTCGCATCGCGCAACTGCTCACGCAGTTCGATATAGTTATAAATCTCGGCGTTGGCGACGATGGCGGCTGGCCGTTTGGCAGCGCCCGGCGAGGCATAAATCGGCTGATTTCCGGTGGTCAAGTCGATGATCGCCAGACGGGTCTGCACCAGGCCGATCCCGGCGCTGACCAGGCGCCCGTGTCCGTCCGGTCCGCGATGGTGCAAGGCACCGGCAAGGCGGTCGAGAAGCTCGCTGGCCGGCGTCGTCCCATCGATGGTCATCAAGCCGGCGATGCCGCACATCAGGAGACGATCTTCTCGAAGAAGTCGACGTACTGTTGGATGACTTGGCTCTCGGTGAATCGCGCCTGATAGACCGCATGGCCGTTACCGGCCAGGCGGTCGCCGACGGCGGCATCCGACAGGACATACCGGATCGCCTGACCCATGGTCGATGAGTCGTCGATGGGTACCAGGATGCCGCTCTCCATGTGGTCGATGAGCGATGCCGGGCCAGCGGCATCGGTGGCGATCACCGGACGGCCCTGCGCCCAGGCTTCGAGAACGACATTGCCCAACGGTTCGTGCCGCGAGGCGCAGACGAACAAATCGGCTGCGGCCAATAGCGCGGGCACATCGTCGCGCCAGCCTAGGAACCGCGTCCGTGGCTTGACGCCCAACCGCTCCGCTTGGTCCTCCAACGGTCCACGCAGGGGGCCGTCTCCAGCGATCCACAGGTAGGCGTCGGGCGCATACTGCATGGCCTTGATCAGGGTATCGAAACCCTTGTTTTCATGTAACCTTCCCAAGGCCAGGACGAGCGGCGCGCTGGCCGGCGTGAACAAGTCGGAACGCGAAGCGGGCGGCGTGAGTTCGCCGTTGACGAAATTAGGCAGGTAATGGACCCGCTCCGCCGCCCAGCCGGCATTCTGCAGGTAGCTGCGGATATCCTCGGTATTGCCCACCAGGTGATCGCAGCGCCGGTAGTATTTCAGATCGTAATAACCGCCCAACCGGCCGACATGGGCGAATTTACCGCGCGGGCAAAAACTGGTAGCGCGGTTCATCCAGGTCAGCACGATATCGGGCTTAAAGGCCTTGATCTCCCGGCGCAGGCCCCACCGCGTGCCCAAGTCCAGGCGTCCGCCGAAGGCCAACTCAACCGGCGCCAAGCCACCCGCCCGTAGCACGGTAGCCCGTTGCTGATTGCGGCGGATGACCACCCGCTGCTCAATCCCGGCGCGATGCAGGGCCAGCGTCAGCCTCACGAAAAATGCTTCGGCGCCGCCATGGTCAGCTCCGGCGATAGCTTGCAGAACCCGCATCAGACAATCAACTCCTCAAATGCTTTCGCCGCATCGTTCCAGCCCCACGCACGCTGGCTGGCCAGCGCCTTAACATGGTAACGGCGCCAAGTATCGTCGTTGGAAAGAATGTCCACCGCCGCCGCCGCGAATGTATCGTCGTCCAAGGCAACGACGCCGGTCTGGCGATCGATGACCCGCTCGGTCACCGAACCCAAATTCTGCACCACCGCCGGGACTCCCATGGCCTGAGCCTCGCCCACGGCAAGACAGAAGGTTTCGTTGATGTCGCCACGGTAAAGCATGGCGCGAGAGGCACGCAACTCTTCGATCAGGGCTGCTTTGCGCACCGGCTCGCGCAGCACCACGCCGGCATCGGCCAGACCGCGGGCTTGCGCCAGCACGCGCTCCATGTCCGCCGCCTTGGCTTGTCCGGTGCCGCCGTAGGTGGCCGGCCCGGAAAATAGGTGCAATTCGGCACCGGGAACCCGTGGGCGGATGCGCACTACCCACAGGTCGAGCAGCCAATCGAGGCTGCGCAACGGATTGGACGTGAAGATCGCCCGCGGCGGCGGTGGGGCGTGTGCCGGTTCGGCCGTGCGGAAGGCCTCGGGAATGCCATAAGGAATGACGATGCGCGCGCCACCCGGCGCCCAACGTGGATAGGTGCCGGCGTGAACATAACCGATGAAGACGATCGCCGGCTTGGCGCGCCACAGCTTCCACAGATAGCGCCATTTCAACAAGTAGGTCGCCGGATTGTGAATCCAAAATACCATCCGCCGCGCCTTGGGCATCGCCGTCAGCAGCTTGTCGCCACGGTTGGCGATATACAGGTCGGCGGTTTCGGGCAGGCCCTCGCCAATCGGTGACCAGACGACACCTTTATGCGTCATGGCACGTTCGCACTTGTTGCAAATGCGCACGTCGTGGCCGCGCGCCGCCAAGGCCTCGGCCAGCGCCACCACGGAAGATTCGACACCGCCCAACGGCCGCGTGTCGGGCGTGGTGCCATCGAAGACGATGCCGTCGTCGGCCAGGACGATTCGCGCCATTCAATCGCTCTCGAGGCGGGCTTTGAGGTGCGAGATCAACGGATAGAGCCCGGCAAAGATGGCAATCAAAAGGCCATGGCCGCCCTCGCGGTAACCCTTGCGCAGGACATAGCATTTGAAGAAACGAGAAAACAGCCGGCGCAGGTTGCTGGCCAGGCTGCCTATTTCGCCCGATTCGCGCAGGTCGCGGGCGCGCGCCGTCGAATAGCTATCAAGCCGGCGGATCATGTCCGAAATATTGCGGTCGACATCGTGGCGCAAGCGAGCGCTCAGCATCGGCCCCCTGCTGCCGCGCCATTGCAGGCTGGGATGCACGCGCTGCGGACCCCAGGTCTTGGCACCCCGGCGGAACAGCCCCGGATAGGCTGCCTTGCCATAGGACGCTCCCCAACCCCAACGCACCAAATGCCCGCCAATATGGTTGTCGACAGGAATTTCGTGCCAAGCGTGGGGCGAGGTCTCGATTGTATGGCGAACTTCGCGGGCCAGTTCAGGCGGCACGGTTTCGTCCGCGTCGATTTCGAGAATCCAGGCGCCGCGACAGGCCGCGATGCCGGCATTGCGCCGCTCCCCTTCCCGCTCCCAGGCGCCTTCCAGGGTACGCGCCCCTCTTGCTCTGGCGATATCCTGCGAGCCGTCCGTGCAACGGTCCAGCACGACGACGATTTCGTCGGCGAAATCCAGCGCAGCAAGGCAGCCCGGCAGGCGCGTTTCTTCATTCCGCACTGTGATCAGGACGGACAGCGCCGGTGCCGTGGTGTCGCCAGCGCTCATACCGCAACCTCGCGGACCCGGTGCCACAGCCGCTGCGCGGCGACCGCAGCGGCATCGACCGAAAGTCCGTCCATCAACGTCCCCGTCGTGCGGTGATCGAAGTCCGGTGGAAAGATCGTGTCGTAGGTTTGCTCCGTGCGCACCGCCGCGGCAAGCGGTCCGCAGGGCGCATAGTGAACCTCCTGGCTGGGTCCGAACAGGCCCAGGGTCGGGATGCCGGCGCTGGCGGACAAATGCATCAGCCCCGAATCGTTGCCGACGTAAAAGGCCGCACGCGCCAGGCAGGCATGCACGGTTTGCAGATCGAGCCCGAGCACCAGGTCGATGCGCCGATGCTCCGGGATCGCCTCGAGCACCGGCAGGGCCTGCGGCCGCTCGTCGTCACGCCCGAATACCGCCACCCGGGCACCCGGCAGAATGCCTTGCGGGCCACACAGCCGTTCGCTCAGTTCGACGAAGCGCTCGGCTCGCCAGGTCTTGCCGATCCAGTTGGCGGTCGGACCGATGGCCAGAACCGGCGGACCGTCGGGAATCAATCGAAGGGCGCGCTCCCGTGCTGCCGCACCCGTCCACACATGGGGCGGTGGTGGCTGTGCCTCCAAACCCAAAACGCGCGCCAATTGGACAAGCCGGTGCTCGTCGGGCCGGCTGCGCCCCATGGCGAACCGACGGCCGGCCCATATCAGGTAAGTGATCGGCGCCTTGCGCAGGTCGATCAGGATGTCCCAGCGCCGCCCGATGCAAGCTGCCCATAGTCCCAGCCAATGCAGGGAGGCCACCATCTTGTCGAGCACGATCAGCTTTTCCAGGCCGGGTACCGCCGGAAACAGGCTGGCGGTGGCCGGCCCGCAGGCGATGGTGATCCGTGCCTCGGGATGCGTCCGGATCAGATGGTCGAGCAAGCCGGTGGACAGGATGGCATCGCCGACGCGGGTCGCCGTGACGAACAAAACCCTCACCTGGTCAGACCTTTCCCGACATCGCCGAACGCGCACCGACCCGTTGCCGGGCAACGGCACGGTTACGGCTGCATGCCCGTAGAGCGGTGTTTACACAGCCGACTCGGGACCTTGCAAGGAACGCCGCCAGCCGTAAGGCCTACCGGCCCCGCGCGCCCCCCCCCTTGCCGTAGGCGGAAGGCGGGGCTAAACCGGTCAGCCATGAACAGTTCATTCTATACCTTGCTGGACGAGCGCGGCATCGTCGCTGTGAGCGGCCCGGATGCCCGGTCCTTTCTCCAGGGCTTGGTTTCCAACGATATGGCGGCGGTTTCGCCGCGTCGGGCGGTCTGGGCTGCCTTCCTGACTGCGCAGGGCAAGTACCTGCACGATTTCTTTATCGCCGAGGTGGCCGGCAGCACGTTTCTCCTCGACGGAGAGGCGGCGCGCCTCGACGATCTCGTGCGCCGACTGCGCCTGTATCGGCTGCGCTCCCAGGTCGAGTTGGCTCGCCGGGACGATCTGGCCGTTGCCGCCGTCCACGGTAGCGGCGCGACGCAGGCTTTCGGGCTGCCCGACAGTGCGGGGGCGGCCGCCATTTTCGGCGATGGCCTGACATTCGTCGATCCGCGCCTGGCCGCGGCGGGCGTTCGGGTGGTCCTGCCACGCCCGGTAGTGGTGCGGGCGCTAACCATCATGGGTCTGTTGCCTGCCGACAGCGCGGCCTATCACCGCATGCGCATCGGCCTCGGTTTGCCCGATGGCAGCCGCGACATGATCGTCGACAAATCGGTGTTGCTCGAAGGCGGCTTCGAGGAATTGAACGGGGTCGATTTCAACAAGGGCTGCTACCTGGGCCAGGAAGTGACCGCCCGCACCAAGCATCGCGGCTTGCTCAAACGCCGTCTGCTGCCGGTCGGCGTCGATGGCCCGCTGCCCGTGCCCGGCACCCCGGTTCTCAGCGACGGCCACGACGTCGGCGAGATCCGTTCCGGCAGCGACGGCATGGCGCTGGCCTTTCTCCGGCTCGATGCCCTCGCGGCGGACCCGCCGCTGTTGGCCGGCAGCGCCCGCCTGACGCCTCGCCCGCCGGACTGGCTTCACCTCGCGACGGAGCGGCTTGCCCCATGAACGACGCCTTGAAGCGCGCCCCGGAAGCGCTGGCTCCCATCGCCGCCATCTTCGCGCACAGCATCGCCGAGTACGGCACCCAGCCGCACGGCGTATTCTGGCGCAGCCGCGATGGGCAGCATCTGCGCTTCGACATCTTGCTCGGCATCATGGAACTCAGCGATCTGGAAAAGCCGGGAGCGACGTTCAACGATTTCGGCTGCGGTTACGGGGCGCTGTTCAAGCACATCCAAAACATGCCCTTCATGCAGGGCGGGCGCTATGTCGGCTATGACATCTGCGAAGAAATGGTCATCGCCGCCCGCCGCCATGCGTCCGACCCACGTGCCAGCTTCATTCAATCGATGGTGGCGACGCGCGAGGCCGACTATTCCATCGTCTCGGGAACCTTCAACATGCGCATCGACATCGACGATGCGGCATGGCTGGAGATCGTCAAGGCCAGTCTCAGCCAAATCTGGTCGAAGACCCGCAAAGGCCTCGCTTTCAACATGCTCAGCAATTACGACACGAGTAACCGCCAGGTCGACCT
>CAMCUA010000064.1 GCA_945878455.1 Asaia bogorensis | reverse complement strand
CGCTCGCCGTGCCGCCTTGCGCCAATACGATCTCCGCCTCGCGCAGCTTGCCGATAACTTCTTCAGGCCCGTGCTTCTTGCCCATGTTCCGTCTCCTTCAGGGTCCAGTCTAAGTTAACTTTTGGACCGCTCTAAAGGGGGCAGATCATCATACCCGGGCAAGTTCAGTCCTTCCGGCGCTTCGGCTTGGCCATCGCATAGTTGCCGAAGGACCGTAGGCCCGAACCCATATCGCAGAAGACGAATTCGTCGCCGCCACCATCAATCTCGACACAAGGTGAATTTCCGCCATAGGTACTGCCGGTGGCGAAATCCAGCTCCTTGTCGATGAAGACATCGGCATCGGCCTCGCTTTCGAATTTCTGCCCGCTGGCCCGCAACAACGCTTCGCGTAGCTTATCGCGCACGCCAGCGGCGCCTAATGGCGCCGGAAGGGAGCCTCGCGTTCCCCAAAACCTCACCAACATGACTGCTTCCTTGCCTGCTCAACCGCCCGCGTCGAGGACGGCTACCGCATCGACCGACATCGAGGCCAGCGCCGCGCGTAAATCGGCGAAGACCGGAATTACAAAATTGAACCGACTGATTTCGAAGATTTCGCGTACGACAGGTGTAAGAGCGGCAACCGCAATTTTTCTGCCGCTGGCCCTGCTTTTCTTAGCGGCGACCATCAAAGCGCGCAACCCCACGCTGCTGACATAGTCGAGGCGGGCAAAATCCAAGGCCACCTTGCCCCCCCCCAGCACGTCGACCAATCCGACCAACCTCACTTGGAAGGCGGCCGAAGCGTCCAGATCCAGCCGGCCCGCTGCCGCCAACACCGTCACGTCGGCCAATCGTCGTTCCTGGATGTCCACGCCGTCTCCCGGGATGCCCAGTTATGGGCGAATTATTGCCCCCGCTATATTCTCGGGGCCGTCGCGAGTGGACGCAAGCCCTGACACGATTAAAGACTGCCCTATGCATCACGGCGCGACAGGGACGTTACCATCCAGGCCACGGAACCCTGTCAAAAATTCGTGATAAGGGTATCTGATGGGCCACTAACCTCAAGCCAATACTCCGCCTTTCAGTAAACGTTTTCCACCACGCTATTGATCGGAATGAAGGCGACCGAGGCCGTGTTGGGAAGGGATAGGACATGGGCAACGATGGCGGCAATGTCGGTAGGCTTGCTCATGTCGCCAGGGTCGGTTCCTACATTGGCCATCATTTCGGTGTCCACCGGTCCCGGACATATGGCGGTGGCCCGAATACCATGCTGCCAGCCATTCAGGCGCAACCCGTCCGTCATGGCACGCGCCGCATGCTTGGTCATGGCGTAGAGCATGCTGTTGGCATTTTTTAGCCGAAGACCGCCCAAGGAGACCAGATTGACGATTCGACCATGGCCACATTTCCCGAGATGGGGAAAGGCACGCTGACTGACCATAAAAGGCGCCTTGACGTTAACGCGGAAGATGGCGTCGAAGGCATCCTCGTCGACGTCCTGGAACCCCGTGCGATCGACGATGGCAGCATCGTTCACTAGCGCATCGATGCCGCCGAACCGCTTCGCTGTCGCCACCACCCAGGAATCCGCCGCGGCAACCGGATCGTTGGCATCGTAGGGGGTGACGAACACCCGTTCACCATCGGCACGCAACTCAGGGGCAACCCGGACAGGATCGCGGACGCCGAGACTTAAGCGATAGCCGTCGGCCTGCAGACGAAGGGCAATAGCGCGCCCTATGCCGCGGGTAGCGCCGGACAGCATCACGATGCGGTCATCGGACGGTAGCATGTTTGTCCCTCCAAAGATCATGCGGCGGCGGAGCATTGTACCGCCGCCGCACCAAGTATCGCCGATTCTAATGTCGGACGATGCGGCCCTCTGCGACCGGGGAAACAGTGCCCAGACGCTGGATGTAATCCATCACCGTGGTCGCCATCAGCGTCGCCCCCGATGCATCGATCAGCACCTTGCCATTTTTTAGGGATGCATAGCCATCGCCCCCGCCGGCCATATAGTCATTGGTTGCCACCCGATAGAGTTTGGCCGGGTCAAGCGGCTGGCCGCCGACCTTAACCTCGACGATGCGCTTGCCCTTCTCGGCCTTGGGATCGAACACGAAGTTCATCCCGGAAATCTGCGGAAAGCGGCCTGCTCCGTCCTCGACCTGGGAAACGCCATTCTCCAGCGCCGCCAGTAGGTCTGAACCCTTCGCTTCAAGTAGAACGGTGACGTTGCCAAAGGGCAATTCGCTCAAAATATCCTTCCGTGTCAGTTCGCTAGAGGCCGGATAGGTCTTGTCGCCGCGCAGGCCACCACCGTTGATGATCGCTACATCCGCACCAACGCCGGCACGCAACGCATCGGCAAACAGATTGCCGAGATTGGTATCGGTCGAACGTACGCTACCGCGCCGGGAGTCCAATTCGACCGTGGTCTTGCCGATAACGACACCCAATTCCTTATCCAGGGTCCTTTCATGCCGTTCAACAATCGCCTTGATGCCCGGTTCAGGTGCCACCCCAGTGGTCGAGATCATCCGCCACTGCGGCGTGACAACCAGTTCTTTTTTATCACCCTTGGTCACCCATTCGACGTTGAGATCAATGGCACCGAGGAAGTGCGCGTCGTAACCCGACTTATGGATCAACACACCGTTCTCGTAGAAGGTGACGGGGTCGTGATCGTGACCACCAAGGGCGAGATGAATGCCTTTGACCGTACGGGCCAGTTCGCGATCGCCGGCAATACTCAAATGAGTCAAGGCAACGACGATCTCGGCGCCCTGCTCCTGCAATGCCTTCACCATGGCTTTGGCGGTCTCGATGGGCGATGCAAAGGTAATGGCTTTACCCGGCGACGATAGCACCGCGGTTTCCGGCTCGAGCACGCCGAAGAACCCGACCTTGAAGCCGCCCACCTCGATAACCCGTATCGCTTGCAAGCCACCGGCTGGCTTGCCGTCAGGGCCAAGCACATTGGCGCCGAGCCACGGGAAGGTCGATTCGGCGAAGCGTTTGGCGGCGATTTCGGGTCCGTAATCGTATTCATGGTTGCCAGGTACGGCGACATGGGTGCCGAGCGCGTTGTAGATCTCGATCATCTGAGCGCCCTTGCTCACCCCCGACATCAACGATGGCGACAGCAAGTCACCACCGAATGTCGTTACGCTGTTGGGGTTGGCGGCCCGTTCCGCCTTTAGCAGGGTCATCAGCTCAGCAAGGCCGCCCTTACCGCCCTTTGGCGAAATTTCATAGACGTCGTTGGTATGCAGGAAGGTGATTTTGGTCGGTGCGGCGAGAACAATGGCAGTCGCAGCCAAAAACCAGATCGCCGCCAGCAACAAGCTTGCAACATGTCTAATCCGCATCATTGCGATGACTCCCACGTCCCCCACCACGGGCAAAGCGCACCGAACCGGGGACCCACCTTTCGGCCGCTGCCCTGCCATGGTGCGCCCTGCCCATAGTCGATTTCAAGCGCCACCTGCCCTACACACGCCCTTGTTCGTCATATCGAATTCGACATAGGCTATTATTGTCGCGGCTGGGCACCGTCAGGTTAGCTGGGATGGCCGCCCCAATACCGCGCGCGTCATCGGAGGGCCTCATATCATGGCGAAACCTGCAAGCCTGGCGTCAATGATCGCGATTGTCGCTGTATGCCTAACTTCTGCTGCATTGGCAGCAGATATCCAGCCAGCCGTCGTATACGACCTGGGCGGAAAATTCGATAAATCCTTCAACGAAGGTGTTGTCGACGGTGCCAACGCGTTCAAGAAAGAGACCGGCATCGAATACCGGGATTTCGAAATTCAAAACGATTCCCAACGCGAGCAGGCTTTGCGCAATTTTGCCCGGCGCGGCAACGACCCGATCCTGGCTGTCGGTTTTTCGCAAGCCGCCGCCGTGGAAAAGGTCGCCAAGGAATTCCCCGCCATCCGCTTTGCTATTATCGACAAAGTCGTCAATGTACCCAACGTGCAATCCATCGTCTTCAAGGAGCAAGAGGGTTCCTTCATCGTCGGCATGCTGGCTACCATGGCGGCCAAGTCCGGCAAGGTCGGTTTCGTCGGCGGCATGGATATCCCACTGATCCGCCGCTTTGCCTGCGGCTATGTGCAGGGAGCGCGCCATGCCAATGCCAATGTCGAGGTCTTCCAGAACATGACCGGCACCACGGGCGCCGCCTGGAGCGATCCGGTGAAGGGCGGTGAATTGGCAAAAAGCCAGTTCGATCGCGGCGCCGATGTCGTCTATCACGCCGCTGGCGGGACCGGCATCGGTGTGCTGCAGGCTGCGGCCGATGCCAACAAGCTTGGCATCGGCGTCGATTCCAATCAGAACCACCTGCATCCCGGCAAGGTGTTGACCTCGATGCTAAAGCGCGTCGACGTCGCCACCCAACAGACCTTCATGGAGGCCCGCGCCGGCACCTGGAAGCCAGGAGTCAAAGTCCTGGGACTGAAAGAAAATGGCGTCGGTTGGTCGCTCGATGACAGCAATAAGGCGCTGATCACGCCCGCAATGAAAGCCGCCGCCGATAAGGCCGTTGCAGACATCGCCGCCGGCACGCTCAAGGTCCATGATTATATGGCCGACAGCACCTGTCCAGTGAAGTGAAGGTCCGCCGGCACGGATTGCCTTCGTGACCATGCCAGGCGCCGTCCCCGCGATTGAGCTTCGCGGTATCGATAAGCGGTTCGGCGCCGTGCATGCCAACCGCGATATCGACCTGACCGTCGCCCGCGGCTCGGTGCACGGCATCGTCGGCGAGAACGGTGCCGGAAAATCGACACTGATGAGCATCCTTTATGGATTCTATCAGGCAGATCGCGGCGACATTCTGATCGATGGCCAACTGGCAATTATCCGCGATTCGGCAGCGGCCATCGCCGCCGGCATCGGCATGGTCCACCAGCATTTCATGCTGGTGGAGTCCTTCAGCGTCCTGGAAAACATTGTGCTCGGAGTCGAAGGCAGCGCCCTGCTCGCCCCCGGCAAGGCCCGTGCGCGAACGGAATTGGCACACTTGGCACGGGAATACGCGATGGACGTCGATCTCGACGCCATCGTTGGCGATCTGCCGGTCGGCCAGCAGCAGCGGGTGGAAATTCTCAAGGCGCTTTACCGTGGTGCCGCCATTCTGGTCCTCGACGAGCCGACAGCCGTCCTGACACCGCAAGAGGCCGATCATCTGTTTCGCATCCTTCGCCTGCTGCGCGACCAAGGGAAGACCATCATCCTGATAACCCACAAGCTGCGCGAGATCATGGCCGTGACCGATGTCGTTTCGGTCATGCGCCAGGGCGCCATGGTGGCGCACCGAAAAACCTCTGCCACCACCATGGAGGAACTGGCCGAACTGATGGTCGGGCGCACGGTGCTGCTGCGCGTCGATAAGTCCGCCGCCCAACCCGGCCGCGAAGTACTGCGCGTCGAGCATCTGCGCGTCCTCGACGGATACGGGATCGAGCGGGTCAAGGACGTTTCCTTGTCAGTAGGCGCCGGCGAGATCGTCGGCATTGCCGGTGTATCCGGAAATGGGCAAAGCGAATTGTTGGAGGCCATCGCCGGCATCCGGCCGATAGCCGATGGCCGCGTGGTATTGAACGGTGAGGCCGTGGCGACTCGGCGCCTGAGGAGCGATCCAGGCAAACTGCGCCATCTCGGTCTGGCCCATGTACCGGAAGACCGCCACCGCATGGGCCTGATCCTGCCCTTCGCAGCCTGCGAGTCCGCCATCCTCGGTTATCAGGATGAGCCAAGATTTAACATCGGACCCTTCCTCGACCACCAGACCATCGTCGCCGACACCGCCGTCAAAATGGGTGCCTTCGATGTCCGACCGAACGATCCGCGTCTGCGCACCGCCAGTTTTTCCGGTGGCAATCAGCAGAAAATCGTCTTGGCCCGTGAAATCGAACAGGACCCGGACGTCCTGCTGGTTGGCCAGCCGACGCGCGGTGTCGATATTGGCGCCATCGAAGCCATCCATCGCCGCCTGATCGCCATGCGCGACGCCGGCAAGGCGGTGCTGCTGGTATCCGTCGAATTGGACGAGATCCGCATGCTCGCCGACCGCATTCTGGTGATGTCAAACGGCCGCATCGTTGGCGAGGTGATGAGCGACGCGGCGGACGAAGGACAACTCGGCCTGATGATGGCCGGTGTTGCCCCTGTGGCTGCGGCGGCAGGCGCCAAGGCCGTGCCGTGACGACCACCACCGCCGCCGAACTGCCGCGTTGGGCGACCGCCGGATTGGTGCCGCTATTGAACTTAATGGCGGCCTTCATCGTTTCCGGGCTCGTCGTGGTGGTCATCGGCGAGGACCCGTTGCAGGTGGTTCGTATCCTGGTCTGGGGCGCCTTCGGCTTCGAGGAAGCCATCGGCTATACCTTCTACTATGCCACCAGCTTTATCTTTACCGGGTTGGCCGTGGCCGTGGCCTTCCACTGCGGGCTGTTCAACATCGGTGGCGAAGGCCAGGCCTATATCGGTGGGCTTGGTGTGGCGCTGGTTTGCCTAAATCTGGACGGGTTGCCGATTTGGTTGCTGGCACCGATGGCCATGGCAGGCGGTGCCCTGTTCGGTGCCGCCTGGGCCAGTGTACCAGCCTACCTGCAAGCCTATCGCGGCAGTCACGTGGTCATCACCACGATCATGTTTAACTTCATAGCCTCAGCAACGATGGTTTATCTGCTGGTCAATGTCTTGATCCAACCGGGACAGATGCAACCGGAAAGCCGCGCCTTCGCCGCCCATGCCCGATTGCCGTTCCTGCATGAGACCCTGTCTGGTCTTGGCGTTACCATCGCACCTTCGCCACTCAACCTGTCGTTTGCCTGGGCGCTGATCTGCTGTGTCCTGGTTTGGCTCTTCATCTGGCACACGCGCGGTGGCTTTGCGTTGCGCGCCGTCGGCGCCAATCCGACAGCGGCGATCTATGCCGGTATCTCGCCAGCCCGTCAGACGATGATCGCCATGCTGATATCGGGTGCACTGGCCGGCTGTCTGGGACTTAACGAACTGATGGGCGTACAGCACCGGCTGTTGTTGGAATTCACCGCCGGGTACGGTTTTGTCGGCATTGCCGTCGCCTTGATGGGGCGCGGCCATCCGGTGGGCATCGCCTTGGCTGCTTTGTTGTTCGGCGCGCTCTATCAAGGCGGCGCCGAACTGTCGTTCGAAGTTCCTCGCATCACCCGCGACATGGTGGTGGTCATCCAGGGCCTGGTGATCCTGTTTGCCGGGGCTTTGGAGTTCATGTTCCTACCGTTGCTCAAGCGCTGGCTGGTCAGGGCCTGAGAAAACGCCATGGCTGAATTCACCCTTGTCGTGCTGATTCTCGACTCGACCCTCCGGCTGTCGGCGCCACTGCTGTTGGCGGCATTGGCCGGGCTACTTTCCGAACGCTCGGGCGTTATCGACATCGGCCTGGAGGGCAAGATGTTGGGCGCCGCCTTCGCTGCCGCCGCCGCAGCAGCCCAGACCGGCTCGCCTTGGGCGGGGCTTTCTGCCGGCATCCTCGTGTCCGTGGCACTGGCCCTGCTGCACGGCTTCGCTTGTATCACTCATCGTGGCAATCAGGTGGTGTCCGGCGTAGCACTTAACATCCTGGCGACGGGGCTGACCGCCGTACTGGGTGTGTCATGGTATGCCCAGGGTGGGCGCACGCCGCAACTCGCCGCGGAAGTCCGCTTTATGCCCATGTCGCTGCCAGGAGCCGAGGCGATGCGCGACGCCCCGGTGCTGGGCGGGCTTTATTATGAGCTGCTGAGCGGCCATAGCGTTCTCGTCTACGTCGCTTTCCTGACCGTCCCCCTCGTCGCCTGGGTTATCTACCGCAGCCGTTTCGGATTGCGCCTGCGCGCCGTCGGTGAGAACCCGTTGTCGGTGGATACTGCCGGCATCTCGGTCGCCGGGTTGCGCTACCGGGCAGCGATCTCCGCCGGCGTGCTGTGTGGCATTGCCGGCACGTACCTGTCGATCGCTCAAAGCGCCGGCTTCATCCGCGACATGACCGCCGGCAAGGGCTATATCGCGCTGGCGGCTTTGATCTTCGGCAAGTGGCGGCCCTTGCCCACGATGGGCGCCTGCCTGCTCTTTGGCCTGCTCGATGCCATTGCCATCCGACTGCAGGGGGTGCCACTTCTCGGCATCGGCGAAGTGCCGGTGCAATTCATTCAGGCCCTGCCCTATGTGCTAACAGTGATTCTGCTGGCGGGCTTCATCGGCCGTGCCACCCCGCCGAAGGCCATCGGCATCCCCTATGTGAAGGAACGCTGAGCATGAGCGATGACCTTCTCGCCGCCGCCAAACAAGCGCTGGAGCGCGCCTATGCCCCCTATTCTCGCCATCGCGTCGGCGCCGCCGTGCGCGGCGCCAACGGCACCATCTATGCCGGCTGCAATGTCGAGAATGCGGCCTATCCCGAGGGTGTCTGCGCCGAGGCGGCGGCAATCGCAGCGATGGTCATGGCCGGGGAAACCCGACTGATCGAAGTCATAGTGATTGGCGAGGCGGACAACCTGTGCACGCCCTGCGGCGGTTGCCGCCAAAAACTGCACGAGTTCGGCTCGGCCGATACCATCGTTCGCATCGCCGGACCTGAAGGCGTGCGCCAAACCTTTTCCCTCGGCGAATTGCTGCCGCATGCCTTTGGACCGGGTAGCATGACATGAACAGCGCTGCCGATGTCATCCGGAGCCGGGCCGGCAGCCTTGTGCCACGCATCGCCCTGGTGCTGGGCAGCGGATTGGGCCCATTGGCCGAAGCCATCGACGATGCCATCGTCGTGACTTACGCCGATCTTCCCGGCTTCCCAGCCCCAGGGGTGGGCGGTCACGCTGGCCGGTTGGTGCTCGGCCAGCTCGGTGGCCACACGGTTGCTGCGATGCAGGGCCGCAGCCACTATTACGAAAGGGGCGATGCGGCAGCGATGAAAGCGCCGCTGACCGCGCTCAAGGAAGCGGGCTGCCACACCTTGATCCTGACCAATGCGGCAGGGTCGTTGCGCCACGACGTCGGTCCCGGGTCGCTGATGTTGATCCACGATCACATCAATCTGACCGCCATCAACCCCCTGATCGGCGAGGCCGGCGATAGCCGCTTTGTCGATATGAGCCGGGCCTATGATTCCGAACTGGCCGATCGCTTTCGTGCCGCCGCCCGTCAATTGGACATCCCCCTCAGTGACGGCATCTACATGTGGTTCTCCGGTCCCAGCTTTGAGACGCCGGCAGAGATTCGCGCCGCCCGCATACTTGGCGCTGACGCCGTTGGCATGTCGACGGTGCCTGAGGCCATCATCGCCCGGCACTTAGGCCTGCGCGTTGCTGCCATCTGCAACATCACCAACCTGGCTTCGGGCCTGACCGCTGCACCGCTCAGCCACACCCAAACTCTCGCTAAATCGGCTATGGGTGCAGACGCCCTGACGCAGCTGATCACCAATGTCTTGGAGTCATTGTAAAAATGCTGACCCAGGAGGTGATCCGCCGCAAACGAAATGGCGCTTCCCTGTCGGACGAGGAAATCCGTTTCATGGTCGCCGGCATCGCCGACGGCAGCATTGGCGAAGGCCAGTGTGCTGCATTCGCCATGGCCGTCTTTTTTCGCGGCATGACTCGCGTCGAATGCTCCGTCATGGCGATGGCCATGGCTTCCAGTGGCATGACTCTCGACTGGCGCGACAACCATCTGCCCGGGCCCATACTCGACAAGCACTCCACGGGTGGTGTCGGCGATACCGTCAGCCTGATGCTGGCGCCGATGGTCGCCGCCTGCGGCGGCTACGTGCCCATGATTTCCGGGCGCGGGCTGGGTCATACCGGCGGCACGTTGGACAAATTGCAGAGCATTCCCGGTTATGATGCGACGCCCGGTATCGTCCGCCTGCGCCGAGTGGTCGCCGACACGGGCTGCGCCATCGTTGGCCAGACCGCCGAACTGGCGCCAGCCGACGGCCGGCTCTACGCCGTGCGCGATGTCACTGGCACGGTCGAGTCCATTGCCCTGATTACCACATCGATCCTCGCCAAGAAGCTCGCTGCCGGTCTGGATGGATTGGTCATGGACGTCAAATGCGGCTCCGGTGCCTTCTTTACCGAGCGCAGCCTGGCGGAGGAACTGGCGACCAGCATCGTCGGTGTCGCCAATCATGCCGGCCTCAGGACCTCGGCCCTGCTCACCGACATGGACCAGCCCTTGGCCAGTGCCGCTGGCAATGTGCTGGAGGTGCTGCTGACCATTGATTACCTGAGCGGAGCGAAGGGGCACGATCGTCTGCACGACGCTGTGCTGGCCCTGGGCGCCGAGATGCTAATGAGCGGCGGTCTGGCGGAGACTGCCGATGTGGCGCGGAGACGCCTGCAGGCCGCCCTCGATTCCGGCGCGGCCGCCGAGCGCTTCGCGCGTATGGTGGCCGCCCTCGGCGGCCCAACAGACTTTATTGAACGGCCCGATGCCTATCTGGCACGGGCGCCGGTGACGGTACCGGCAATGGCGCGCGAGCCCGGGATCGTCAGCAGCATGGATACCCGTGCCTTGGGAATGGCGGTGGTCGAACTGGGCGGGGGGCGACGGCGCGCCCAGGACACCATCGATCCTGCCGTGGGACTTAGCGACATCGCTCCCATCGGCGCGGCGGTCGGCCCCAATCGACCGTTAGGGGTCATCCATGCCCGCGACGCGAGCAGCGCCGAGCGCGCCATACAAACGCTTACCTCTGCCATCCGCGTCGGCAAAACAACCAAGCGGTACCGGCCGGTGGTGTTGCAGCGCATCGATGCCAGCACGCCCAGCACGACGCCGCAGGGACACCAACTGAAAAGGGACCTTCGATGAGCGATAGAGCACCACAACGCCGCATCCTGGTAACCGGGGCCGCCACCGGTATCGGCGCTGCCATCTGCCGCCGCATGGCAGCACCAGGCGTGGCTTTGCTGATCCACACTCGACGCAATCGAGCAGATTGCGAAAAGGTCGCCGCCCAGGTGCGCGCGGCGGGTGCCGAGGTTGACGTAGTCTTGGGCGACCTTACCGAACCGGACACGGCAGGCCAATTGATCGACAGGGCAACGACCGCCTTCGGCGGGCTCGACGTGCTGATCAGCAATGCTGGCTATGCCCTGGCCAAGCCCATCGGCAGCTTCAACCTGGCGGCCTTTGAAGAAGCGCATCGGACGATCACCCTTGCCTTCGTCAGCCTGGCCACCACCGCCCTGCCCCACCTGCAGCGGGCGCGGGATGGTCGGGTGGTGGCAATCAGTGCCTTTGGCGCGCATGTTTTCCGCCCCGACGTACCCGCCTTTCCGGCCTCGGCAGCAGCCAAGGCAGGTCTCGAAGCGCTGGTGCGTTCGTTGGCAGTGCAGCTAGCCCCGACCGGCACGACCGTCAACGCAGTGGCACCCGGCTTCATTGCCAAGGACCCGGGCACCCATTCGTCGTTGACCCCGGAACAATGGGCCGAACAGCTCAAACGCGTACCAATGGGCCGCCTCGGCCGACCCGACGAGGTTGCCGAGGTCGTCGCCTTCCTCGCCTCGCAGCATGCCGCCTATGTCACCGGCCAGGTGATTCACGTCAACGGCGGGTTGGCGATCTGACTCCTTCCAACCAGGGCGCGCTATCCGCGTCGCCAAGGAAAACGGCCGCACCGCCGAGTGCCGGCATCGGCGCTGCCGCCAGTGCGGCGGCGGTATCGAGAAGCGTCGCCACGCCGTTGGCGGCAAGCAGGGCGCGCAACGCGGCGAGGTCGGCGACCTCCACGGCGAAAGCGGCAATGAACGGCAAAATCGGCACGATGATCCCGGGCAAGACAGCGACCAGCGCGGTGCGCGACAGAATGACCACCCGGCCCCACTCCAGGTCAAGCGACCAACCACCGACGGCTAGCCGGCGCGGTGCACGGTCGAAGAAACGGCCGTAGCGGCGGGCGGCTTCCTCCGGATCGGCGACGCAGAGCACGATATCCGTCAGCCGGCGAGCGCCATTGCCATGGCTCATCCAGCGCACCTGCCAGGGCACCTCGGGCGTGCGATGCTGACAGAACTGAATGCGGCCTTCCACCATGGTTCCGGGCGGCACTCGCGCGACGGAAAAGCGGGCCGTGCGCTCGCCCTCGGGCGTCTCGACATCGCGCTGCAGGTGAACCAATGGCACGGTGGCGAAACCGGCGGCGGCGACGCGTGCGTGATCGGCGGCGGCATCGGCGGTGCCGAGCGCAATCAGATGCAATCCGACATAACGCTCCATGGCGTCGCGCAACTGATCCGCGACAGGCCCGGCGGCGAAGGGGCTGAGCAGTTCCAGGTAGCCACGCTCGAACATCGCCAGCTGATTACCGGTGCCGGCCGATACCAAGGGCTGGCCGGGGCCGAGGGAATGTTGTTGCGCCGTGTAGGGCGTCAGGAAGAAGCCGAGCCGTCGCAGGGCCGTCGCGCCGGCTTCCATGTCCGGCACGAAAAAGCCGATGTGGTCGAGCACATAGTCCCCCGGCGGCGGTATCTGGTCGCGTGGATCCATCGTCGTCTCCTGATTCACGCCACCCGGCGGCGGAACAGCCACGTCGCGGCACCACCGGTGACAAGTCCGATCAAGGCCATCGGCCACAAGTTGGCGGCCACCAGCTCCCACGGTGCGTCTTGCAGGAATAGGCCGCGCAGGATGACCAGCATATAGCGCAATGGATTGATCAGGGTCAGCGTCTGGATGGCTTCAGGCATATTGGCGACCGGCGTTGCGAAACCCGACAGAATCACCGCTGGCATCAGGAAGGCGAAGACGCCGACGATCGCCTGTTGTTGGGTGCGGGCCAACGCCGAGACCATCAGGCCGATGCCGATGATTGACAGCAGAAATACGGCCAGCGCCACGACGAGGACAGTGACGGCACCGCGGAATGGCACGCCGAAGATCAAAACTGCGGCTGCGGCGATAACCAACCCCTCGACATAGCCGATGATCAGCGCCGGCACGGTTTTACCGATCAACAGTTCGAGCGGGCGCAAGGGCGTCATCAGCAATTGCTCGAAGGTACCCAATTCGCGTTCCCGGGCCACCGAAAGCGCGGCTATCACGCTGGCAATGACGAACGTCAGGATGGCGACCAACGCCGGCACGATGAACCAGCGGCTGGACAGATTGGGATTGAACCAGGCCCGCACCACCAATCGGGGAGCCTGCAGGGTGCCCGACTTGGTACGCTCGCCGATGAAAGCACTGACCACTTCGCCGGCATATCCGACCGCCACCAGCGCCGTATTGGAATGCCGTCCATCGACAATGAACTGCACCGCTGCCTGCCGCCCGGCCGCCAGATCGGCACTAAACGTCGGGCCGAGGTGCAATACGGCCTTCGCCATGGCGGAATCGAGAACGGGCGCAATCTCGCGTTCGCTTTGCAGGCGTGCCACAGGCATGAAGGCTGGCGAGGCGGTGAACGCAGCAACCAACGCCCGGCTGGCCGCGCCACCGTCCCGGTTGAGCACAGCCAAGGCCACGTTATTGACCTCGAAGGTGGCAGCATAGCTGAAGACCAGAAGCTGCACCAACGGTGGCACGATAAGGATCACGCGCGTCCGCCGATCGGCCCAGATAGCGATGAACTCGCGCACCACCAGGGCACGGATGCGACGCCAGGCCTGGCTCATTCCAGCCTCCGCCGGGTACGCCACACCGTCAGCCCGACGAACAACGATGCCATGGCGCACAGTGCCAGAAGGCTGGGCCCGATCACCGCCCAGATATCGCCGGCCAGGAACAGCGTCTGCAGGATGGCCACGAAATAGCGCGCCGCCACGACGTGGGTGATGACCTGTACCCAACCGGGCATCGATGCGATGTCGAATAGAAAGCCCGACAGCATTGTTGCCGGCAGCATCGTCACCAGCAGCGCCGCGATGGAGGCGACGAATTGATTGCGGGTTACCGTCGAGATCAAGAGACCGATACCCAACATGACCAGCATGAAGGCCGCCGAACAGAGAACCAGCACCCACACGGAGCCGCGGAATGGCACGCCGAAGATCGTGACCGACAACATCACAGCCGCCGCCATGCCCCCCATGCCGAGCAGAAAATAAGGCGCTGTCTTGCCCATCAGGAATTCGCCGCGTGTCAGCCGCGTGGTAAGCAGCGCCTCCATGGTGCCGCGCTCCCATTCGCGGGCAACAACCAAGGCGGTAAGCAGCGCCCCGATCAGGGTCATGATAATGGCAATCAATCCAGGCACTAGGAAATGCCGGCTGTTGACCGCCGGATTGAACCAGACCCGGGCACGCAGATCGACTGGCGCCGCATCGCGCACCGCGCCTGAGCCCAGCCGTTCGCTGGCGAGCTGCGCAATCCACGTATTCCATACGCCCTGCACGTAACCCTCCACCAGGCGTGCAGAATTGGCATCGGTGCCGTCGACGATGAGCTGTGCCGGTGTCGCCTGCCCGCTCAGAATGCGGCGGGAGAAGTCGTCGCCAATGACGATAATGCCCAGAACCTGTCGATTG
>CAMCUA010000063.1 GCA_945878455.1 Asaia bogorensis | reverse complement strand
CGAAGCGGCGGCCGAGGAAATCCTGCCGCTGTTGGAACGCGCCGTCGCCGGTCAGATGATTGCCGATGTGCCCGTGGGCTGTTTTCTCTCCGGCGGCATCGACAGTTCGGTCATCGCCGCGTTGATGGCGCGCGCAAGCAAGCGCGCCGGCGGACCGCCGATCCGCACTTTCACCATGACCTTCGCCGAGGCCGCTTATGACGAACGCGACCAGGCCGCGCGGATCGCCGCACACCTGGACAGCGTGCATACGGAGCTGCCGGCTAGCCCGGCGCTGGCCGGGTTAATGTACGATCACCTGCGGGCCTTCGGCGAACCCTTCGGCAATCCGACAGCGCTGCTGATCCACGACCTGTCGCGACAGGCCCGCCAGCATGTCACCGTCGCCCTGGTCGGCGATGGCGGCGACGAGGTCTTCGCTGGCTATCCACGCTACCAAGGCGGTTTGTTGGCACAGCGCTACCGCCGCCTGCCACGCTGGTTGCGCGAGGCCGTTATCGCACCGGCAGCGCGATGGATTCCGGAAAATTCCGCCGGCCGGCACGGCCCGCGCCGGCTGCGCGAATTCCTTACTGCCGCCAATCTGCCCGATGCCGAAATGTACGCAGCCTGGGTGGAATACTTCGACCCCGCCGAGCGCCGTGCCTTGCTCGGCGAGGCGGTGACTCCACCCCGGCCGATTGCCGAGCTTTACCGGCAGGCATCGCCCACCGATCCGCTCAACGCCATGCAGCAGACCGACCTTTCCTCTTTCCTGCCCGGCAATCTGCTGGCCTATGGCGATGCCATGAGCATGCGCCATGGGCTGGAACTGCGCCTGCCGCTGATCGACCATCGCGTGGTCGAGGCGCTCGGCCGGCTGGATGCGGCGACCCGCGTCGCCGGCGGACTGAAGGCCGTATTGCGCGCCGTGGCGCGGCGGTTGTTGCCGGCCGAATTGGTGCAAGGCGGCAAGCGCGGCTTCAACCCGCCGATGGGCCGCTGGCTGAAAGGCGAACTGGCCGGCGAGGTTATCCGCCGGCTGACACCCGAATCCCTGGCCGGCGTCGGTATCGATTGGGTACCTGTCCAGCGCCTGCTCGACGAGCACCGGCGCGGCGGAAGGGACCATGCGCTGAAGGTTTGGGCACTTCTGACCCTGGTCGCCTGGAAGGATTCGCTGGCCACCCCATGAGCCTGGGCGCCGATCTTCGTACCCTGCGCTACCTGCGCGGCGAACAGGTGGTACAGCGGCTATGGGCCCGCGTCCGCAGGCCTTGGTTTGCCTCGCCCCTCTACGACCGATGCTGTCTGCCGGCGGGCGATCAGCCGGCACCCGTGCGGCCGGTGCCGTCGCTAACGCCGGGCGATGCCGACAATGGCCGGCGGATATTGGCCGGGCGCATCCGCCTGTTGGAACGGGAACGGCCGCTGGCCGCACCGGTCGATTGGTCGGCACCCGACCAGTCGCCGCTGTGGCACTACACCCTGCATTATTTCGAGTGGCTAGCCGATCTGGCGGCGACAGGGGATGCACGGTGGGTGGATGCCACCCGACTATTGATCGCCGACTGGATCGCCCATCATTCCCGACCGGCGGGCATCGCTTGGCACCCCTATCCCCTATCGCTGCGGCTGTTCGCTTGGCTGCACCATGCCCCCAAGCTGCTCGACAATGCCCCCACCGCCTTCCAGCGTGTCTTCGTCGTCGCCCTGCACCGTCAGGCCCGGCATCTGTCGCGATGCATCGAGTGGGATGTCGGAGGCAATCATCTGATCAAGAACCTGAAGGCGCTGGTTGCCGCTGGACGCTGCCTGCCAGGCCACACTGCGGTTGGCCAGCGCGCCTTGCAGGACTTGGAACAGGCCGTGGCCCGCCAAGTGTTGCCGGACGGTATGCACGAGGAACGCTCGCCGACCTATCATGTGCAGGTCATGGTCGATCTGATCGACCTCGCCGACCTGCTCGGCGATCAGACGCCGACCTGGCTAAGCGATGCGATCCGCCGCATGGGGCCGGCATTGGCGACACTGCGGCTGGGCGATGGCGGATTGGCCCTGTTCAACGACGGCACCGTCGGGGAGGCACAGCTGCTGGCCGCCATCGATGCCCGTAGCGGCCGACCCGCAGCAGCAGCCGACCTGCCGGAAGCCGGATACCATCGATTGACGGCGGGGGCGACCGTCGTGCTGCTCGATGCCGGGCCGTGCTGTCCCAACGATCTGCCCGCCCACGCCCACGCGGATATGTTGGCATTCGAAATGTCGGCGGGAACGCAGCGGCTTATCGTCAACTGCGGCACCTTAGCCTATCAGGACCCGGCCTGGCGCAACCGCCTGCGCGGCACCGCCAGCCACAGCACGCTGACCTTCGCCGGCGAGGACAGCGCCGAAGTGCACGGCGTCTTCCGCCTCGGCCGCCGGCCGCGTGCGGCGGCAGCTTACCGCGCCGCCGACGGCCTGACGCTAGAGGGCTGGCACGATGGATATCGCCATCGCGGCTGGCGCCATCGCCGGCGGCTGACGCTCGATTCCGCTGGCCGCCGCTTGCAGGGCGAGGACAGGCTGGAGCCCATCAGCACGGGGACGCCCGGATCGGCGGCCATCCGCTTCCACCTACACCCGGCGGTCGCGCCCACACAAGACGGCGGCGATGCCGTGCGCCTGACGACACCGGACGGCGCTTGGCGATTCGCCGCCGACGGGCCAGTCACGATCGAAGCCAGCGTCTACGCACCGCGATTTAACGTCATGGAGACAACGTCGCAGATCGTGCTGCACCGATCCGCCGACGCCGCAGGCCTGCGCGTAACCTGGCGGCTGGAACAAGACGGTGACGGCGAACCGGCCGCAACGCTATAACCGCACCCATGGACCCGATCTTTCTCACCATCCTGTGCATTACCGTGATGGCGGCCAGCTTCGCCGCCACGCGAACCGTTCTGCCTGTGCTCGCCGAACGCCAGATATTGGACCATCCCAATGAGCGCAGCAGCCACACCCATCCGACACCGCGCGGTGCCGGCATCGCCGTCATTTCGGTGCTGATCGTCGCCTGGTGGGTGGTCAGCAATATCAGCGAACCCATGGCCAACAGCCCGCCGATGGCCTCGGTCCTGGCCGGAGCGGCGGGATTGGCCTTTCTGTCATGGATCGACGATACGCGCGGCCTGAAACCCTCGACCCGGCTATCGGCCCAGTTCGCGACCGTCAGCATCGTCATCGTCGTCGCGCCGGAAAGCTTCGGTGTATTGCAGGGCTGGGTGTCGCCAGGGCTCGGCCTAATCCTCGCCGGTTTTCTGTGGGTCTGGTTTCTCAATCTCTACAACTTCATGGACGGTATCGACGCGATTTCCGCCGTCGAGACCATCTGCATCGGTTGCGGTATCGCCATCGTCGCCACGGTCGCCGACCTGGTCACGCCGCTGGCCGCCTTCGGCTTGACCGCGGCAGCAGCGGCAGCGGGCTTCCTATGGTGGAACCGTCCGCCGGCCCGCATCTTCCTGGGCGATGTCGGCAGCGTGCCACTCGGCTTCCTGATGGCTTGGCTGTTGTTCGTTTTGGCGGCCGAAGGCCTGTGGGCGGCGGCATTGATCCTGCCGCTCTATTACGTGGCGGACGCCACGGTGACCCTGATCGATAGGGTAACGCGGCTGGAGCCTGTGTTTGCAGCACATCGCGAGCACGCTTACCAACGGGCGGTGCACCGCGGCATGAGCCACGGCGCCGCCGTCTTGGCCATTACCGGCGTCAACATCGTGCTGATAGCCTTGGCCGCCGCCGCCGCGCGCTGGCCGCAATGGGGCTGGGCGGCGCTGCTCGGTGCCATCGCCGCTGTCGCCTTGCTGCTGTTTCGCTTCATCGTCGGGCCGCGCCGGGCCCGATGAATATTCTGTTCCTGACCGAAAACTATCCGCCCGAGACCAACGCCGCCGCCACCCGGGTTTACGAACGGGCCTGCTACTGGGCGCGCTGGGGACATCGGGTAACGGTCATGACCTCGGCCCCGAACTTCCCCGAAGGCAAGCTGTTCGCCGGCTATTGCAACCGCTGGCGTCAAGTGGAGGATCGCGACGGCGTCCGGATCGTACGGGTGAAGACTTTCATCGCAGCGAACCGGGGCGTAGCGCTGCGCACCTTGGACTTTCTCAGCTTCATGGTCAGCAGCTTCGTTGCCGGCCTGTTCGAGAAGCGTCCAGATGTGGTGGTCGCCACCTCACCGCAGTTCTTCGCCGCCGTTGCAGGATGGATGCTGGGCGCGGCCCGGCGGCGGCCTTTCGTTTTCGAATTGGGCGATTTGTGGCCCGCATCGATCACCGCCGTCGGCGCCATGGACGACAATATGTTCCTGCGCTGGATGGAGAAGCTGGAACTGTTCTTGTACCGGCGGGCCGCCTGCGTCGTCGCCCTGACCGACGCTTTTAAAGCCAACCTGGTGGGGCGTGCCATCCCGGCGGCGAAGATCGCCGTTGTCGTCAACGGCGTCGACACGCCGCGCTACGCGCCGCGCCCGCGCGATGCGGAATTGGCCGAACGCTGGAATCTTAGCGGCAAATTCGTCATCGGCTACGTCGGCACCCATGGCATGGCGCACGGCCTGGGCAACGTGCTGGATGCCGCCGATCGATTGCGCAGCGAGGTCGACTTGCGTTTCGTGCTGGTCGGCGCCGGAGCCGAGCGGACCCAACTGATGGCCATGGCCGAGCGGCGGGGATTGACCAATGTGGTTTTCATCCCGCCGCAACCAAAAGAAGCGATGCCGCGCATCTGGAGCCTGTGCAACGTGGCGTTGGTCCATCTGCGCGATTCGCCCGTATTTGCCGAGGTCATCCCATCGAAGATGTTCGAGGCGATGGGCATGGGACTGCCCTTGATCTTGGCCCTGCCCCCCGGTGAGGCGACGGCCATCCTGAAGGCCGACGGTGCCGGGATTTGCATAGCACCGGAAAATCCCTCGGCACTGGCCGACGCGGCGCTGACCCTGATGCGCGATGACGGGCTGCGCGCCACGCTGGGCCGCGCCAGTCTGGCTGCCGCGCCGGGCCACAGCCGCGAACGCCAGGCGGCGCGCATGATCCACGTGCTGGAGGCCGCTGCCGCCGGCAACGGCGCCAGCGCCGGCACCATCGCGTTGCCCTGATCCCCAAAATGAGCCGCATCCTGGTCACCGGCGCGACGGGAATTGTCGGCCGGGCATTGTGTCCCGTGCTGACGGCGGCGGGCCATGACGTGCGCGCCACCCTGCGCCGCGCCGGCACGACACCGGATGGGGCAACCGAATCGACCGTCATTCCCGACATCGGACCCGACACGGATTGGCGCACCGCCCTGGACGGCATCGATGCCATTGTCCATCTGGCAGCGCGTGTCCATGTCATGCACGAAGACCCGCGCACGGCAACCGCAGCGCATATCCGGGTCAACGCTGAAGGCACCCGTCGGCTGGCCGAGGCGGCGGCCGCGGCCGGCGTGCGGCGGCTGCTGTTCGTCAGTTCGATCAAGGTCTACGGCGATGCCCCAGCCAGCATGCCGCTCAGCGAGGCCACCCCGCCCCGCCCCGACGACCCTTACGGCGAATCGAAGTGGCGGGCGGAACAGGCGCTGGCACGGATCGGCGTGGCGCGGGGGTTGGAAACCGTGATCTTGCGCCCGCCGTTGGTCTACGGCCCGGGGGTTGGCGGCAACATGCTGGCGCTGTTCAAGCTATGCCGCTCGGGCCTGCCGCTGCCGCTCGGCGCTGCCGACAACCGGCGCAGCCTGATCGCCCTGCACAACCTAACGGATGCCATTTGCTTGACGCTGCAACACCCGGCGGCGGCGGGACAGACCTATGTTCTGCGCGATGGTGAGGACCTGTCGGTGGCAGACCTGGTGCGCCGGCTGCGCGCCCTGATGGGCCAGCCGGCCAGGCTGCTGGCGGTGCCGCCCGGCCTGCTGCGCGCCGGCCTGGTGCTGGTCGGCCGGCAGAGCATGGCGGCGCGATTGCTTGACTCGCTCGTCGTCGATGACGCAAAAATCCGTCGCGACCTGGGCTGGCTGCCGCCGCTGTCAGCAGAGCGGGGCTTGGCAGAGGCCGCGACCTGGTTCCTGGCCACCTTGCGCTGATCGAAGGAAACTGTCCGATCCCCCATAAGCTGTTTGCCAAATTGCCGCCGTCACGGGCTTTGATCGCTTACAGCCACGACTTGATCATGGCCGGGGCGTCCTTTGTGCTCGCCATGTGGCTGCGCCTGGGCGATTCCGCCTTCGCATACAGCGGCAGCCTGGCCATCCAAGGCGCGCTGCTGTTCATCCTGGTGGCAGCCCCAGTGTTCTGGGCCATGGGCCTGTACCGGGGGGTTTGGCTTTACGCCTCGCTGGAAGACGTACTGGCCATCGGCCGCGCCTCGACCCTGGCCATCCTGCTGTTCCTACTGGCGATGTTTCTGTGGACCCGGATGGAGAGCCTGCCGCGTTCGCTGCTGGTCATCCAGTGGTTTATCCTGCCGGTACTGTTGGGCGGACCGCGCTTCCTGTACCGCATGTTTAAGGACCGGCGGCTCGACCTGCGCCTGCGCCGCGAGGGCGCCAATCGCATTCCGGTGCTGCTGGCCGGCGCCAGCGACGGCGCTGAACTGTTCATCCGTCACTTGTCGCGGGGCGGCGATATCAACTACCGAGTTGTCGGCATCGTCGCCGACCGTGCCGCCCGTGTCGGCCGGCGCATCCATGGGGTGGAAGTGATGGGCACGCTCGACGACCTGGCGACAGTGGTCGAACGGCTGGGCCGTCATGACGAACGGCCGCAGCGGCTGATTGTGACCAAGGATGACTTGGACGGCAGCGAACTGCGCCGCCTGCTGGAGACCGCCGACAGCCTGGGCATGACCATGGCCCGCCTGCCGCGTCTGACCGACTTCCGCAGCGGCGAGGACAGCCGCATGGAGGTCCGCCCGATCGCAATCGAGGACTTGCTCGGCCGGCCGAAGACGGCGCTCGACCGCAGCGCCATGGCCACTTTAATCCAAGGCAAGCGGGTGTTGATCACCGGCGGCGGCGGCAGCATCGGCGGTGAACTGGCGCGCCAGATTGCCAGCTATCATCCAGCCGAACTGGTGCTGTTCGACAGTTCCGAGTTCAATCTTTACGCCATCGACCAGGAGCTTGGCGAAGGTCATCCCCTGTTGCCGCGCCATGCTGAATTGGGCGACGTGCGCGACCGGAGCCGCGTCGAGCGGCTATTCCGCCACCATGCCCCGCAGTTGGTCTTTCATGCCGCGGCGCTGAAACACGTGCCCCTGGTCGAGGCCAATCCGGTGGAGGGTGTAGCGACCAACGTGCACGGCACCGTGAATGTCGCCGATGCCTGCGTCGCCACCGGGGTCGGCGTCATGGTGATGATCTCCACCGACAAGGCGGTGAACCCATCGAGCGTCATGGGCGCCACCAAACGCATCGCCGAATGTTATTGCCAGCATCTGGACATGCAGCGGGCCGAAGGCGCGCACGCCACACGCTTCGTCACCGTGCGCTTCGGCAACGTGCTGGGGTCGACCGGATCGGTGGTGCCGCTCTTCCAACGCCAATTGGCCGCCGGCGGTCCGCTGACCGTCACCCATCCCGACATGAAGCGCTACTTCATGACCATCGGCGAGGCAGTCGAGCTGGTGCTGCAGACCTCGGCATTGGGCATCACCGAGGACGGCACTAAGGGTGGTCGCATCCATGTGCTCGACATGGGCGAGCCGGTGGCAATCCTCGATCTGGCCCGGCAGATGATCCGGCTGGCCGGCCGGCGCCCCGATATCGACATCAAGATCGCCATCACCGGAACGCGTCCGGGCGAGAAACTATTCGAGGAATTGTTCCACGGCGGCGAGCCGCTGGTGCCGACCGCCTGCAAGGGCGTGTTGCTGGCCGCGCCGCGCCTGGGCGACGGCAATGCGTTGCAGGCCGGCTTGGCGGAGCTGCGCGAAGCCGTCGGCGAGGGCGACCCGAGGCGCATCGGCACGACCATCCGCCAACTGGTGCCGGAATACCGGCCGGACGGGACGGAGCAGTCGGGTCCGGGCTTGCCCGTCGTCGCCATCGCCGGGTAAAGACAGCACCGACGCGACCCAAAGATTAGGAACTGCGATGACCGCCATCCGCCGCGCCCTGATTTCCGTTTCCGACAAGAGCGGGCTCGAACGATTGGGCCGATTCCTGGGCGCGCAAGGCGTCGAGGTACTGTCGACAGGAGGCACGGCAACGGCGTTGCGCGAGGCTGGCGTGGCGGTCACCGACGTTTCCGCACACACCGGATTTCCCGAGATGATGGATGGCCGGGTGAAGACCCTGCATCCGACCATTCACGGCGGACTTTTGGGCATCCGTAGCAATGCCGCCCACGATACGGCGATGCACACCCATAGGATTGCACCCATCGACCTTCTGGTGGTCAACCTTTACCCCTTCGAGGCGACGGTGACGAAGGGCGCTGCCTTCGCTGACTGCATCGAGAACATCGACATCGGCGGCCCGGCGCTGATCCGCAGCGCCGCTAAGAATCACAATTGGGTAACGGTGGTCGTCGATCCCGAGGACTACGACATGGTGATCGCCGAAATGGAGGCCGGCAACGGCGCCGTCGGCGCAACGACCCGGCGGCGGCTAGCGGCCACTGCCTATGCCCGCACCGCAGCCTACGATGCAGCGATCGCCGGCTGGTTCGCAGGCCAACTGGGCGAGGTCTTTCCGCACCGCGCGACTTTCTCCGGCACGCTCAAGCAATCGCTGCGCTACGGTGAGAACCCGCATCAGCAGGCCGCGCTCTACGTCGGCGGCCAACCGCGCCCCGGCGTCGCCAGCGCCCAGCAGGTGCAGGGTAAGGAGCTGAGCTTCAACAACCTGAACGACACCGACGCCGCCTTTGAACTCGCCGCCGAATTCAGCGAGCCGGCGGCTGTCATCGTCAAGCACGCCAATCCCTGCGGCGTCGCCATCGGCACCGATCTGAACGATGCCTATGCCAAGGCTTTGGCATGCGATCCCGTCAGCGCCTTCGGCGGCATCATTGCGGTCAACCGCACCCTCGACGGTGCGACGGCGGAGGCCATCGCCAAGCTGTTCGCCGAGGTGATCATCGCACCATCGCTCGACGACGAAGCCAAGGCGCTATTGGCAGCGAAAAAAAACCTGCGCGTACTCGTTACGGGCGCCATGCCGGACCCGCGCCAGGCGGGGATGACGCTGCGCTCGCTGGCCGGCGGCTATCTGTTGCAGTCGCGCGACGACCGGGTGTTCGAAGACGCCCTGAAGGTGGTGACCAAGCGGGCGCCGACAGCAAGCGAGATGGCCGATCTAAGGTTCGCCTTCACAGTCTGCAAACACGTGAAATCGAATGCCATCGTCTATGCCAAGAGCGGTGCCACGGTGGGCTTGGGCGCCGGGCAGATGAGCCGGGTCGATTCATCGCGCATCGCCGCCTGGAAATGCCGCGAGACTTCGGAAGCGGCGGGTGAGGCAGTAAGCCGGGCGATGGGTTCGGTGGTCGCCTCGGACGCCTTCTTTCCCTTCGCCGACGGCCTGCTCGCCGCCGCCGATGCCGGAGCCACGGCGGTCATCCAGCCCGGCGGCTCGGTGCGCGACGCTGAGGTGATCGCGGCCGCCGACGAGAAGGGCCTGGCCATGGTGTTCACGGGGATGCGCCACTTCCGCCATTGAACTGACATTGCACGTGGACGATGCAGGCCGCAGCCATTGCCGCGGCCTTTTTCATGTCCGGGGCGGTAGCAGCCCCCGAAGCCGATAGAGCACCTCCAACGCCTCTTTCGGCGTCAGATCGTCGGGATTGGTGCCGCGCAGCGCATCTTCGACAGGCGATGGCACGGCAGTGGCGGCAGGGCTGCCGGAGCGTGGCCGAGCAGAGGCGAAAAGGGGAAGGTCGTCGGCAAGGCGGATCAGCGTCGACGACGCTTCTCCGGCTTCCAGCTTGCGCAGAACGTCTTCGGCGCGCGCCACGACCGGGGCCGGCAGGCCAGCCAGGCGGCCGACGTGGATGCCATAGGAGCGGTCGGCGGCGCCGGGGCCGACTTCGTGCAGGAAGACGACATCGCCCTGCCATTCCTTGACCCGCATGCTGTGGCACCTGAGACCGTCGAGGCGGGCGGCCAGCGCCGTCAGTTCGTGATAGTGGGTGGCGAACAGCGCCCGGCAACGGTTGACCTCGTGCAAATGTTCGACGACGGCCCAGGCGATGGACAGGCCATCGAAGGTCGCCGTGCCGCGCCCGATCTCGTCCAAGATGACCAGGGCATGGGGGCCGGATTGGTTGAGGATGGCGGCCGTTTCGACCATTTCGACCATGAAGGTGGAGCGGCCACGGGCCAAGTCATCGGCGGCGCCGACGCGCGAGAACAGGCGATCGACGACGCCGATGCGCGCCGATTCGGCCGGCACGTAGGCACCCATCTGGGCCAGCACGGCGATCAGCGCGTTCTGGCGCAAAAACGTGCTCTTGCCGGCCATGTTGGGGCCGGTGATCAGCCACAGCCGGGCTTCATGATCGAGCCGGCAATCGTTAGCGACGAAGCCGCCGCTGCTGCCCGCCTCCAATGCCGCTTCGACCACCGGATGGCGACCGCCGACAATCGTGAAATCGGTGCTGGCATCGACCTGTGGGCGCACATAGCGCCCGCCAGCCGCCAGTTCGGCCAGCGCGGACGCGACATCAAGGGTCGCCAGCGCGCGGGCGGCGGTGGCGATATCGTCTGCACGCCCCGTCACCTCGCCGATCAGATCGGCGAGCATTTCCATCTCCACCGCCAGGGCCCTGTCGGCGGCACGAGATATCTTGGCTTCCAGCTCACCCAGCTCGACCGTGGTGAAGCGCATAGCCCCGGCCATCGTCTGGCGGTGGATGAACGGTCCGGCGGCGCCCGTCGGTAGCGATTCGGCATGGCGGGCCGCCACTTCGATGTAATAGCCGAGCACGTTGTTGTGACGGACCTTGAGGGCACCAACACCTGTTTCAGCAGCGTAGCGCGTTTGCAGACCGGCGACGTGACGGCGGCTTTCGTCGCGCAAGCTCAGCAGTTCGTCCAGCTCCGGCGCATAACCGGCGGCGATGAAGCCACCGTCGCGGGCCAGCATCGGCAATTCGGCCGCCAGCGCCCTGCTCAGCCGATCCACCGTCGGTCGATGAAAACCGAGCCCCTTCAGGCAGGCGGCGATGCCCTCTGGCAGCGGATCGCCGCCGGTCAACAGGTCGCGGATCCCGGCAGTCAGCGCCAAGCCGTCGCGCACGGCGGCGAGGTCGCGCGGCCCACCGCGCCCGACGGTCAGGCGTGACAGGGCGCGTTCGATATCCGGACAGCGGGCGAGCAGAGAGCGCAAATCAGCGCGGCGACGCGCGCCATCGGCGAAGTAGCCGACCATGTCGTGGCGGCGGTGAATGGCCCCAGGATCGGTTAGCGGTGCCGACAAATGGGCGGCGAGCAGCCGGGCGCCGGCTCCGGTCACGGTGCGGTCGATGACGCCGAGCAGACTACCGCGACGCTCCCCGGTCAGACTTTCGGTCAGTTCCAGATTGCGTCGAGTGGCAGCATCGATGGCCATCATCGCGCCCTGGGCCAGGCGGCGGGGCTGGGCGATGCGCGGCAGCTTGCCCTGTTGGGTGAGGCGGACGTAATCGACGAGGGCGCCGGCAGCGGCAATCTCGGCCCGCTCGAAGGCACCGAAGGCTTCGAGGGTTTCAACCCCGTAGAGTTCGCAAAGCCGGCGTTCGCCCGCCTGGCTGTCGAAGCGCGGCGCCGGCAGCGGTGTCAGGCGTTCTTTCCAGGTGGCGAGCGTCTCGAACAGTTCGGGCCGTTCGAGCAACTTGTCGGACAGCAACAGTTCACCCGGCGCCAAGCGGGCGAGCGCCGCATCCAACCCACCGGTATCCAACGGCTGGGTGGCGAAATCACCGGTCGACATATCGAGCCAGGCTAGACCCAAGGCGCCGCGAGTTTCGGCACAGGCGGCAAGATAATTGTGGCGGCGCGCGTCGAGCAGAGTGTCTTCGGTCAGGGTGCCCGCCGTGATGGTGCGCACCACGGCACGGGCGACTACCGATTTGCCGCCCCGCTTGCGTGCCTCGGCCGGGTCTTCCGTCTGTTCGCAGACGGCGACACGGAAACCCTGGCGGATGAGGCGGGCGAGATAAGCTTCGTGACTGTGCACAGGGACGCCGCACATGGGGATTTCCTCGCCCAGATGCTTACCCCGCTTGGTCAGCGCAATATCGAGCGCCCTCGATGCTTTTTCCGCATCTGCGAAGAACAGCTCGTAAAAATCGCCCATGCGATAGAACAGCAGGCAATCGGGGTGACCCCGCTTGATCGCCAGATACTGGCTCATCATCGGCGTCGCGCCGGCAAGCGTTGCCGCATCCGGAACAGATTCGGCGCTGTCTTCAGGGCGTTCGGTGTCGGGGGACAAGGCTTTCGCGGGTGCGGGTTTGGAACAGGCCGACCTTAGCACATGCAGCATGCTTCCGGACTATGAATCGCACGCGGGCTTGGGCACAATGTCGCGCTCCAGGTCAGACCATCAAAAAAGTTTGGCTCCACGCAACCCCCAGAACCCGTAGGTCAGCAGGCCGTGTCGATCGAACCCCGCTAGGCTATCGCCCGCGAGGCAGAGTTGTTTTTCGCCAAGCGGGAAAGCCCAGACGGCGCCCGACGATTCAGACGACACACAAGGGAGGTGAATACCCATGGCGGATAAGGCCGCAACCGACTTGGCCCGCGACGCGCTGGCAATGCATGCCAGCGGCCGGCCGGGCAAACTCGAAATCCGGGCGACCAAGCCGCTGACCACCCAGCGCGACCTTTCACTGGCATATTCGCCAGGTGTGGCCACGCCCTGCCTAGAGATCTTCAAGGATCCCAGCAAGGCTTACGACTACACCGCTAAGGGCAATATCGTCGCCGTCATCTCCAACGGCACTGCCGTGCTCGGGCTCGGCAACCTCGGCGCCTTGGGTGCCAAACCGGTGATGGAAGGCAAGGCCGTCCTATTCAAACGCTTCGCCGATGTCGACGGTATCGACCTGGAGGTCGATACCCAGGACGTTGACGAATTCGTCAACTGCGTGCGCTTCCTGGGCAAGACCTTTGGCGGCATCAACCTGGAGGACATCAAGGCGCCGGAGTGCTTCGTTATCGAAGAGCGCCTGCGCGAGCTATTAGACATTCCGGTTTTTCACGACGACCAGCACGGCACCGCCATTATCATCGCGGCCGGCCTGATCAATGCTTTGCACCTGACCGGGCGGACACTGAAAAGCGCCAAAATCGTCGTCAATGGTGCCGGTTCGGCCGCCGTCGCCGGCGTGCAATTGCTACGCAGTATGGGCATGCCGGCGGATAACGCCATCGTCTGCGATTCGACCGGCGTCATTTATCGCGGCCGCACCGAGGGCATGAACCAATGGAAATCGGCGCTAGCCGCCGACACAACGGCGCGTACGCTGACGGATGCCATGAAGGGCGCCGATGTTTTTCTGGGCCTATCGGTAAAGGGCGCGGTCAACCGTGACATGGTCGCCTCAATGGCCAAGAATCCCATCGTCTTCGCCATGGCCAATCCGGACCCGGAAATCACGCCCGAGGAAGTCCTGGCCGTGCGCAAAGATGCGATTATGGCCACTGGCCGTTCGGACTACCCCAATCAGATCAACAATGTGTTGGGTTTTCCCTATATCTTCCGCGGCGCGCTCGACGTGCGCGCCAGCACCATCAATGACAGCATGAAGATCGCCGCCGCCGAGGCGCTGGCGCAATTGGCCCGCGAAGACGTGCCCGACGAAGTAGCGGCTGCCTATTCAGGCGAACATCTGCGCTTCGGTCCCAACTACATCATTCCTGCTCCCTTCGATCCGCGGCTGATCGTCGCCGTCCCAGCTGCCGTCGCCAAAGCCGCTATGGATTCTGGCGTAGCCCGCAAGCCGATTGCTAGCATGGGCGCCTATCGTGCCCAGCTGTCGGCCCGCCTAGACCCGACCATGGCCAGCCTCGGTGCCATTTTCGATGTGGTACGCGCCAAGCCGCAGCGGGTGGTGTTCGCCGAAGGCGAGGACGAGAAGAGCATTCGCGCCGCGGTTGCTTTCTACAATGCCGGCTACGGCACCCCGGTATTGATCGGACGCGAGGCCCGCATCCGCGAAACGGTGAAGTCGCTGGGCATACCTGATCTCACCGGCATCGAGATTGATAATGCCGCGCTCAACGATCGCACCGCGAAATACACCGCCTTTGTGTACCGTAAGCTACAGCGCAAAGGTTGGCTGGAGCGCGACTGCCAGCGCATGATCAACCAGCAGCGCAATATCTTCGCCGCTTGCATGGTTGCCATGGGCGATGCCGATGCCATGGTCACCGGCGTGACGCGCAGCTACCACGTGGCAATGAACGAATTGATGCGCGTGCTCGACACGGCACCAGACGCCACGCTGTTCGGCATCAGCCTGATGATTGCCGGCGGTCACACCGTATTTCTCGCCGATACCGCCGTGCACGTGTCACCAACAC
>CAMCUA010000062.1 GCA_945878455.1 Asaia bogorensis | reverse complement strand
GAAGAAATATAAAGATAAAGGCCTTGTAATCTTAGGGGTTTCTCTCGATAAAGATTTGCAAGCGTGGCATACATATATTAAGAATAATGATATGAATTGGTATCAAGTTGCTGATGGGAAATTATCATGACGAAGCCGTCGCGGGCGGGGTAGGGCGGGCGGCCCGGCTCGCCGCCTTCCTCGCCGGTGCCCAGGTAGTAGCTCATCGGAATTTCCACCATGGTCAGGGCGGAATCCATCAGGCAGCAATCGATCATCTGGCCTTCGCCCGTTTGGTCGCGGTGGCGTAGCGCCGCCAGGGCGCCGATGGTGGCATGCAGCGCCGTGGTGCGGTCGACCAGCGAAAAGGCGGTGCCGATCGGCCGGCCGGTGGGCTGGCCGGTCAGGGTCATCAGGCCGCTCATCGCCTGGCCGAGCACGTCGAAGGCGATACGTTCGCGATAGGGGCCGTATTGGCCGAAGCCGGAGACGGAGACGAGGATGATATCTTTCTTGATCGCCTTGAGCTTCTCGTAGTCAAAGCCCATGGCCGCCATGGTGCCGGGGCGGAAATTCTCCAACACGATGTCGGCGTGCTTCACCAATTCGCCGAAGATGGCTTTGCCGCGATCCGTGCGCATGTCGAGGCAGAGGCTTTTCTTGCCGCGATTGTAGACGGAAAAATAGACGCTCTGGCCACGCATGATGGGCGCGTTGTTGCGCGTGTCCTCGCCGCCGATACGCTCGATCTTGATGACCTCGGCGCCCAGGTCGGACATCATCATGCCGCCGCGCGGTCCCGCCTGATAGCGGGCCAATTCCAATACCCGAATGCCGTCCAGACTGCGTATCATGGTTCCCTCCCTTGTGCTGGTTCCACAAGTATAGCGCGGATCAGTACGAACGCGGCAGGCCGAGCACGTGCTGCGCCACGTAGGCGAGGATTAGGTTGGTGGAGATCGGCGCCACCTGGTAGAGCCGGCACTCGCGCCATTTGCGTTCGATGTCGTATTCGCGGGCAAAGCCGAAGCCGCCATGGGTTTGCAGCGCTGCCTCGGCCGCCTTCCAGGCGGCTTCCGAAGCCAGCATCTTGGCCATGTTGGCATCCGGTCCGCAGTCGCGTCCGGCGGCGAACAGGGCGGCGGCGCGGCGCACGATCATGTCGGCGGCTTCCATTTCCGCATAGGCGCGGGCCAGCGGGAACTGTACGCCCTGGTTCTGGCCGATCGGCCGGCCGAAGACGTGGCGCTGGTTGGCGTATTCGACGGACTTGTTCAACAACCAGCGGCCATCGCCGATGGCCTCGGCGGCGATCAGAATACGCTCGGCGTTCATGCCGTCGAGGATGTAGCGGAAGCCCTTGCCTTCCTCGCCGATCAAATTTTCGGCAGGCACCTCCAGGCCATCGAAGAAGACCTCGGTGCTGTTGTGGTTGATCATCGCCGGCAGCGGGCGGATTTCCAGGCCCTTGCCGCGGCTCGCGCGCAGGTCGACCAGGAAGACCGACAGGCCTTCGGTGCGTTTCTTCACTTGATCGAGCGGCGTCGTGCGGGCCAGCAGCAGCATCAGATCGGAATGCAGCGCGCGCGAGGTCCAGACCTTCTGGCCGGTGACGACGTAACGGTCGCCACGGCGCTCGGCGCGGGTCTTTAACTGGGTGGTGTCCGATCCGGTCGTCGGTTCGGTGACGCCGAAGGCCTGCAGGCGCAGATCGCCGGCCGCGATGGCGGGCAGGTAGCGTTGCTTCTGTTCGGCGCTGCCGTGCCGGAGCAGGGTGCCCATGATGTACATCTGGGCATGCGCGCCGCTGGCCGTGCAGCCGGAGGCATTGACTTCTTCCAGGATCACGGCGGCGGCGCGCAGGGGCAGGCCGCTGCCGCCGTATTCTTCAGGGATCAGCGCTGCGAGATAGCCGGCCTTGGTCATCTCCTGGACGAATTCGGTGGGATATTCGCTGCGCGCATCCTTGTCGCGCCAGTAGCTGCCCGGATATCCGGCGCAAACGCGGCGCACGGAGTCGCGCAACTCCACGTAATCCTCGCCGATCTCCACATGCACCGTATCGGTCATGCCCGTGACCCTTTCGCTTTCATCCTCGGCGGCCTCACCCCTCTCCCTGTCCCTCCCCTCACGGGGGGAGGGACGCTGTTACCGCGTCCCGTTTCTATGACAAACGAATTGCGGTGGCACCGCTGGGTTCCCTTCCCCCGTGAGGGGAAGGACAGGGAGGGGGGGAGCAACATCACATGCGATGGCCGCTGCATCAATCTGAAAGAGGCCTATCCCTAGCGGCCTGTAAAGCGGGGTTTGCGCTTCTCGTTGAACGAACGGATGCCTTCGTGACGGTCTTCACTGCCGACCAGCCGGTTATAGGCCTCGATCTCGAACAGCATGCCTGCGGCCAGGGTCATGCCCAGGCCGTGATGGATTGCCCGCTTGGCGTTGCGCACCGACAGCGGCGCGTTGGCGGCGATGGCGGCGGCGGTTGCGAGCGCTTCCGCTGCCAAGGCGTCCGGCGCGCACAGCCGGTTGACCAGGCCCCAGGCGTGGGCCTCCTCGGCGGAAAAGGGCCGGCCGGTGAGGATCAACTCCTTGGCGCGGCGTTCGCCCAGGGCGCGCGGCAGGTTCTGCGTGCCGCCGGCGCCCGGCATGATGCCGAGCGTTACCTCGGTCAGCGCGAAACGGGCCGTGTTCGCTGCATAGATGAAATCGCAGCCGAGGGCGATCTCCATGCCGCCGGCATAGGCCGCGCCGTTGACCGCGGCGACAATCGGCACCGGGCAATCGATGATGGCGCGGATCATGCGTTCGAACACCAGGTGCTGGGCATGCCAGGTATCATCGCTCATGCCGTTGCGTTCTTTAAGATCGGCACCGCCGCAGAAGGCCCGCTCGCCGGCCCCCGTCAGCACGACGCAGCGCTGCCGGCCCGGCTCCATGGCCAGGCCCTCGAACAGCGCGGTCAACTCCTCGCCCATGCGGGTGTTGAGCGCGTTGGCCACCTGCGGACGGTTCAGCGCAACGCGCAATATGGCTTCGGCTGGATGGTCGACGGCCAGGGTTTCGTAAGCCGTCATGACAGGTTCGTCCGCCGCACGATGGCATCGGGCCGCCTGACGATGTCGGGCAGCAACGCGGTGCCGAGGCCCGGGCCCATCAGCGGGTAGATGTAGCCGTCGGCGATGCGCGGAATGTTGGTCGCCACGTCCTTATACCAACTGGCGATGAACGAGCGGACGACCTCCTGAAACGGCACGTTCGGCGCATGCATCGCCAGATGCACGGAAGCCGCCAGCGACACCGGCCCCAGGCAATCGTGCAGCGCCAGTGGCCGCTGGTAGGCTTCGGCCAGGGCCGCGATCTTGCGCGCCTGGGTCAGGCCGCCGCACCATTCCAGATCGGCGATGACGTAGTGCAGCCCGCCGGCGGCCAGATGGTCGCGGAACATGGTCAGGTGCGACAGGTTCTCGCCGCCGGCCACCGGGATGCGCGAATAGCGCGCCAGTTCGGCTAGCGCCGGCACGTTGTTCATCTTGTCGAGCGGGTCTTCGATCCAGAACGGAGCATAGGGCTCCAACGCCCGGGCGATGCGCATGGCCGATGGCAGGTTCCACAGGGAATGCATCTCGCATAGCACATCGATCTTATCGCCCACCGCCTTGCGGATCTTCTCGAAGGGCTCGATGCCCTCGGCGAGATCGGTGGCGGAGATGTGGTTGCCGCCGGTGGCCCGGGCCTGCGGGTCGAGCGGCCAGATCTTCATCGCCTTGTAGCCTTCCTCGATCAGGCTGTGGGCGAGTTCGTCGGCGCGGTTCATGAACAGCACCTGATCGTCGTAGACGCCCTGCGGCGCCTTCGACGTTTCGCCCTTGGCCACCTGACGGCTCATCTGGTTCTGCGCCGGACCCATGTGGTAATCGAAGCTGGCGCAGGTGTTGTAGACCAGCAGCCGTTCGCGGCTGAGCCCGCCCAACAGTTGATGGATCGGCTGACCGGTGGCCTGGCCGAGGATATCCCATAGCGCCAGATCGACGGCACTGGCGGCGCGCACTTCGGCGGCGCTGCCGGCATAGCCGACGTTGCGCGACAGCAGATGGCGGTTGTGCCGATCGATGGCCAGCGGGTCCTTGCCCAAGAGATAAGCGGCAACGGAGGTGTGGATATATTCGGCGATGGTCGCCGGCTCGCGCGCCGACTCGCCCAGGCCGATAATGCCGCCATCGGTATGGACCTGCAGCCAGATGGTCATCGGTAGGCTTTTGAGCTGGATGGTCTCCAGCGCCGTGATTTTCATCGTCCTGCCTCCCGGCCCATTCTTCTTACCGCCCAGCCGTCTGGTTACACCGGCTGCGGATGGGGCTCAAGAGCGGGGCGGCAGGCGGCCAATTCGCTTGCGATGGTCGCGGGCGCCGGGCTAGCATCCGCGCGGCGCAACGGTTGCGCCGAAGTCCTCCAAAGATCCGCGCCCGCGGGTAGGCCGGCCGCCGCCGCGCGCAGCAGGGAGCAAACGCACGTCATGAGCGATAACGTCATCAGGGTCGCCGTCCTCGACCAATATCACCCCGGTATCGTCGAGACGATCAATCGGGGTGTGCCCCCGGGTTGGGAAATCTCCTATGCCAAAAGCCGCAAGACCGAGGATCAGACCGCTGTCCTGGCCAACGCCGACGTCGCCTTCGTCATGGCGGCCCCGGTTACCGGCGAACTGCTGGGCGCCGCGCCGAAGCTGAAATTCATCCAGAAGCTCGGTGCCGGCGTCGACAGGCTCGACCAAGACACCTGCAAGGCGCGCGGCATCGCGGTGGCCTGCCTGGCCGGCGGCAACGCCATCCCGGTGGCCGAGCATGCCGTGCTGTTGATGCTCGCCACCTATCGCCGACTGATCGAGGTCGACCGCCGCACCCGGGCTGGCGAGTGGGGCAAGGAAGAATCGCGCGGCATCAACCGCCATATGGATGGCAAGCGCATCGGCATCGTCGGCTTCGGTGCCATCGGCAGGTCGGTGGCCAAGCTGCTGACCGGTTTCGGTGTCGACCTTGTCTATTACGATCCGGTCGACGTGCCGGCCGAGGTCGAGCGTGAATTCAACGCCAAGCGCCTGACCTTGGAAGAACTGCTGCGGACCTCCGACATTGTCACGCTGCATTTGCCGCTGTTGCCACAGACCAAGGGCATGATCGACGAAAAACGCCTGCGCGCCATGAAGAAGGGAGCCGTGCTGATCAACTGCGCCCGTGGCGGCCTGGTCGACGAAGATGCCCTCTACCGAGTGCTCAAAGACGGTCATCTGTTCGCCGCCGGCATTGATGCCTTTGCCAACGAACCGCCGGTCGGCAGCCCGCTGTTGACCCTCGATCAGACCATCGTTTCGCCGCATCTGGCCGGCGCCACGGTCGACAACTTCGCCAAGATCGTTGAGCGCGCGGTGGCCAACACGCAGCAATACTTGGGCGGCAAAGGCCTGCCGCCTAAGGACGCCGTGTTGTTGCCGCAGGGCGCTGCGTCCGTCGCCGCCAAATAGGTTTCTTGAGATAATGCACCAGCGCCTCCGGCCCCCGCCGGAGGCGCCGTCCTTTCGGGGACCCACGGATAAACAGGGAGGAAATTTCATGTCCGACGACATGAACACGCTCATCTTCAACCCGACCAAGGCCCGTCTCGATGCCGGTCGGATGGCGATGATGGCGACCATCCGCCAGACCCGCTCGGTCGATGTCGTGCTGGCCATCAAGGCCGCCGGCTACGACGGCCTCTACGTCGACCTGGAGCACGGCGGCCTGACCATGCCCGACGCCGGCCAGATCTTCGCCGCCGCGCTGATCGCCGGCATCACGCCGCTGGTCCGCGTCCCCGGCCACGAAGCATTCCTGTCGGCCCAGGCCCTCGACTTGGGCGCCATGGGCATCATCGCGCCGCACGTCAACACGGCCAAGGAAGCCGCCGCCATCGTTGCCAACTGCAAGTATCCGCCGGAGGGCACCCGCTCGCTGTCGAGCACGATCCCGCAGCTCCGCTTCATGAAATGGGACGCAGCGCAGGTATGTGCCCGCATCAATTCGCAGACCATGGTGGTGCCGCAAATCGAGTCGGTGGCAGGCGTCGATAACGTCGAGGGCATCGCCGGCACCAAGGGGGTCGACGCCCTGCTGGTCGGCACCAACGACCTGATGGCCGATATGGGAATCCCCGGCCAGCACACCAGCGACAAGGTGCTGAAAGCCTTCGAGAAGATCGTTGCCGGCGCCAAGAAACACGGTGTGCATGTCGGCATCGGCGGCATCTCGGGCCCGTTCTCGTTGATGAAGACCATCTACGACATGGGCGCCAAGTGGATTTCGGCGGGTGCCGATACCGGTTTCCTCGCCGCCGCCCTGAAATCGAAGGCGGACGAGGTGCGCAAGCTGGAGGGTTAGCGCCGCCCCTCAGGAGGTGACGTCGCAGCGCAACCAGGTCTCGACAGTGCTGCCCGGCGCCAGCCCGGTACCGGGTGCTGCCGAGGTCAGGTGAACCGTCCGTTCGTTGACCAGGGTCATGACGACGGTCCAGCCGGCCCCGGGATCGCCGGCCGGCACGGCATAGGTAAAGGCATGGCGCCCATAGGTGCCGCGGGTGCTCTTGCCGCTCGGTGTGACGATGTCGTTGCCTTTGATCGACACGTGTTTGCCCGCCGCGGAACACCATTCGCCGTCGATGCTGTCGGCGCGCGCTACGCCGGCATAGGTTAGGGAAATCAGAGCCATTGGCAGCGCCAGAGCGCGGACGAACCGTTCCATCATGATGACGACCCCATCTATGAACCCGTTGGGGTTAACTGTAGATCAGTAAGCCGGCCTGGGGAATGTTGCCGGCGTTATGGCGCCAGCGGCGCTGCCGGTGCTATTCATCTGTCCCTTCGCGCCAGGGCGGAGCCACCAACCAAGGAGACGTCAAACATGGGAATGATCACGGAACTGCCGCCCAATGCGTTTAAGCAAGGCCTCGCTACCGGCAAGAAGCAGATCGGTTTCTGGCTGACGCTGGCCAGCGCCTCGGCGACGGAGGCCTGCGCCGGTGCCGGTTACGACTGGACGCTGATCGACATGGAGCATTCGCCGAACGACCTTGGCGATGTTGTGGATCACCTGCGCGCCAGCGTCGGCGGCAGCGCCGAACCGATTGTCCGCATCCCCTGGAACGACCCGGTGATGGTCAAGCGTGTGCTCGACGTCGGCGCCCGCACGCTGCTGTTCCCCTATGTTCAGACCGCCGATGAGGTGCGCCGCGCCGTACAGGCGACGCGCTATCCGCCGCATGGCTTCCGCGGCACGGGCGGTACGACGCGGGCCACCCTTTACGGTCGCGTCCCCAACTACTTCAAGCGCGCCGCCGAACAGATCTGCACGATCATCCAGGTTGAATCCCCGGCCGCGGTGAAGGCCATCCCCGAGATGGTGAAGGTCGAGGGGCTGGACGCCATCTTCATCGGCCCGAACGACCTTGCCGCCAACAGCGGTTACCTGGGCGACATGTATCACGCCGACGTGCAGGCGATGTGCAACGACGCGTTGCAGGCGATCAAGGCCGGCGGTAAGAAAGCCGGTATCCTGACCTTCAACGTCGAACTGGCCAAAAAACAGTTCGCCCAGGGCTTCGATTTCATCGCCGTCGGCGGTGATGCCGGCATGCTGGCCCGTGGCGCCGAGGCCCTGGCCAAGCAGTTCGACGGGCGCTGATGAAGCTTCGCGATGTAGGGGGCAGGTTTAAAACCTGCCCCCTACGGCGGGAAGTGGCGCGATCTTTTTATATTTTCGATAATATGAAGAAGCCGCGCAACAGCCTATCGTCCGTTATATTGCCGTAATCGGCTTCTATAGAATAAATATAGCCAGAAACAGGATTCAGGGGTTGGGCGGCTGAAAGGCTACCGATCAGTAAAACCGCCTTTTAATCAACATGTTGACTATCGAAATAAATATTTTTTTAAAATTAGATTGAATATTCCGTGGTTTAATGATATTGTAATAATATGAATAAAAGAGATTTCTGCATCAATGTTTTTTTTAAGATATTGATTAGGTAAAGGGGATACGCGGTGAACCATTATGGTGAGAGACCCCTGATCCCCGTGGTTTTTGGCGCCCTGTTCGCCGCTTGCATAGCCGTTTTTGTCGTTTGGCTGCTGTAAGCGGTTTGTTTCCTTGCGGAGGACATGTGCCATTTGCCTTTTGCCTTTCCGACAAGCGGCAAGAAATGTTGACCGTCAACGATGCGGGCGCTGTGTTCGATGCGCATCAGCGGGAATGCGAGGAGATTCTCGACAGCCGCGCACCATTGGGCAACGATGAGGCGCAACTTCGCGCCTACGCCATCAAGCGGCTGCGGCATATCAAGCTGCTGCGCGCTCGCATGCCGATAGGCGTCTTTAAGTCATAGATCGCGGCGGGTCAGGCATTGTCCACGCTGGCGAAGCGGCCGCTAAATGCAAGCGATCGTGCGTCTTCCATGGGGTTATGGCAGAATCGGCCGCCAGTTAGCGGATGACTCTGCCACCCCGATCCACTACCTTGGCTTACCGTAGAGTCCGCCCGTACGATCTTTCCCAGACCGATGATGGCTGAGCCGGCAGAAATATTGATTGCCACCTGCTTTGGACGTCACCTGTGGGGTGGGTCTATCTCGTTTCAGTAAGAAAGTCGGCATACTTGCGGTATCCGCCGCCGCAGGCCGATGAGTTGGTTGCGTGCCGCATAGGGCATGCCATTCCTTGATAACGGTTATGCTGCCGTTCCGCAGCTGTCCTTCGCAACAGCAGGTTTATTCGCATGAGCAAGTCCACGAGCCGGCACGTATCGAAGGCAGAACAGCGTTGGGCTGACGCCACAAAACGCGAGAAGCAGGTACGCAAGGCCAGCGAGGAGGTTGCCGTACACCGCACAGAGAAGATCGCGCGCCTGCGCGCCCTTCGTGCCGTCAAGGAAGAGACTGACCGCGCGGCTGCCGAAAGCAATGCGGTGGAGAAAGCCAAGATCAAGGAACAAGCGGCAACGGTGAAGAAGCCGCGGACGCGTGTGGCGGCCGCCAAAGCGTAGCGCTGTTCAAACCGAAAAAAAGGGGCGGATACTGTATCCGCCCCTTTCGCTGTCTGAACCGCCGAGGCTCCGATACGGGTCTCAGCCCTTGACTGCCTTAGCCTTTGACTTTTGTCATCTTACGCAGCGTGCAAAGCGGCTGCGGCTGCGGCACGTCCGGACCGAACAGGTTTTTCCATCCGGTGGCGCCGACTTCTCCGACATAGACATCGCCCCGCGAATCGACGGCCATGCCGTGCGGCGAGACGAACTGTCCCGGGTTTGGTCCGGCGCCCTTAATGTCGCCGATGCGGGCCAGCAGATTGCCCTTGTTATCGACAATACTGACACGCGGACCGAGATTGGGTGATTTACGGTTGACGCTCATGGTCGGGCCGCATTCGCCGATGTAGCAAACCTTGCACTTGCCCGGCGGCATATAGAGACCGCTCGGCCGGTGCAGGTTGTTCCACTGCGTTTCATACTTGCCCTTGCCGTTGAAGATCTGGACGCGGTGGCTTTCCCGGTCAGCGACATAAACCCAGCCGTCGGCGTCACAGCAAATGTTGTGCGGGATGTTGAATTGCCCGGGTTCCGTGCCCGGTTCACCCCACGAGAACATCAGCTTGCCGCTCGGCGAATATTTGTGGATGCGGGCATTGCCATAGCCGTCTGAAACATAGAGATCGCCTTCCGGCGACATGGCGGTGTGGGTGCAGCGATTGAACGGCTCCTGGCTCATATAGGGCGCCGGCTTGCCGGGAATGCCCATGGTCATCAGCACCTTGCCATCGAGCGAGCAGTGCTTGACCGTATGATCGCCGTCGTCGGTCAGCCACAGCGTCTCGTCAGGAGCAAAAAAGGCGCCGTGCGCGCGCGGGAAGATGCCCTCGCCCCAGGAGCGCAGAAAATTGCCGTCACGGTCGAAAACCATCATCGGGTGCGGTCCGCGGCAAAAGACGTATACCTGATCCTTGTTGTCGACGGCGACCGAGCCGACTTCCTTCCACTCCATGCCTTTCGGCACCTTGGCCCAGTCATTGGTGATTTCGTAGCGGTACTCGCCCTGGCCCATGACGACAGTATCTTGCGTGGTGGCGGACATCTCCCGGTCTCCCGTGGTTGTTTGCTTGCAGACATCGTGCCGGCCCACCGATCCCAGTTGGCCGTTTGGACTGTTTTAGCTCACCGGGCGCCGCTTGTCGTTACCTCGCTGCTGCGTGGGGCGGGTCGGACCCCGGCGGCGCCATGCTTGCGTGGCGTCGGTTTCGGCAGTACGTCGGAAGGCGTCCTGATGAATGGCGGGCGGCCGCAGTTGCTCTGCTGGCCGGTGCCCCGCAGGAGAATCGATTGTTTAGCTCCGTCGCATCCCTCAGTCAGGCCTGGAAAGCAGCTCCTCCCGTGGTGCGGGGCTGCATCATGGTGCTGCTCAGCACCCTGACGGCGGCGATCAGCAACGCGTTGATCCGTCATATCGCCACCAATGTCCACGCCTTCGAGATCGCCTTCTTTCGTTGCCTGTTCGGCGCGGTCATGCTCAGCCCGGTCATCATGAAGAATGGCATCGGCGTGATGAAGACCAGTAAGCTCAAGCTGCATCTGACGCGAGGTTTTCTGCAGTCGGGCAGCATGCTGTTAGGCTTTCTCGGCCTCGCCATGTCGCCGCTCGCCAAGGTCACCAGTTTGCAGTTCACCTCGCCACTGTTCGCCGCCGTTCTGGCCGTTATCTTCCTGGGCGAGGTGATGGGCATTCGCCGCATCGTCGCGCTTGGCGTCGGTTTCGGCGGCGCCCTGATCGTTTTGCAGCCGTGGTCGGCAACTTATGACATCGGGGCCTGGATCACGCTCGCCTCGGCGGCGATCTTCGCCTTTGTCATGATCATCACGCGCACCATTGGCAAGTCGGAGTCGTCCGTCACCCAGGTTTTATGGATGACCTTGCTGACCACGCCGGCGACGCTGATCGCCGCATCCTTCTATTGGACGATGCCGACACCGGTCGAATTCGCCTTCATGGTCGGTATCGGCTTGTTTGCAACGCTCAATCACGTGACCATGGCCCAGGCCCTGCGCGAGGCCGAATTGACGGCGGTGACGCCGGCTCAGTTCACCAAATTGGTATGGGCCGCTTTGATCGGTTTCTTCGTATTCCAGGAGATTCCGGAAGTTGAAACCTGGATCGGCGGCACGCTGATTTTCGCCGCCGTAACCTATATCGTCATCCGCGAGCAAAAGCTGAAGCAACAAGCCAAGACAGCCGCGGTGCCGGCAACAGCAGGTTCCTGATGGCCCGGCCGGGTCCGGCCGAAGTCCGTCCTGCTGCCGGGCCACGGACGTCGAACGCGATTGTTCCTGGCTGACCTGTTGTTGCCGCCCGCCGTTGCTTAAGATGGCGGCTATGCAACTGCGCCATCTCCAGTACTTCGTCGCCCTGGCCAAGGAACGCCACTTCGGCCGTGCCGCGGCGAGCGTCAATGTCACGCAATCGACCCTGTCGGCTGCTATCGGCCAGCTCGAGGCGGAAATCGGCGCGCCGCTCATCGAGCGCGACCGGCGCTTCCGCAACCTGACCGCCGAAGGTCAGACCCTGCTGACCTGGGCGCGGCGCATCTTGGCCGAGCGCGAGGTCCTGGATCAGGAAGTTGCCCTGCTGCGCAACCGGTTGCGCGGCGTGCTGTCGCTGGGTGTCATCCCGACGGCACTGCCGACCATTGCGTTGCTGACGACGCCCTTCAACCGCCGCCATCCGGACGTCGCGCTGAAGGTGCTGACCCGTTCGTCCAACGAAATCCAGCAGGGACTGGATGAATTCCTGTTCGATGGTGGTATCACTTACCTGGACAACGAACCGCTGCACGGGGTGCGCGCCGTGCCCCTCTATGACGAACGCTATATTCTGCTGACCTTCGCCGATGGACCCTTCGCCGGCCGCGACCGGGTGACCTGGAGCGAAGCGGCGGAAATGCCGCTAAGCCTGCTTACGCCGGACATGCAGAACCGGCGCATTATCGACGGTATCTTCCGCGAAGTCGGTCGTGCCCCCAAGGTGCAGGCGGAGACCAACTCGGTCATGACGCTCTGTTCGCACATCCGGACGGGGGAGTGGTCGAGCGTCCTGCCGCACAACTTTCTCTGGGTCTTCGGCACACCCCCCGGCATGCTTGCCCTGCCGCTCATCGATCCGATACGTACCCACGCGGTCGGCCTCGTCGTTCGCGACCGGGAACCGTTGCCGCCCTTGGTCCGCGCCATCGAGGCGGCGGCGCGAGAGGCGGATATGAGCCGGACTTTGGCCGATCTTCCCATTTAATCGACCTACTCGATCATAAAATCGAAAAAACTGATTTGCTGCCGAACAAAAGATCGACGACAATCGGCCTACTATCGAATTAACGGAGTGGCCACTGGATGCCCGACCTGGGTCGAAAGTCCCATTCGTCCGCATGGGACGAAGATGCTGCGCGCGGAATCGCGGCCGGAATGAAGGGTATGGCCGGTCCGCTGCTGCCGATCCTGCATGCCCTGAACGAGCATTTCGGCTACGTCGACGAGCGTGCCGTGCCGGTGCTTGCCGATGTGCTCAATCTGTCGCGGGCCGAGGTTCATGGCGTCGTCACCTTCTACCACGATTTCCGCCGCGAACCGGCGGGCCGCCATGTCATCCGCGTCTGCCGTGCCGAGGCCTGTCAGGCGATGGGCGGCGAAGGCGTCGTCGCGGCGTTGGAACAGGCGCTTGGCATCGCTTGCGGAAGTACGACCCCAGACGGTCGCGTGACGGTTGAGGCGGTTTATTGCCTGGGCAATTGCGCCTTATCACCGGCCGCTCTCATCGACGGCAAGCTCTATGGCCGGGTCAATGCCGAGCGCGCCCTCGGCCTGGTGCGGAACTGACGCGATGACCGTTCGCTTGTACATACCCCGCGATGCGGCGGCTCTTTCTGTTGGCGCCCACGACGTAACGTTGGCGCTGCGCGCCGCCGCTGCAGAGCGTCGTCTGGACGTCGAAATTGTGCGCAACGGCTCGCGTGGCCTGTTCTGGCTGGAGCCGCTGATTGAGGTGGAAACGCCGCGCGGTCGCATCGGCTACGGTCCCGTGACCGCTGGCGAAGTCGCCGGCCTGTTGGATGCCGGCCTGTTGCAAGGCGCGGCGCATCCAAAATGCCTGGGTTTGGTCGAAGCCATTCCCTTTCTCGCCAAACAACGGCGGGTCACCTTCGCCCGCTGCGGCATTACCGATCCTCTGTCGCTAGCCGACTATGCGACCCATGGCGGGCTCGCCGGCCTGCGCCGCGCCATCGCCATCGGCGCCAAAAGCACCGTTGAAGAGGTCGTGGCTTCTGGCCTGCGTGGCCGTGGCGGTGCCGGTTTCCCCACCGGCATCAAGTGGCGCACGGTTGCCGGCGCCGCCGGCCCGGTCAAATACATCGTCTGCAACGCGGACGAAGGCGATAGCGGCACTTATGCCGACCGCATGCTGATGGAAGGCGATCCCTTTGCCTTGATCGAAGGCATGGCCATCGCCGGCTTCGCGGTGGGTGCCGACAAGGGCTTCGTCTACATCCGTTCCGAATATCCGCATGCCTTCCGTGTTATGGAGCGGGCGCTGAGCGCAGCGCGCGCCGGCGGCCTGCTCGGCCCCGATGTGTTGGGCGGCGGCTTTGCCTTCGATATCGAACTGCGCCTGGGTGCCGGCGCCTATATCTGCGGCGAGGAGACCTCGCTGCTGGAAAGCCTCGAAGGCAAGCGCGGCCAGGTTCGCCCGAAGCCGCCGCTGCCGGCGTTGCAGGGCCTGTTCGCCAAACCGACGGTGGTCAACAATCTGGTGTCGCTGGCCACCGTGCCAGCCATTATGGCCGACGGCGCCGCTGCCTATGCCGATATCGGCACCGGCCGGTCGCGCGGCACGTTGACTGTGCAGCTTGCCGGCAACATCAAATGCGGCGGCTTGGTCGAGGTGCCGTTCGGCTTGACCCTTGGCGAATTGATCGAGGACTTCGGCGGTGGCACCTTCACCGGTCGTCCGGTTCGCGCTGTGCAGGTCGGCGGGCCGCTTGGCGCTTACTGGCCGCGCGACCTGTTCGACACACCGCTTGACTACGAAGCTTTCGCGGCGCGCCAAGGCATGATCGGCCATGGCGGCATCGTCGTTTTCGACGACAGTGTCGATATGGCCAAGCAGGCACGCTTCGCTTTCACCTTCTGCGCCATCGAATCCTGCGGCAAGTGTACGCCGTGCCGCATCGGATCGACCCGTGGCGCCGAAACCATCGACAAGATCGTGCGCGGCGAAAAGCCCGACGCCAACCTCGTGCTGGTGCGCGAGCTGTGCGAGGTGCTGCGCGACGGATCGCTCTGTGCCCTAGGCGGGCTGACGCCGATGCCGGTGTTAAGCGCGCTCGATCATTTCCCCGAAGACTTCGACGGCCGCCGCCTTCCGGCGGCGGCTGCGTGAGGCAAGGAGGCTTCCGATGACCCCGCATTCCTCTCCCGATCGCGGCACACCCGAACGCCCCGGCGCGCAGATGCTGACGCTGACCATCGACGGCATATCGGTCGACGTGCCGGCGGGAACCTCGGTGATGCGCGCCGCCTCGCTGGCCGGCGTCGCCGTGCCCAAGCTGTGCGCCACCGACAGCCTGGAG
>CAMCUA010000061.1 GCA_945878455.1 Asaia bogorensis | reverse complement strand
CGTGCCGAACCAGGCGGCGTTGCTGATATGCAGCGAGCCGGTCAGCCCGCCCTCCATCTCCAGCAGAAAGCCGATGGTGTCGACCTGATTGCTGACGATGACGCCGCCGGTATCCAGCGCCCGGCGCTCCGGCACCTTGATCGTCATGTCGGCGCAGATGCCGGTGATGTCGCGCTCCAGCACGCCGATGATGCGCTCCAGGCCGAGTCCGCTGCGATAGCCCGGATGGCCGCTTGCCTCGGCCTGGAAAATCCATTGCCGGTGCGACGGGCGCGGCACGATGTAGTTGCTGGCGAACATGCCCAGGTTGAACATCAGCGGCTTGCCGACATAACCCTCGCGGATCAGCCGGGTCATCTCCATCGCCGCCGGATGATAGTGCTGCTGATGGCCGATGGCCGTCTGCACGCCCTTGGCGCGGGCCACGGCATACATCTCCTCGGCCTGGGCGACGCTGATGCCGATCGGATGTTCGCAATAGACATGCTTGCCGGCGCGCAACGCCGGCATCGCCACGTCGTAATGGCTGGGCGGGCGGACCGAAACGCAGACGACGTCGATCTCGGGCAAGGCCTGGAGCATCGCTTCGACGCTGGCGAAGGCGTGCGGCACGCCGAAGTGCTTGGCCGATTCATCGGCCGATTCCTGGCGCCGCGTGCAGACGGCAACGATCTCGAAGCGTTCCGGCTGCGCCTTCAGCGCCGGCAGATGGCCGCGAATGGCAAAATTCTCCCGCCCGTCGGCGCCATGGGCGAAACCGGCGCCAATGACGGCGACCTTCAATCTTTTGACCACGCGCCTACCCCCTGTCTTTTTTTAAAGCGGCCCCATCGACTATATGAAATCATCGTCCGGCACGAAGCAAGAAGGAGCACGCCATGGGTTTACGCTTCATGGAACATATCCTGATCCTCACCGACGATCCCGACGGCACGCGCGATTGGTGGTGCCAGGTGCTGGGCATGCGCGCCGGGGATCATCCGGATTTCGGCTTTCCCGTGCATTGGCTCTACATCGGCGACCAAGACGTGGTGCATATCGGCCAAGCCAAGTTCTCCGCCCATCAGGACACCTACCTGAAGACGCCGAAGGACACCGACCTCGACGTCCCCGACGGCCGGCGCGGCAGCGGGCGCATCGATCACGTCTGCTTCAATTGCGACGATATGCCCGGCTTCCTCGCCCGCCTGGCGGCCAACAACGTGGCCTTCAGCGAACGCAAGGCGCACAATTCCGATCTCTATCAGTTGTTCTTCCGCGACCCGATCAACGGCATCAAGGTCGAGCTCAATTTCTCCGCCGCAGAAGCCGTCCGCACCGGCCGCGTCCCGGCCTGGACGGACAAGGGCGCGACGGTGTGAGTTGGCTTCGCCGGCCCATCCTTCGAGACGCCCCATTAGGGCTCCTCAGGATGAGGATTTTATTGTGGCCCTCATCCTGAGGAGGGCCGAAGGCCCGTCTCGAAGGATGGGCAAGCGCCGCGGCCTCAACCCAACGGCGCGATATTCAATTCCCCGGCCAACTTGTCCAGCGCCCGGCGCAATTCCGCATGGATCGGAATGCCGCCGGTCCGCCGTTCGGCCGTGACCCGCGCCAGGCGCTCGCCGGGCAGGCGGATTTCCGTCACGCCGGGCAGCAGGTCGGACGACTTCATGGTGTCCCAGATCTCGTCGACGCCCGATTTGAAGTCATCAACGTCGCAGAAGGCGGCGATGTCGATGGCGACGACGAAATGGCCGGTGTTGGTCACCGTCTTGCTGTCGGCGTTGAAGTCGACCACGTCGCGGCCGAAGGCGGCACCGTTCAGCGTTCCGGCTAGTAGCCCGAACATCAAGGCCAGGCCATAGCCCTTCGGCCCGCCGATCGGCAGCAGGAAGCCGTCGTTGGCCCGCTTCGGATCGGTCAGCGGCTGGCCCTGGCGGTCGATCATCCAGCCTTCGGGCATGGTCTCGCCGCGCTGCGCCTTGGTTTTTACCTTGCCGTAGGCCGCAACTGTTGTCGCCATGTCGAGCACCATCGGCGGATGCTTTTTGCCGGGCACCGCGATGGCGATGGGATTGGTGCTGAGCAGCATGTCGATGCCGCCCCACGGCGGCAGATGATTGGCGCTGCCGACCGCGACGTAAAGCCCGATCATGTCGTGGGCGAGCGGCATGCGCGCATAGAGCGAAGCGGGGCCGGCGTGGTTGCTGTGATGCGCCCCGACCCAGGCGATGCCGGCCGTCTTCGCCTTGGCGATGGCGATCTCGGCGGCGCGGCTCATCACCAGATGGCCGAGCGCGTTATCGCCGTCGAGCAGCGCCATGGCCGTGCGCTCGCGGTCGATCTTGATGCGCGGATGGGTGTTGATGCCGCCATTGCGGATGCGCTGCACGTACTGCGCCAGGCGGAAGACGCCATGGCCTTCCGAACCGATGGCGTCGGCTTCCGCCATTAGGGTGGCCGCCCGCCGCGCCCCGCCGACCTCGACCCCGGCGGCAACGAAGGCCGTCGCGATGAAGTCGGTCAGTTTGGCTTCGCTCACCACCAGCAGCGATGACGCCTTATCCCCTCGACCTGCTGTATCTGGCATCGCATGTCCCCCTATGTCTTGAGCCTGCCGCCAAGCCTCGAAAGGCAAACCGATATACGGCAACCGCCGATTCCCGACAATCGCCCCGTCGGCTGCGCTGGGGGAACGATCTTGACTCCATCCGGCGCCGGGAGAAGAGTCGGGAGCGTAGCGTTCCGCAGCCGCCGGTAAAAAGCAATCGGCGCGGACGCTGTATGGCTTGGATCGCCGCAAGGCTTGGATCAACGTCGTAGGCGAGGGGTTGCGCGTCGCCCTGACACGGCGGGGCTTGTCGATACTTTCCTCATCGCTGCGACCGACTAGAGGATCGGGATATACCGCATCGTCGTCGCGTTGTGCCGTTCGTCGCCGCCTTGGCCGCGAGCCTGTTGGGAATTGCCGGACACCCGATGCCGGACGCCGCCGCCCAGTCCAGTGGCAGCCTGCCCAATGCCAAATGGATCAGCGTCGTCCTCGCCTCCGAGCCCGACACTCTGGATGGCTGCCAGGCCCTGCGTTCCAGCGCCGGGCCGGTGATCATGCAGAACGTCGTCGAAACCCTGACCGACGTCGATCCGAAGACCGGCGTCATCCAGCCGCGCCTCGCCACCGCCTGGCAAGCCATCGACGACAAGACCTGGCGTTTCACCCTGCGCCAAGGGGTGACCTTCCACGATGGCGCGCCGTTCAATGCGGCCAGCACCATGAAGGCGCTGCAACGCACGCTGACCAAGGAGCTGAACTGCCAAGCCTACGTGCGTTCCTTCAGCAGCGTGCAGATCGCGACCAAGGCGATTGACGATTACACGCTGGAATTCACCAGCAACCAGCCGCTGCCGATCCTGCCCTTGCAGATGTCGACGCTGACCGTCACCTCGCCCAATACGCCGATGGATAAGATGTCGCTCGAACCCATCGGCACCGGACCCTATGCCTTCGACGGCTGGGCGGCCGGCAGCGAAATCAAGCTGAAGCGCAACGATAAGTATTGGGGCAAGGTGCCGCCGGTCGAAGGCGTGCGTTATGTCTGGCGCGCCGAATCGGCGGTGCGTGCCGCCATGGTCAGGATCGGCGAGGCCGACATTTCGCCCAACATCGCGGTCCAGGACGCCAAGGAACCGGCGATGGACTACAGCTTCCTCAATTCCGAAACCACCTTTATGCGCATCGACACTAGCCGCAAACCGCTGGACGACATTCGCGTTCGTCGCGCCCTGAACTACGCCTTCGACCGTCACACGGTGCGTGGCAGCATCCTGTCGAAGGATATCGTGCACGCCACCCAGGCCGTGGCGCCAACCATGGCTGGCCACAACCACGATCTCGACAAACGGGTGATGCCCTACGATCCGGCCAAGGCGCGCCAGTTTTTGGCCGAGGCCAAGGCCGCCGGTACGCCGGTCGATAACGAAATCGTCATCCTGGGCGTGCCCGCGCTTTATCCCAACGCTGCCGAAACGGTGGAAGCGATGCATGCCATGTATAAGGCGGTCGGCTTCAACGTCCGGCTGCGCAACATCGATCGCAGCGAGTCGCGCAACCTGACGGTCAAACCCTTTGCCGAGGATCGCGTCCCCGTTCTGTTTCAAAGCTCGCACGACAATGACAAGGGCGATCCCGTGTTCTCCGCCTTCACCCGCTTCGCCTGCGATGGCGTGCAATCGATGTCGTGCCTGCCCGAACTCGACAAGCTGATTGCCGATGCCACCGTGATGGCCGGCGAGAAGCGGATCAAGGCTTGGGAAAACGTCTTCCGCATCGTCTATGACGATCTCGTGCCCTGGGTCTTCATGTATCACATGGTCGGTTATTCGCGGGTCGGCACCCGGGTGAATTTCACCCCAACCTCGTCGACCAATACACAGGTGGAGATCGCCACGGTGTCGTTCAAATAGGGCGGCCGAACGGCGCGGCCGGCATCCGGCCTTCGCATTGACTCAGAAGCGCCATTCTATAAAAAAGTGGGCGGCGCGCCGTTCAGGAGAAGCCACGATGACCGACATCTACCGCCAGCGCATCGACCATCCCGCCGCCTGGACCAGCCAGGCCATTGGCGGCAAGGAAGGGCTGATGGTCCGGCTCGAAGCCAAGCACCTCACGGCGTTCGATGCGATCCTGGCCAAGACCCGTCACCTCAAGCCGCAAGAGGTGAGCCGGCGCGAATTCGATCACCCCGACGCCAATGGGCTATTGGCCGATATCCTGCGCATGATTCAGGATGGCCGTGGCGCGGTGGTCGTCTCCGGCATTACCCACGCCCGCTATTCCGAAGAAGAATTCGAACGCATCTACTGGGGTTTCGGCACCCATTGGGGCGAGGCGGCGACGCAAAGCGCCTTCGGCGACCGCCTGGGCCGTGTCACCCACGTCCCGGTCGGCCCCGACAATCCGACCAACCGGGGCTACAAGGGGCGCGACGAATTGTTCCTGCACACCGACAATCACGAAATCGTCGGCCTGATGTGCATCCACAAGGCGGCGCATGGCGGCAGCAGTCTGCTGGCTAGTTCGCAGGCCATCCACAACGAATTCTTAGCCACCCGGCCCGATCTGCTGCCGGCCCTCTACGAAGGCTACTTCATGGCCACCCGCGAGGCCTCGACCTCCGCCAAGCCGGTAACCGAGTTCAAGGTTCCGGTCTTCTCCCTGGTCGACGGCAAGGTCAGTTGCCTCTACAACCGCGAGTTCTTCGACCGCGCCGCCGGCATGCGCCAGGACCGCCCGGCCGCGTTTAGCGCGGCGATGACCCTGTTCAACGCCACCGCCGACAACCCCGACGTCCACGCCGAATTCCTATTGGAGCCGGGCGAGATGATGTTCTTCAACAACTACACGGTGCTGCACGCCCGCCGGCCGTTCGAAGACGCGCCCGACCGGCCGCAGCGCAGCCTGCTGCGCCTGTGGGTGACACCGCCCGAAGGCCGCCGCCGATCGGTGGTCGACGTCTATCGCCGCAAGGCCGGCCTCTACGGCCCCGGCCCCAAGGTGCCGACGATGGCGGGTTGAGCCTATCCCTTCGCATCGTCATGGTCGTGGCGTAAGCTGCCGTCCATGGCATCGAGCGGGTCGATGAACAAACCTTCGAGCTAAAGCTGGGCCGCCTATTACGCGCGGACGGGCAACCGTCCGCCGCGCCGCACGCTCCTGGTTGCGCTCAATCGCTTCGCCGCCGATCCGGGATCGGAAGGCGGTAAGTTCGCCCTCGACCTTGGCTGCGGTAACAGCCGCGATACGATTGAACTGTTGCGCCGCGGCTGGTCGGTGCTGGCCATCGATGCCGAACCGAAGGCCATCGCCGGCTTGCGCGAACGCCCCGACCTGCCGCCTGATGCCAAGCTGGAAACCCGCAACGTGCGCTTCGAAGACGCACTGCTGCCCACCGCCGATTTGGTCAATTCCAGCTTCGCCCTGTCGCTGCAACCGCCGCAGGCCTTTCCCGCCACCTGGCAGCGCATCGTCCGCGCCGTCCGTCCGGGCGGGCGCATCGCCTGTCAGCTTTACGGGGTGAACGACGAATGGGCCGGCGATCCAACCATCACCTTCTTCACCCGCGCCGGCATCGAGGCCTTGCTGGCACCGCTGGCCTGGGAACTGATCGACGAGGAAGAAACCGATTCCGTCACCCCCCGCGGCAAACCCAAACACTGGCACATCTTCCACATCGTCGCGCGCAAGCCCTGAAACGAAACGCCCCGGCATCGTTGGATGCCGGGGCGCTTCGAGACGGCCTGGACTGAGCCTCAGAACGGCTTATCGCCGCGCACCAAGGTGCGATACAGCATCCGGTGCTGGTTGGGGTCGTAATCGAAGCCGACCTTGTGCAGGGCCGAACGGTTGTCCCAGACCAGCATGTCGCCCAGCTTCCACTCGTGGACATAGGTGAACTCGGGCTTGACCAGGTGGGTATGGGTCAGGTCGCGCAGGAATTCCTGCGTCTCCTCCGGCGACATACCGACGATGTTTTCGGTTTTGTTCGGGTGGAACCACACCGCCTTGCTGCCGTTCACCGGATGGGTGCGGACCAGCGGATGGACCTCCGGCTGGAACTCGTAGTTCTTCTGGTCTTCCAGGGTGTCGGGGTTGACGGCCTTGCGGGCGCTGCCGGCCAATTGGTTCACCGTCTTCATGCCATCGAGCTTCTTCTTCAGTTCCGCCGGCAGCGCTGCATAAGCAGCACGCGCGTTGCACAGCGACGTTCCGCCGCCCCGGTCTGGCAACGCAACCGGATAGAGCGAGGTATATTTCGGTGGCCGCGCCTGGTTGGTATGGTCCGTATGCCACGACGAACTTTGCGCCGTCTTGGCCTGGCCGCCCTGGCTGTTCTTGAAACGGTTCGACAGCACGCTGACCAGCGGCACGCCTTCGGCCAAATAGCGCCGGTTCTGGTCCTCCATGACCTCGCCGAACAGGCTGATGGCACCCAAATATTCGGCCGGCGTGAACTGTTGGCCGCGGATGCAAAGCGCGATGTTCTCGTCGACGGCATCGATGAGCTGCTTACGGATCGCCGCGCTGACCGGCTGGCGCAGGTCGATGCCGCTGACCTCGACGCCGACGTTCGGCGACAGTTTGGCGAAGCGTAATGTCGGTTCCCTGGCGATGACATTCATGGGCCGCACTCCATGCAAATGGGAAAATGCACAAAGGTGCCGCGACGGTCGCCCGCCGCGACAGACGATGCCCGAACGATGCCGGATGTCCGGCGGCTTCGGGCCAAGCCGTAACATCGGCGCCTAGATTATCGATAATCGGCGGTGGCGGGAAGGTCTTCCGTCACCGCTTCGGCGAACCTTCCGCCTCAAATCGCCAGTTCGATGACGAACGGCCCCTTGCGCTTGTTGGCCGCCGCGAACAGGTCGGCGAAGGCTTCCATGGTGGTCGCCTTCGCTGCCTCGATGCCCATGCCGCCGGCGATCTGCAACCAATCCAGGTCGGGCTTACCGATCTCCAGCATGCCCAAGGCGGTGGGTCCCGGATTGGCGCCGACGCTGGCCAGCTCGCCCAACAGGATGGCGTATTTGCGGTTGGCCAGGATCACCGTGGTCACGTCCAGCTTTTCGCGCGCCTGTGTCCACAAGGCCTGGACCGTATACATGGCCGAACCGTCGGCCTGCAGCGAGACGACCCGGCGCCCCGGCGCGGCAACCGCCGCGCCAACCGCCATTGGCAGGCCGCTGCCGATGGCCCCGCCGGTGATCTGCAGCCAATCGTGCGGTGCCGCATTTCGCGTCATCGGAAAAAAGGCGCGACCGAAGGAAACGCTCTCGTCGGTGACGATGGCGTTTTCCGGCAGCAGCGCGGCGATGGTCTGCGCCATGCCTTCCGGTGTCGGGGCGCCGCGTTGAACCTCCGGTCGCTTGCCGGCGGCTGCGGTCAGCGGCTTGACGCCTAGTTCCTCGGCCAGGCGCGCCAGGGCGTCGGGCAGGTCGTTCTCCGGCCGCGCCAGCACATGCAGCGTCGAAGCCGGATTGCGCAGGTAGCCCGGCTTGTCGGGATAGGCGAAGAAGGCCACCGGCTGGGTCGAGCCGACCAGGATCAGATGCTTGATGTCCTTTAACCGGCCCACCGCCTGATCGATGGGATAGGGCATGCGGTCCACCGGATGACGGCCGCGTCCGCCTTCGATGCGGGTATTGTGCGACACCGCCAGCACCTTGGCCCCCGTCTTGGCGGCGATGCCATAGGCCAGCTCCAGCGGCTTGGCGCGCAGCGCCGGCCCGGCCAGCAGCAACAGGCACGGCTCGCCCGAGCGCAAGGCGCGCGCCGCGTCCTGCACCATGTCGGGCGATACCTGCGGTGCCGCCGGTATCGGCAGCGGCACACCGACAACGCCGCCCTCGTCCCAACAGACGTCGGAGGGCAGGATCAGGCTGGCGATGCCGCCGGGCGCGGTGCGTGCCGCCTGCACGGCCACCGCGGCATCGGCGCCGACGGCGGCGGCCTTATCCGAGGTCCGCGTCCATGCCGAGCAGGCACGCGCCAGGCCTTCCGTATCGGCGGTCAGCGCCGCGTCCAGGGGCCGGTGATAGGTCGCCTGGTCGCCGACAATATTGACCATCGGCACCCGGGCCCGCCGCGCGTTGTGCAGATTGGCGAAGCCGTTGCCGAGGCCGGGGCCGCAATGCAGCAGGGTCGCCGCCGGCTTTTCCGCCATGCGCGCATAACCGTCGGCGGCACCTGTCACCACGCCTTCGAACAGCCCGAGCACGCAGCGCATGCCCGGCACATGGTCGAGCGCCGCGACGAAATGCATCTCGCTGGTGCCGGGGTTGGCGAAACAGGTATCGACCCCGCAGGCCAGCAGGGTCCTGACCAAACTCTCGGCTCCGTTCATGTCGCCTCCGTCGCGCGTGTTGGGGTGGTCGTCGGCCGTTGGCGACGTTTTTACTCGGAACCACGGCGTTGTCAGTCTTTATTTTCACGGACCCGCGATTGACCTGCCTCCCCACGGAGCCCTAGGCTAGGGTGCAAGGATCAGGGAGGACGGCCATGCCCGACGAAGCGGCGGCTAAAACGAGCGGTAGCGTGACGATCGAAGACGTCGCCTATCAGCAGGTCAACGGCAAGCCCATGCTGGCCCGCCTTTACCGGCCGGCCAAGCCTGTGGCGGCGGTGGTCGAGGTGCACGGTGGCGCCTGGGTATCCAACGACCGCTTGCGCAATGCCCCCATCGTCACGCCCCTAGCCGCCGATGGCACCCTGGTCATGTCCATTGATTTCCGCATGCCGCCCGATGCCGGCTACCCGGCCTCCATCGCCGATATCAACCTGGCCATCCGCTGGCTGAAAAGCCGCGCCACGGAATTCGGCATCGATGCCGCCAAGGTCGGCCTGCTCGGCACCTCCAGCGGCGGCCATCAGGTGCTGCTGTCGGCCGTCAAACCCGACGATCCGCGTTATGCCGCCCTGCCACTGCCCGGCGCCAAGGCCGACGCCCGCGTCGCCTATGCCATGGCCTGCTGGCCGATTGCCGATCCGCTGGATCGCTACCGCATGGCCCAGCGCGACGGCAAAGCCAACCTGGTGGCCAATCACCATGCCTATTGGGGAAACGAGGCGGCGATGCAGGACGGCAGCCCGCAGCGTATCGTTGAGTCCGGCCAGCATTCGGCCCTGCCGCCGATCCTCATCGTGCACGGCACCGAAGACGGCAACGTCAAACACACCGCATCGGAACGCTATGCCGCCACCTATCGCAAGGCCGGCGGCACCGCCGATGTGCATATCTACCAAGGCCAGCTGCATGCCTTCATCGGCGAGAACATCGGCCATCCGGATTCCATCGACGCCATTGGCAAGATCGCTGCTTTCATCCGCCGCCACGGTCGCTGATCGCGCCCTGGCCGTTTGGCGGTCGGACAACGGCTGAAGGAACCGAAACCATGCGCCCCGCGCCGTCGTCTGCCGTCTCGCCGCTCGCTGACGCCTATCGCCAGGTGCGCGCCGCCAGCTTGGCGCTGGCCGCAGGCCTCAGCGATGCCGATGCCACCGTGCAGTCGATGGACGATGCCAGCCCGGCGAAGTGGCATCTGGCGCATACCACCTGGTTTTTCGAAACCTTCGTCCTGGCGCCGAGCGCGCCCGCCTACCGGGTCTTCGACGAGCGCTACGGCTTCTTGTTCAACTCCTACTACGAAGCGGTCGGCGAACGTCATCCGCGGCCGCGCCGTGGCCTGCTGACGCGGCCGACGCTGGAACAGGTGCGCGCCTTTCGCGACCATGTCGACGCGGCCATGGCCGTCTATCTGCCGGCGGCTGGCGACGCTCAGTGCCAACGGATCGAGCTCGGCCTGCATCACGAACAGCAGCATCAGGAACTGCTGCTCACCGACATCCTCCACCTGTTCGCGCAAAACCCCCTGTGCCCCGCCTTTCGTCCGCCCGAGCCATTGGCGGTCGCGACGGGTAGCGCGGTGGACGGCGGATGGACCGCCTTCGCCGGCGGGCTGATCGCCATCGGCCAGAACGGCGATGGCTTCGCCTTCGACTGTGAAGTGCCGCGCCATCGGGTGTTCCTGCGGCCTTACCGCTTGGCGCTGTGCCCCGTCACCAACGCCGATTGGCAGGCCTTCATCGACGACGGTGGATACGCCACGCCGATGCTCTGGCTATCCGATGGTTGGGAGGCGGTGCGCCGCAACGGCTGGTCGTCGCCACTCTATTGGGAACGGCGCGACGATGCGTGGTGGAGCATGACCTTGCGCGGACCGCAGCCGGTCGATCCCACCCAGCCGGTTTGCCACATTTCCTATTTCGAAGCCGATGCCTTCGCCCGCTGGGCCGGCTGCCGGCTGCCGACCGAAGTCGAATGGGAGCATGCGGCTGCGCCCCGCCCGATTGTCGGCAATTTCGCCGGCAGCGGCCGGCTGCGCCCCGCCCCCGTGTGTGCCGCTCCCGATGGCTTGCCCGCCGGCCTGTTCGGCGACGTCTGGGAATGGACGCAAAGTCCCTATGTCGCCTATCCCGGCTTCGTCCCGGCTCCCGGCGCCGTCGGCGAGTACAACGGCAAGTTCATGAACGGTCAGTACGTATTGCGCGGCGGCTCCTGCGTCACGCCCGACGGCCATGTCCGGGCCAGCTACCGTAATTTCTTCCAGCCCGACAAGCGCTGGCAGTTCTCCGGCCTGCGCTTGGCGAAGGATGCCTGATGCCCGCCGCCTTCGACATGCCCGATGACACCGCCACGCTGGCCGAAAGCGAACCCGCCGCTGGCGCGTCAGCATTCGAACGTGCCGTGAAGGCCGGCTTATCCGGCCGGATCAAGACGCTCGACAGCAAGTATTTTTACGACCCCATCGGCTCGGCCCTGTTCGATCGCATCTGCGAGCTCGAGGAATACTATCCGACACGTACCGAAACCAAGATCCTGCGCCGCTGCGCGCCAGCCGTCGCCGCCGTTGCCGGCCCGGGGGCTGAACTGGTCGAACTCGGCAGCGGCTCCAGCCTCAAGACCTGCATCGTTCTGGCTGCCTTGGACCGGCCCGCCGCTTACATACCGGTCGACATTTCCGACGCTCACATGCTGGGCGCCCTGCATCCCTTGCGCGCCCAGTTTCCGGAGCTCGAAATCCGCCCGGTTTTTGCCGACTTCACCGTGCCGTTCGCCTTGCCGGCGCGGCGCGGCGAAGGTGCGCGCCTGTTATTTTTCCCCGGCTCGACCATCGGCAACCTGCATCCCGCCGAAGCGGAAGATTTCCTCGCCCGTCTGCGCCGGGATTTCGCGCCGCGCGCCTTGCTCATCGGCGTCGATCTGAAGAAGGACGAAGCGCTGCTGCACGCCGCCTACAACGATGCCCTGGGCGTCACCGCCGCCTTCAACCTGAACATCCTGGAACGTATCGGCCGCGACCTGGATGCCGACATGCGGCCCGATTGCTTCCGTCACGAAGCCCGCTATGTCAAAGCCCTGGGCCGTATCGAAATGCATCTGGTCTGCACCGAAGACCACATGGCCCGCGTCGGCGACCTACCCATCCGCTTCCGTCGCGGCGAAACCATCCATACGGAAAATTCCTACAAATACACGCTCGCCGAATTCACCGCATTGGCCGGCCGCGCCGGCTGGCGCCCCGAGGCCGAATGGACCGACGAAAACAACCTGTTCGCGGTCCACCTGCTGGCCGCCGTCTGAGGGTCGACGGGGAATTTTCTTGGAACGCGGTTTGCGCTAGGTTGGAAAACTCGTTCTCGCCAACACTGACGCTAGGCTCAGTCGATGTTTCCCCCCCCGCTGATTACCCACCTCTTCCCATGCACATCTTGGAGCATGCACGGAACCGCTCCGACCATGCGGCCATCGTTCATGGTGAGCGTACGATAACCTATGAAGAGCTTGCTCCGCTGATCCGTCGGGGCGCGGCCGGGCTGCGCGCCACCGGTATCGCATCGGGCGAACTGGTCATGGCCGCGGCTGGCGATAAGCTCGACCTTCTGCTCATCATATTGTCAGCCATGGCTGCCGGTTTGCCGGTCGTTCCGGTGTCGGGCCGTGAGGAGGACATCGGCCGCTTCGCCGCGGCCCTGAAGCCGCGCTTGATCGTCAGTGGCTCGGCGGATGAGGTGTCGCCCGACCTGACCGGTTTCCCCTGCCAAACCATTGCCGCGCTGCTGGTTGCGGAACCGGGGGACATGGCAAGACTGACGCACGACGATATCGGCGTGTTGCTACCGACATCGGGAACGACCGGCGGCGAGCGGCGCGGCACGATGTTGTCCCACCGGGCGCTTGCCGTCACGGCGCAGTCCGGCAATGAACGCATGGGCGTCGATGCCACGGTCGTCGAGTTGGTGACCGCGCCGCTGGAGCACAGTTTCGGGTTGGGGCGCGCACGCTGCGTGTTGCATCTTGGCGGAACTGTCGTTCTGCAGCCGGGGCTTTTCGCTCCGGCCCGGGTCGTCGATGCCCTGCGCGCCGAGGGCTGCAACATGCTGTCGTGCTCGGTTCCCGCCTTGAGCCTGCTGCTCGATACCCAGGCCGAGGCACTCGCCGCGCTGGCCGCGTGCATTCGCTGGATTGAGATTGGCGCCAGCCACCTCAAGGCGGACCGCAGGCGAAGGCTATTAAGTCTCCTGCCGCGGACGCGATGCTTCATCAATTACGGGCTGAGTGAGTCTCCCAAGTCGACCATCATCGAACTCAATGCCGAAACCGCAAAAATCGATACAATCGGCCGGCCGACTCCCTGGGTGCGCGTCCGCATCGTCGATGAAAACAACGTCGAGGTCGTCCCCGGAGTGATCGGGCGAATTCATCTCGACGGTGCCAATAAGGCGTCCGGCTACCACGGTAACGAAGCAGCCTGGCGTCGCAAGCTTGTCGGCGACTGGTTGGACACCGGTGACCTTGGCATGCTCGACGCCGATGGTTACCTCTCCTTCATCGGCCGCGCCGACGACATGATCAACGTCGGCGGTCTGAAGGTCGCCCCGGAAGAGGTCGAGGAAGCCCTGGCGCCGTTGCTGAAGGATGTCGGCTTCGCCGTGGCCGGCGTCGCCGATCCAACGGGAATCGAAGGCTTCGTTCCAGCGCTGTTCGTTGAAACCGAGGATGACGCGGCGATCGGCATCGACCAGGTCCGCGACCACCTGCGCGACCGGTTGGCACCGTTCAAGATACCCCGGATGGTCTATACCGTTCCGAGCCTGCCGCGCACCACCACCACGCGCAAGGTCCGCCGCGCCGTTCTGCGGACCATCGCGGCCGAGCGGGAAGCGGCGCGTCTCCCTCGCATCGATCGGCTCATCGGCGCAATCGGCGAAGCCGGGGAGCCGGACTGGCCCGTTCTCGAAGGCGCGTCGACCCTAACCCGTCGGCAGCTGCTGTCTCTCGTGGCGGCGGCTGGCGACGCTCGCATATCGGCTGGTCCCGGTCATGCTGGTCTCGTCGTCGCCCTGCGTGCCGCGGCGCTTGCCGACGATGGCGCGGTGGGGCGCGCGGTGCTTGGCGCGCAATCGTGGTTGCCGGCCGGGCGCGACACCGTGTTGGCCGTCGGCGGCGTTGCGCCCGGCGAGGCGGTCGTCCTCGGTGCGGTGCTGCATGTGCTGGCCGCCGGTGGCTGTTGTGTCGTGCTAGCCGGCCGCGCCGTCCCCGTCGTCGCCGAGGATCTCGGTTGGATCGCCCGCGACCGGGTTCGCCACGTGCTTCTTGATGGCTACCGCCTGGGCCGTCTCGCGATGGCCGAGCTACATCTCGCCGATGCGTTCGCTCATCCCGAGTTCGAACAGGTTCTGGTCGTCGGCCCGCCGCCGGATCCGCAGCTCATTGCCCGGTTTCGCGGCACGTTCGGTTTCGCGCCGCGACAGCTGACTCAGCAGCACGGCGTCTGGTCGACGCGCCTGCTTGAACCGGCGCCGCCGACAGCCGACGCGCAGGCGATCTGGTTGCGCCTGCGTGACATCGCCGCGTCCGTCTTTCGGTGCGCTGCCCGCGACTTGGCTCCGGCGGCCTCGGCGAACACCACCAAGGGCTGGGACTCCTTGAGCTTTCTCAATCTGATCCTCGAGGTCGAAGCCACCTTTCAGCGCCGGCTGACGCCCGCTGGCATCACGGGAATCAACCAGTTGGGTGACGTTGTCCGCTTGTTGGAGTCCAAGCAATCTACCTAGTGGTCCGATCCCGCTGCTTGTGTCCCA
>CAMCUA010000060.1 GCA_945878455.1 Asaia bogorensis | reverse complement strand
CTTGCCCGATTCGCCGCCGCCGTCGGCTTCGCTGACACGGAAAAAGCGGCGCGGCTGGATCGGGCCATGGCGGCCTATCGTCGCTCGTTGAATCGGGAACGCTTCACTGCCGTCGTCGCTGCCCTGGAAGCCGACGGCGAAGCAGCGGTGTTCGACGTTCATGTGCCAGGGACGAACGCCTTCGACGCCAATGGCATCGTTGTTCATAACTGTGGCGAACAGCCGTTGCCGCCCTATGGCGCCTGCCTGTTGGGCTCGGTCAACTTGGCGCGTTTCGTCGAGGCGCCGTTCACCGAGCGCGCCCGCCTGGACATGGCGGCGCTGGCGGAGACGGTAGCCATCGCCGTGCGCATGCTGGATAACGCCATCGACGTGTCGCGCTTTCCGCTGGAAGCGCAGCACCGGGAAGCCAAGGCCAAGCGCCGTATCGGCCTCGGCATCACCGGGCTGGCCGACGCGCTGATCCTCTGCCGGGTACGCTACGGCGGGCGCGAGGCGGTGCGGCTGACCGAGCAATGGATGGCCTGCCTGCGCGATGCCGCCTATCGCGCCTCGGTGGAACTGGCCCGTGAAAAGGGACCCTTCCCGCTGTTCGACCGCGAGAAATATCTGGCCGGCGAGAGCATCGGCGAGCTTCCTGAAGATATCCGCGAGGGCATCGCCGCCCACGGCATCCGCAACGCCCTGCTGACCTCGGTGGCGCCGACCGGCACCATCTCGATTTTCGCCGACAATGTTTCCTCGGGCCTCGAGCCGGTGTTCAGCTTCACCTATACGCGCAACGTGCTGCTGCCCGACGGCAAGCGCCAGCAGGAACAGGTCAGCGACCACGCTTGGCGGCTGTTCCGCCACCTCTTCGGCGAGGACGCGCCGCTGCCCGACTATTTCGTCGACGCCCAATCGCTCAGTCCGGCCGATCACCTGGTCATGCAGGCGGCCGTGCAAAAGTACATCGACAGCGCCGTCTCGAAGACCATCAACTGCCCCGAGGACATCGACTTCGCGGCGTTCAAGGACATCTACCGGCGCGCCTACGATCTCGGCTGCAAGGGCTGCACCACCTATCGGCCGAACGACATCACCGGCGCCGTGCTCGAAGCGACGCCGCGGCCTAAGGAGACGGTCGTCGCCAGTCAGGCGGAATTGCCGCTGGAAGCACCGGTCAAGCGGGCGCTGCCGAAGGACGCGGGGGATGCCGGCGCCGTCGTCTACATGACCCGGCCGCTCGACCGACCCGAGGCGTTGCCCGGCGCCACCTATAAGGTGCGCTGGCCGGAAAGCGACCATGCCCTGTACATCACCATCAACGACATCATCCAGGACAGCCGGCGGCGGCCCTTCGAGGTCTTCATCAATTCGAAGAACACCGACCATTTCGCCTGGGCGGTGGCGCTGACGCGGATGATCTCGGCGGTGTTCCGCAGGGGCGGCGACGTTTCCTTCGTCGTCGACGAATTGAAGGCGGTGTTCGATCCGCGCGGCGGGCAATGGATGGCCGGGCGCTACGTGCCCTCGATCCTGGCCGCCATCGGCGAGGTCATCGAGAAGCACATGATCGCCATCGGCTTCCTCGAGGTGCCCCGCGACGTCGCCAGGAACGACATCGCCAAGCCGGCAAGGATCGTGCAAGCCCTGGGCGGGCGCGCCGGGGAAGGACGCGACGATGGCGGGCCGCGCACCGCCTTCCGCCAATGCCCGAAGTGCGGCACGCCGTCGCTAATGCGTCAGGAAGGCTGCGACACCTGCACCGACTGCGGTTATTCGAAGTGCGGCTGAAGCTGGCGGCTTAACCGAACAGCCAGTCATGCAGCAGGCGTCCCGGCGTCAACGCATAAGCGCCGGCCCCGAGCAGGCCGCAGAAGGTGCCGATCATCCAGCCCCGATGACGGCGGACATTGCCCCGGCGGATGGCAAAGACCGCCATCGTCAGCGCGAAAAGGGTCCAGGCAGACAGCAGGTGAATGACGCTGAGCCCGCCGTCCGTTGCACTGCGAATCCAGAACGACCCTACCGCGACGCCCAGCATCAGGCCGACCCAAACCCGGCCAAGAACCTTGTGCACCGACGTGCCCTTGGGACGAGCCAGAATGAAGGCGCCAAGCAGGAGCGCGGCAATCGCTGCGCTGAGGTGGATATATATTGCGGGGAACATCGGACGAGAACTCTTTCCAATGGTCACCTTTTAGTATGGCATGAAGGGCGTTTGCGCCCCTAAGGATGAGTCACCATGTATACGCCCGCCGCCTTTGTCGAGACCGATGCCGCCGAGATCGCCCGCCTGATCGCCTGCAATGCTTTCGGCCTGCTGGTCACGGTGGCGGACGGCGTGCCGGTGGCAACGCATCTGCCGTTGCTGCTGGAAGGACCGGCGGGACCGGGCGGTCGGCTGGTCGGCCATATGGCGCGAGCCAACGGGCAATGGCGGGGCTTCGACGGCACGGCCATGACACTCTGCGTCTTCACTGGCGTGCACGCCTATGTCTCGCCACGCTGGTATGCCGATCCCGACAACGTGCCGACCTGGAATTACGAGGCGGTGCATATTTATGGGCGGCCGCGCCTGATCGAAGCCGAAGCGTCGGTACGTGCCCTGATCGAGCGCTTGTCGGCGAATTTCGAAGCGGGACGGTCGAAGCCCTGGTCGCCGGGCGAACTCGGCGACGACAACGTAGCACGCCGGCTGAAGGGCATCGCCGCCTTCGAAATTTCCATCGAGCGGGTCGAGGGCAAACGTAAGCTCGGACAGAACAAGCCACCGGCCGACCGGCGGGCCGCCGCCGCTGTGCTCGCCGCCTCGGCCGATCCGACGGAAAAAGCTGTCGGGCGGCTGATGGCGGCCCTCGATGAACCCTCAGGTAGCTGACAACCGTTGCGCGCCGCACGCCGGCATGGCAGTTAAGACGTCTGATGGAAGCTCACTGCTGCATCGAGAAATTGTCGAGCATGCCAAGGCACGGATTCCATAAGCTGTCGCCCACGACTACCGCGTGGCGTTCCCTCGCCCTCCGTCTGGCCGTCGCGGCGCTGCTCTTCCAAGCCTTCTTTCCACTGTTGCATCAGCCGCTCGCCCTGGCCGGCCGCGGTCTCGATGGCACGATCGTCATTTGCACCGGTTATGGCTTCAAGGTCGTTCCAGCCGCCGATCTGGAATTCCCGGCACCCGAGCACGAACCGGGCGATGCCGCTTCAGGCAATTGGTGCCCGGCATGCTTTGCCTCGCACGCTCCCGCAGCCATTGTCCCATCGCCCATCCCGGCACTCGCTTCCCTGCCAGTGCCCGCCGTTTACTCGGCGCTTCTGCGGGACGACCAACCGCCCGCCGGGCCCGAACACCGCCAACCGCAACCGCGCGCTCCTCCCATCGTCGCCTGAATCCACCGGACCGGCCCAGGCAGGGGATCGCTCCCCGCGCCGGTGCACGTCCGCGTCTTCATCAGCGAACGATTTTCAGCAAGGAGTGCCGTTATGCGCACGAAGCTCGTGATTCCGGCTGCCGCCCTGGCGTTAGCCGCTTTAGTTCCGACGTTCTCCCAGGCCCACGTCACATTGGAGGTCCAGCAAGCCCCTGCCGGCAGCACCTATAAGGCCGTGCTGCGGGTACCGCACGGTTGCGAGGGAGCGCCGACCAATGTCGTACGGGTCAAGATTCCCGACGGCGTCACGGCCGTAAAGCCGCAGCCCAAGCCGGGCTGGCAGCTCGCCACGGTGAAAGGCAAATTGGGACAGCCATTGAAGGACGATCACGGCAATGCCGTCACCGAAGGCATCGTCGAAGTCGTCTGGTCCGGCGGCAATCTGTTGGACGAACACTATGACGAGTTCGTCCTGCGCATGAGATTGCCGAAAACGCCGGATGTCACCCTCTACGTTCCGGTCGTGCAGGAATGCCCGAAGGGCGTGGAACGCTGGATCGAAATTCCGGCCGCCGGCCAGAAAGCCGACGATCTGAAGTTTCCGGCACCGCAGTTGAAGCTGACGGCGCCTGCCGGCGGACACTGAAGCGCGGATCGCGGGAGGGCGTGCCGTGGCGTGCGCCTTCCCGCCACTCCGCCAGCGGATATCGGCATGCTGCGCATCCTCATCATTATTCTGAGTCTGCTGTCCGGCGTCGCGCCCCTGTCGACGGTGCGTGCCCATGCAGTCCTGATGAGCACGGAGCCGGCCGACGGAGTCACGCTACCTACCTCTCCGGAACGTATCGTCCTGCGCTTCAATGAACCGGTAACGCCTATCGCTGTGCGCTTGATCGACAGCACCGGCACATCGGTCATCGACGCCCACGACGTTCGGACGCTCGACCACGATATCGAGGTCATCCCGCCAAGCTCCCTGGCCGATGGGACCTATCTCTTGTCCTACCGGGTAACGTCGGCCGACTCTCATCCGGTGGCCGGTTCCATCCTGTTTTCCGTCGGTGCGTCAGCGGAGTCCCGACGGACGACCGTCAGCGATCCAGCGGGATCGACAGATTGGATGCCGTTGGTGGCTTTCAACCGCAGTCTCCTGTTGACGGCGGTGCTTGTCGCGGCGGGCGGTTCCTTTTTCCTTGCCGTCGTCGCCCGCAGCCGCGAACGAGACCGCGCGGAACTTCGGCCCCTCATCGGCACGGCGGCTGTCATCGTCATCGCCACCGCCACGGCCGCCATCGGTTTGCAGGGCGCGTTGCTGTCCGGCGCACCATTATCAACCTTCCTCGATCCGGCCTCCTGGCGGCTCGGTCTTTCGTCGACGCGGTCGTTGCAATCTCTGGCACTCGTCGCCGGAAGCGGGTTGATTCTCGGCGGGCTGAGCCGACGCGGCCCCTACGCCTGGCTGCTAAGCGCGGGCGCCTTGGCGATGGCGGCAAGTTTTGCGCTCTCGGGCCACATGTCGGCGGCGACTCCGCGATGGGCCATGCTGCCGGCGCTGGTCATCCATGTGGCGATAGCTGCCTTCTGGCTGGGATCGCTTCTCCCGCTGTTGGCAGTTCTCCGCCGTAACGAACCAGGTGGAGCCGGCCAAGTGCGGCGGTTTTCCAATTTGGCCACCCTCGCTGTTCCCACCCTGATCGGCGTCGGCGTCGTCATGGGCAGCGCCTGGATCGATGACCTCGCCGCATTGGTGGGTACCGGCTACGGCAATTTGCTTATGGCGAAGGCAACGCTGGTCGCAGTCATGGTTGGTATGGCAGCCATCAATCGGCTTCACCTGTTGCCAGGTCTCTCGGGACAGATTTCGAGACCTGCCCCTCGGCTGCGTGGCATGATTAAGGCGGAAATCGCGGTCGGCGTTTCGATTATCCTGGCGACCGTCGCCCTATCCCAGACGCCACACCATGACACGTCAGAACATGGCGGGATGCACCGTCATGACGGGCGACATGCCGAAGCCGCCGGCCGCACTGTTGTCATCCCGCAGCACGGCCGGCTTGCTATCATGCAGGTGAAAACTTTACCGACGGCAGAACATCGCATCGATGTCAGCATCGTCAACGAGCAGGGAGAAATAGAAGACACGGCATCTGAAGCGACGCTGTTTCTCTCCCATCCCGCATTGGGAATCGAACCGACCCGGCGCCACATGGCCCACGACGGTCCCGCGACCTTCAGCTACCAGGGGCCTGCGCTTGTCCTACCGGGCTATTGGACAGTGCGCGCCGATGTACTGTTCGGCACCTACGATATGACGTCGTTCGAAATGACGATACGGCTGCCGTAAACGGCCTGTTCCCGGTTCCGCACCTGGGTCGTCAACCCGCGGAAGCCGGATCGTCCAAAGGTCCATGGAGCCTCCGGATCGTCGCCTCGATCCATTGGCGGATACGGACCAACAGGCATTTATTGTACTCGCCGACAATCAGTTGCGCCGTGCCCGGCCAGATCCACCACTGCCGACGTTTGACGTGATCGGCAAAGACCGGATGCAGCACCAGCCGCGCATCCGGCAGGGCATAGCGGAATTCCAGAAGGCTACGCGGCAGGTGATAGCTGGACGTCACGATGCGCAAAGACTTGAAGCCATGGCGGCGCATCCAGGCCGCCGTCTCGGCCGCATTGCCTGCGGTATTGTCGGCGGCATGGCCGATTTCGATGCAGCAGGCCAGATTCTCCGGCGATTGGCGCGAAATCTCCAATAGCTGATCGACCTCGACACCGCGATAGACGCCAGAGACGAAAAGCTTTTCCGCCCACCGACCGGTCAATAGACGTAGGCCCTCCTCCAACCGGCCGCTACCGCCGGTCAGGACGACGATGGCATCGGTACGGTCGGCATCGGGCTCCGGGAATTCCGGGATGTCATCGACGAAGCGCAACAAGCCGTATGCCCACAAACCTGCCATGGTCAGGGCCGCCAGCATCGCCGCCCGCAGCAGGCGACGGGTGCGCTGCCGGCGGCGGGCGATGGGCATGCTCACGGCATGCGCCCCAGGGTTCTCACCACCGTGACCCGGGCCGTGATCATCGCGATCAAGGCTGCTGCCACCGGCGGTATCGCCAGGATCGCCCAATGCTGCGGCTCCAGGTGCGCCTCGGGCAACAAGCCGTCCGGCAGGCGTGCCGCCAGCACCCCCGCGCCATACAAAATGGGTGCGGCAATAGCGGCGCCGATCAACCCGCCGCGCAGGCCGAGTCCCAAGGCGCGTTGGGAGAACTGGCGGGCGACATACGCGTCCTGCGCGCCGATCAGGTGCATGACTTCAATCGCATCGACATGCACGGCCAGACCCGTGCGCGTCGTAAAAGTCACCGTCCCGATACAGGCCAGGGCGATCAGGACGACAACGCCGAAGGCCAATCCTTCGGCGGCCCGCATCAAACGCACCACCCGGTCCAACCACAGGCGATGATCGTCGACGCCGACCCCCGGCAGCACGCTCGCCAGGCTTTGCTGCAGGCGCGTGACGTCGATCGTCACACCCTTGTTCAACGTCACGTCGATCAGGCGCGGCAGCGGCAGGTCGCGGCTGTCGCTACCCGATCCCAGCCATGGCGCCAACAACTGGGCCACTTGCTCGGCATCCACCGGCCGGGCGGCGCGCACACCCGGCGTATCGCGCAGCACCGCGAGCGCCCGTGCCTGACGGCGATCATCCTCGGCAGCATCGGCACCGGCGGGGACCTGCACCGTCAACGTGACGCCAAGGCCACTGTCCCACCGGCTGGCCACCTGATGCATCAACAGGGCCCCGGCCAAAGCCACAATCGATAGAAAGACCATGAAGGCGATCAGCCACGGCAGGAAGCTGCTCAAGGAATCGCGCTGGATCGACAGATCGGAGCGACGGCGGAACATTAGGATTGTCCCGGACGGCTGCGGGCCGGCGCTTGGAAGGCATCGGCAATCAGCGCCGCTTCGTCTTCCGGCGTCGCCAGGCGGGGCCGCCGGGGCGGGCCCGGACCCTTCCGGCCCGGCTCCTCGGGATCGGCGTCGAGGCGCAAGACGGGGAAGCCCATGCGTTCAACCATGGCTTCATTGTGGGTTGCCACAACCACTGTCGTGCCCAGCTTGTTGAGTTCAACGAACAGATGCATCAGGCGCATGGCCATGTGATCGTCGATATTTCCCGTCGGTTCATCGGCCAGCAACAGCCGCGGCCGGGCGATCACCGCGCGGGCGATGGCAACCCGTTGCTGCTGTCCGCCCGACAACGTCGGCGGCCGGGCCTGCATGTGTTCCTTGAGCCCGACCCAGCCCAAGAGTTCGGTTACGTGGCGGCGCACCTCTTCCTCGCGGCTGCCGGCAACCCTCAGCGGCAAGGCGACATTGTCGAAGGTCGTCAAATGGGAGAGCAGGCGAAATTCCTGGAACACCACACCAATACGTCGGCGCAGGGCCGGCAGGGCGCGCCGCGGGGTCGTGGCGATATCGCGTCCGAACAGGTTGATCAGTCCTCGGGTGGGAGCCAGCGCCAGGTACATCAGCTTGAGCAGCGACGACTTGCCGGCGCCGCTCGGCCCGACCAGGAAATGAAAGGAGCCTGCCGGCAGGGTAAACGTTACGTCCTGCAAGACCTCGGGCCCCAGACCATAGCGCAAACCGACATTCTCGAATCGCACCACCGCCTCGGGCCGGGCGTTGCGAACCCCGGACGACGGTGGGGTGGCGGATTGGGCAATCGTTGGCACGTCGGTGGGGTTCCACTGCGGATAGGGTTGGGAAGAAAGGGATGGGCTACGGGCGGTAGGGGGGCCCCTATCGCGGTTCCTTGCCTTGCTTCCGGCGAAAGCCTATAAACACCCGCACCTTAGCATATTCGGCCCGCGATGATCATTACCTGCCCGGCGTGCTCGACCCGGTACACGATCGATACCGTTCACATGGGCACCGTGGGGCGCTTGGTGCGGTGTTCTGCCTGCGGCGAACAATGGCACGCGCACCCTGAATCGACCGGTTCCCTGGAAGATCGGCTGGCGAGATCGCGGCCAGCCGCCACCCTGGCAGCCCAGCCGTTCGAGACCGAACCGCCGCTGCCACCCCCACCGCCGCCCCCCCCACCGCCTCGTCCGCCAAAACCGCCGGCAATGCAGCCCACGGTGGAACCGCCGCCACCGCCCACCTACGAAGACGAAGAAGAGCAAGTCGAGGAACCGCCAAAGGCGGTGCCACCGCCGAGCACGCCGTTGAGCGATGACGAACTCAACGCGATGTTTGCCGAGCCCGAGCCGGTCGAATCCCTCGTCGACGAAGAAGAGGACAAGGAAGAGGACGAGGACGAGCCGGAACCGGAAAACTATCCGGATCCCGATCCGATCCCCCAAGTATTCACCGATCCCAGTTCCGTACTAGAGGACGAGGAGCGCCCTGTTTCCGTGCTGTTGGTCGTGCTTGCGGCTCTGTTGGTCATCGCCGGCCTCCTCAGCGGACTTTATTTCGCCCGCGACGGCGTCATGAAAATCGTACCGGCGACGCGCGCGGTATACGACCTGATCGGCTTGGCCGGCGAACGGTTGGGAGTGGGACTTGAAATTCGCAATATCGATTTCGAGCGGGAAACCGAAAACAATATCGATGTGCTGGTCGTGCGTGGCTCGATCGTCAATACCGACAAGCAGCTGCGCCCCATCCCCTATATCCGGGTCGTGCTATACGATTCAGGTGCGAACGCGCTGCAGGACATGGTCATGCCGCCCCTCGAATCGGAACTCATGCCTGGCAAGGATGTCGGATTTCGGGCTCGCTTCGTCGATCCATCGCCGCTGGCGCGTCGCGTCGAGGTGACGTTCGCCGAGCCGCCGGCCAAACCGGCACCCTAAGCCCCGCGCCTTAATTCGTTTCAGGCGACCGCCGCCGGACTGCCGGCATGCCCATCCCCGGACCAACCCAAGGCCGCCAAAGCCGCGCGCATGTGCGGCGGTGGCGGCGCCACGGCGCCCACCGGCTCGCGGGTGGGATACAACGGCACGTCGATGGCGCGCGCTTGCAAATGCAGCGGCTCGGCCTGATGCGCTCCGGGATCGCGGCCGTAAACCGGGTCGCCCACGACCGGACAGCCCAGGGTTACGCAGTGCACGCGAATCTGGTGTGTGCGACCGGTACGGGGATGCAGCTCCAACCAAGACCGTCCGCCTGCCGTGGCCAGCACGCGATAGTCCGTGACGGCGGCCTGGCCCTCGGCATGAACCTCCATCCACCAACCGCGTTGGGCATTGCGCTTGCGCAACGGGGCGATGATCGTGCCCCGACTTTCCGGCGGCTGACCCTCGACCACGGCCCAATAGGTCTTCCTGATTTTACCTTGCGAGAACAGCTTGCCGAGACGGCGCAGCGCCTTGGCATGGCGGCCGAGCACCAGGCAGCCGCTGGTGTCGCGATCCAGGCGATGCGCCAAGGCCGGCGGACGCGGCAGCCCGAAGCAGAGATGCCCGAACAAGTCCTCCAGGTTCTGCCCACCCTTGGGACCGGCGTGGACCGGCAGGCCGGCCGGCTTATCGACGATCAGCATCAGTCCGTCGCGATAGAGCACGCGGGCCAGGAGTTCATCGGGCGTCATGGGCTCCCCATCTAGGCGGTCGGCCGCCCTTCCACCGGGAATGCCGGATCGTTGTAGCCCGGTGTCGAAGCATGACCGGCAACGACGCGGGCATCGACGAAGGCTTCGTCTTCCTTGGTCAAGATCGTATCGACCGCCGGCAGGTAGCTTTGCCACTGCTCCATGGTGCGCGGCCCGGCGATCACACCGGTGATCAAGCGGTTGCGCAATACCCAGGCCAGGGCAAATTGCACGGCCGTCATGGCGCGCGATTTGGCGTAGTCCTGAATGTCGCGGGCCAGGATGAGGGACTCGGGCCGCCATTCAGTTTCCATCATGCGCTTATCGGCCTTGCCGGCCCGCGATTCCGCGTCCGGTTTGGCTTTCGGATCGTACTTGGCGGTGAGCACGCCACGCGCCAAGGGACTGAACGGAAAAACGCCGAGGCCGTAGTATCCGCAGGCCGGCAGGTGTTCGGTTTCGACCTGACGGTTCAGGATGTTGTAGGCGGGCTGGCTGACCACAGGACGGGCCACATTCATCTGGTCGCAGAGCCGGCAGATTTCAGCAACCCGCCACGAGCGATAGTTGCTGACCCCGAAATAGCGGACTTTGCCCTGCGTCATCAGATCGCCCATGGCGCGCACGGTCTCGTCCAGCGGCGTGCTGTGGTCTTCCTTATGCAGGTAGTAGAGGTCGATGTGATCGACGCCGAGGCGCTTCAAGCTATTGTCGCAGGCCGCCATCACCCAACGGCGCGACAGGCCGACGCCGTTCGGTCCCTTGCCGGTCGGATTGGCCAATTTGGTGGCCAGCACCCACCAATCGCGATGACTGCGAATCGCATTGCCGACGATGCGTTCGGATTCGCCATCGTTATAGCCATCCGCCGTATCGATGAAGTTGACACCCTGATCGCGCGCATGGTCGACGATCTGGCGCGAATCCGCTTCGTTGGTGCGGCCACCGAACATCATGGCGCCAAGACAGAGCGGCGAGACCTTGAGGCCGCTGGTGCCCAATTTGCGGTACTTCATCCTTAACTTCTCCTTAAGCCAACGTCTGCGACGGGGCGGAGCATAGCGACAGCGGACGCGCTTGTCCGCCCCCCTTCCCGCCACCGGCGCCCCGCCCGGCAGCCATGCCTGGGAAAAGGGCATGCCGGGCGTGTAGACTATCCCGACGATGTGGATGGATGCAGTCGACCTTCGCGACTTTTACGCTTCGGACCAGGGCCGGGTGGCGCGGATCATGATCCGCCGCCGGATCCGCGAGGTCTGGCCCGACGTCAAGGGCCAGACCGTCATGGGGTTGGGCTATGCCACGCCCTATCTGGGCGTATTCCGTGGCGAGGCCGAACGGATCGTCGCCATCATGCCCGCGGCGCAGGGCGTCCTGCATTGGCCAGCCGAGGGCGGCGGGTTGACCACCCTGACGGAAGAGGCGGACCTGCCCTTCCCTGATCTTTCCGTCGACCGCCTGCTGTTGGTCCACACCCTGGAGTGCACGGAACAGGTCAGGCCGCTATTGCGTGAAGCCTGGCGCGTGTTGGCCGGCGGTGGCCGATTGATGGTCGTGGTGCCCAACCGACGGGGCCTGTGGGCCCGGTTCGAACGCACGCCCTTCGGTCATGGCCTGCCCTATTCGCCGGGCCAGCTATCGCGCCTGCTGCGCGAAACGTTGTTTACGCCGCTGCTGTCGCGCACGGCGTTGTTCGTGCCGCCCCTAACCAATCGCTTCCTGCTGTCGTCCGCCGGCGCCTTCGAGAATATCGGTCAACGCTGGTTCTCCACCTTTGCCGGCGTCATCCTGATGGAAGCCGCCAAGCAGATTTATGCCGCCAGCCCGCAGGCTATGGTCCGCCAACGACGGGCGTGGGTGACGGTACGTCCGACGGTATCGGGCCCGAGCGCGAGCCACCGAGCGGATCATGCAAGGTCCGAACCCTTATAGAATCCGCCGGATGTTCAAGCGCTCGAACGACGCCTGAGCAGAAACACGGCGTGTTCGCCGAACATGTTAGCGGCGAAGAACGACCGCCCGAATCGCCGGGTCCGTCCCCGGTGATCCAGGGCAATGGCGCGTTCGACAACGATCCCCATGTCATCGCACAGGCGGACGAAATCGCGGATGCTGCAAAAATGAATATTGGGCGTGTCGTACCATTGGTAGGGCAGAGTCTCGTTGACCGGCATGCGGCCATGCACGGCGATCTGCCAGCGCACGCGCCAGTGCGCAAAATTGGGGATCGACACGATAGCGTGCCGGCCGATGCGCACCAAATTGGCCAAGACATCGCGCGGCGCCCGCGTCGCCTGCAGCGTTTGACTGAGAATAACGTAATCGAAGGCGTTATCGGGATAGTCGGAAAGGTCGGTATCGGCGTCGCCCTGGATAACCGGCAATCCTGCCGCGACACAGGCATTCACGCCTTCCATACCCAACTCGATGCCGCGACCGTCGGCCTGCTTGACCCGATTGAGATAATCGATCAGTTCGCCATCGCCGCAGCCGACGTCCAACACCCGCGAGCCTGGCTCGATCATGTCGGCGACCAGCTTGAGATCGATGCGGATGCCGTTGCGCGCTTCGCGCGCGCCTGAATGTGGCGTGCTGCTGTCCATGCTTAGCGTTCCGCCGGACGACCCAATCCACAGCGTTCAGCGGCGCCCTCGAAGAAGCCGGCCATGACGCGAAAGAATTCCGGCTCGTCGAGCAGGAAGGAGTCGTGACCCTGATCGGAGGTGATCTCGACAAAGCTGACGTTGGCTGCGGCGGCGTTGAGGGCATGCACGACAGTGCGGCATTCGGCTGTCGGATAGAGCCAGTCGCTGGTGAAGGAAATCACACAGAAGCGAATGGGCGAGCCGCGGAAGGCCTCGGCCAAGACCCCATCGTGGCGCGCCGCCAAATCGAAATAATCCATCGCCCGCGTGATGTAGAGATAGGAATTGGCGTCGAAGCGGTCGACGAAGGTGCTGCCCTGGTGGCGCAGATAGCTTTCAACCTGGAAATCGGCGTCGAAACCATAGGTGAGCTCGTCGCGGTTCTGGAGCCGGCGACCGAACTTGCGGGTCAGCGCCGCCTCGGACAAATAGGTGATGTGACCGGCCATGCGGGCAACGGCCAGGCCGCGTTCGGGCCGCACGCCTTCGACCTGATAGTTGCCGTTCCGCCAGTCTGGATCGGCCATGATCGCCTGACGGCCCAACTCGTGGAAGGCGATATTCTGGGCCGTGTGATGGGCAGCAGTGGCGATCGGCACGGCGGCATACATACGCTCGGGATAGCTCGACGCCCATTCGAGAACCTGCATGCCGCCCAGCGAGCCGCCGATCACGGCAAACAGCCGGTCGATGCCAAGGTCATCGATCAGCATGGCCTGGGCACGCACCATGTCGCGGATGGTGATGACGGGAAAATCCAGCGCCCAGGGCTTGCCAGTCTGCGGATTGACATCGGTGGGACCGGCCGTTCCCATGCAGCCACCGAGGATATTCGAACATATGACGAAAAAGCGGTCCGTATCGACGATGCGGCCGGATCCGACCAGGGTCGACCACCAACCCGGCTTGCCGGTCACCGGATGCGCTTCCGCGACGAACTGATCGCCGGTCAGCGCGTGACAGATCAAGATGGCATTGGAGCGCTGCGCATTGAGCGTGCCATATGTTTGATAGGCAACGGTAAAGTCGCGCAATTCCGTGCCGCAATCGAGGGTCAGCGGCACCGCGCGCCCAAGCACAACTTGATGCCCCGGCAGACTACGGGCATCCCATTCGGCGAGGCTCCGGCTCTTCAAAGGGGCCATGGGCGGCAACAATCCGACGACTAGTGGGGTCACATAGCTATGAAGCATGATCCCCCATGTCAACGCTTTACTTAGCCTTTCGCGGCGTGCGCCGGCATCGGCGACGACCGGCGCACAGGCAAGGGGAAACACGGATTTGGGCTTTGCTTTTGGCGGGACATGCCAGTATCACTATGCTCCCTTCGCCGACATTCCTGCACGGTCCCAGCCGGCCACGTCGGCAGCTTTAGCGCCGGCCGCTGCGAAGCTGCCGGCGACTTCGGCGAAGGAATAACGATAGCTAAGCTACTTGGAACGCGCCGATGACCGCCGAATTCTCCCTTGAAGATCTGCGCCGCGATATCGACCGGATCGACGATCAGATCCACGATCTGTTGATGGCCCGCGCCGCTATCGGCGAGCGTATCGGCAAGGCCAAAACCGGCAGCGCCATCAACCTTCGCCCCGGCCGCGAAGCAATGATTTTGCGGCGGCTGGTGGCGCGCCATCGCGGGCCGTTTCCCAAGTCGTCAATGGTCAGCATCTGGCGCGAGATTTTTGCCGGACTGACGAGCCTGCAAGGCCCCTTTTCCATGGCCGTTCTCGGCGGTGAGCAGCAACACTCCTTGGTCGAACTCGCCCGCGATCAGTACGGCAGCTATACGCCCATGCACGTCTATCCATCGGTCCGCCGGGTCATGGAATCCATCGTCAGCGGCGAGGCCAGCGTCGGTGTCCTGCCCGTGCCGCGTCAGGACGACGACGACCCGTGGTGGCCTTATCTGGTCAGCGAAAGCGCCACGGCACCGCGCATCGTGGCGCGGCTACCCTTCGCCGCTCCGGTCAATTCGCGGGCGGCAGAACGCGAAGCCCTGGTCATCAGCCGGCTGACCCCCGACCGCACCGACGATGACCGCACCGTATTGGCCATGGACCTGGTCGCGCCCGCATCCCTGGCTCGTTTGACCCCAGCCTTGGAAGCCGCCAACCTTGAGGCGACCTTTTGCGCCCGATGGGCGAACCCCCAGCTCGGTCATTCCGTCTTACACTTGGTGGAGGTCGCGGGTTTTCTAACCGCCGACGACTCCCGAGTGCT
>CAMCUA010000059.1 GCA_945878455.1 Asaia bogorensis | reverse complement strand
CAGCAGCTGATCGCCGTCGGCCCGCCCGGGCGGCGCCGGCGCAGCTCCAGAACGGCTTCGCGCAGGGCATAGTTGGAACGCTGGGCCATGCTGAGCGCGGGATTGGTGTAATAGCCGGTCCACGGTTCGACCACCGTATCGATATAGAGCGCCCCGGCCTCCTTGCAGAGGTCCATCATCGCGGTGGAGGAAACGCCGACTGACAGATTGACCATGAAAGCCCGCTCGCCCTGGGTGCCCAACAACGGCAGCAGCAATTCGCGGTGGTTCTTGTCGGTGACGGCCGCCTTGAGGAAACGGGCGCCAACTGCCTCGACCAGGTGCCTATCGTCGTCGCGTGGATCGATCACGACGATGCGCCCCGGATCGCTGGCGATATGGCGCAACATCAGCGGTAACATGCCGCGTCCGATCGAGCCGAAGCCGATCAGGACAATGGGACCGTTGAAAATGGCGTGGATGGGCCAGGTCGGCATGTCTGGGTCTCCCGTCGTTTATCAAGTACCCAGTGCTATCGCGCGGCGGCAAGGGGCAGAAGCGAAGGCGTCTCCGTTATCGGGGGTAGGGGCGATGCGGGGAGGGACGTAACCCCCACCGCGGCAGTAGATCGAGCATCGGCGCGAACGGCGACATTGTGGATACTGGCGCAAACCGCGCCGTGGGCCCCGGCCAGGGCACCCGGCAGCAGTTCCAGGCCGAGAAAGCGTTTGCGTTCGACCGGGCCTGGCATGACCAAGTGTTGCGTCAGGTCCTGGCGGAAACCGAAACGTTCGTAGTAGGGCGCATCGCCTACCAACAGCACCGCGGCATGGCCCCGCATATCCTGGCCGCAGCCAACCCACGCTCCATCATCAGCGTGCCCAGCCCTTCGCCGCAGCGCTCCGGCGCGACGGCGACCGGGCCCAGCAGCAGAGCCGGACCGGCCGAGCCGGCGGCGATGTGCCAGAAGCGCAGCGTGCCGATCAGCTTGCGGTCATCGAGCAAGGCGAAGGCGAGCCCCGCCGCAGGCCACTGCCCACGCCGCAGCTTCTCGCAGGTCTTGCGATGGCGAGAGGAACCGAAACTGCAATCGAGGAGTGTCTCGCGCGCCGGGACGTGGCCCGGCGCCTCAGGCAGCCAGCGCAGCATCGCTCCCACCTCCGACGATATAGGTCGGCAGAGGGGCAAAGCCGTTGAAGGCGACGGAGGCATAGGTCGAGGTATAAGCGCCCGTCGCCTCGATCAATAATTCGTCGCCAATGGCCAGCGACAAGGGCAGCGGGTAGGGCGCCTTTTCGTAGAGCACGTCGGCCGAGTCGCAGGTCGGGCCGGCGATAATGCAGGGCGCCACCGCAGAACCGTCGCGCGGTGTGCGAATCGGATAGCGGATGGCCTCGTCCATGGTTTCGGCCAGACCGCCGAACTTGCCGATGTCGAGATAGACCCAACGGGTGTCGTCGCCGTCGGACTTGCGCGAGATCAGCACGACTTCGGTCTTGATCACGCCGGCATCGCCGACCATGCCGCGGCCTGGTTCGATGATAGTGGCCGGCAATTGGTTGCCGAAATGCCGCTTCATGGCGCTTTGGATCGCCTGGGCATAGGCAAGCGTCGAGGGCACGTCCTTCAGATAGCGGGTCGGGAAGCCGCCACCCAGGTTGAGCATGCTGAGGTTGATGTTCTTTTCGCCGAGCGCCAGGAATACCTTCTTGGCATCGCCGACCGCCTTGTCCCAAGCCGACAGGTTGCACTGCTGCGAACCGACGTGAAAGGACAGGCCGCAGGCATCGAGGCCGAGGCGATGGGCATGCTCGAGGACATCGACCGCCATGTCCGTATGGCAGCCGAACTTGCGCGACAGCGGCCATTCGGCGCCTTTGCCATCGGTCAGCACCCGGCAGAAGACGCGGGCGCCGGGAGCCTGGCGGGCGACCTTTTCCACCTCTTCGATGCTATCGACGGCGAACAAGCGGATACCCAGGGCATGGGCGCGGGCGATATCGCGTTCTTTCTTGATGGTATTGCCGTAGGAAATCCGATCCGGGGTGGCGCCGGCGGCCAGCGCCATTTCGATCTCGGCCACCGAAGCCGTATCGAAGCTGGACTTCAGCGACGCCAGCAGCTTCAGGATGGCCGGGGCCGGGTTGGCCTTTACCGCGTAATAGATGCCGGTGGCGGGAAAGGCCTTAGCGAGCCGCCGGAAATTGCGCCGTACGACATCGAGGTCGACGACGAGGCAGGGGCCGTCCGGTCGTTCGGTGGCCAGGAAATCGAGAATTCGTCGGCTGGTCATTTGCGTATGTCTCCCGCACAGAAAGCGATAATGCCGGTGCCGGTTGGGAGGAAGGGCGCGTTGGAGACGCCTTTTCCGCACAGTGCCGATACCAGCGCTACCGGGTTCGCCGCAACATGCGGAAACCCGAAGTTTCTGCCTTCAGCTTGGAACGGGAGACCCGCTCCGCACATGGGGCAATGAGGGTGTGCCTCTTCAGTGTCACCGGTATTTGGACTACCGGAGTGAGACCAAAAAAGCCCGCACCGTCGTTGCTTTAAGACGCCAAATCCCAAGTCGGGGGATCTTTGCCAGCGTCCACGGGCACGTGCGAATTAGGGCAACAATCCCATAACGCTTCCCCGGACAGCGTTCAAGAAAAATTCACATAAGGCGGCATTTTTTTTCGCCGCTATCGACCGAACGGGTTGAATATCTCGGTAACCATCGTGGGCTAAAGTCACCGTGCGCCATTGCCGCATCGTCGGCTAAACGTCGAATTCTTGTTCATTAACCAAGCTTGCCGCGACGCGCCGCGAATTCCTGGGCGGTACGTCAGGAGATATCCGCATGACGCTGCTACTTCCGTTCTCCTCGCGGTTCATCACACTCACGCTTAGCGTCACGGTGGCGCTCTGCTGTGCCCTGGGGTTGGCGCTGTTGCCGGTTTCAATCTGGTTCATGGGCGGCCTCGCCATTGCTGGGGGATTAGCGATTCTGGGTATCCGCGACCTCGTGCAAACCCAACATGCGATCCTGCGCAACTTCCCGATCGTAGGGCACTTGCGGTTCCTTCTCGAGGAGGTGCGGCCGGCTATCCGGCAATACTTTTTCGAAGACGAGAAACATTCGATGCCGTTCAGCCGCGACCGGCGGGCCATCGTCTACCAGCGCGCCAAATCGGCGCTCGACAAGCGGCCGTTCGGCACCGTCTATGACGTCTATGCGGAGGGCTACGAATGGGTGAGCCACTCGATGGCGCCGAAGCCGGTGAAGGCCGCCGATTTCCGCGTCAACATCGGTGGACCGGATTGTGCTCGCCCTTACTCGGCCTCGATCTTCAACATCTCGGCGATGAGTTTCGGCGCGCTCAGCGCCAATGCGATCAGCGCGCTTAATCGCGGTGCCCGCATGGACGGCTTTGCCCACGACACCGGCGAGGGCGGCTTCAGCATTCATCACCGCCAAGGCGGCGACATCATCTGGGAGATCGGCTCGGGCTATTTCGGCGCGCGCAATCCCGATGGCACGTTTTCAGCCGAACGCTTCGCTGCGACAGCGGCGGAAGAACAAATCAAAATGATCGAAGTTAAGCTGAGCCAGGGTGCCAAGCCCGGCCATGGCGGCGTTCTGCCGGCGGCCAAGGTGAGCGAGGAGATCGCCGCGGCACGCAGCATCCCGATGGGCGAAGACTGTACTTCGCCGGCGCATCACCAAGCCTTCTCGACGCCCAGAGAATTGATCCACTTCATCGCCGAATTGCGCCGGTTGTCCGGCGGCAAGCCGACCGGTTTCAAGCTCTGCGTCGGTCACGAGTGGGAATTCCTTGCTGTCTGCAAGGCCATGCAGGCGAGCGGTATCTATCCGGACTTCATCGTCGTGGACGGCAACGAGGGCGGCACCGGCGCGGCGCCCATGGAGTTCGTCGACCATTTCGGCAAGCCGATGCGCGAGGGACTTTCCTTTGTGCACAATGCGCTGGTCGGCATCAATGCGCGCGAGCGAATCCGCATCGGCGTCAGCGGCAAGATCGTCACGGCCTTCGATATCGCGCGCGCCAGGGCGCTGGGGGCGGATTGGTGCAATTCGGCGCGTGGCTTCATGTTTTCGATCGGCTGCATACAGTCGCAATCCTGCCATACCGACCGCTGCCCGACCGGTGTCGCCACGCAGGATCCGGCGCGCCAGCGCGCCCTTGTGGTCGCCGACAAATCTGAACGCGTCGCCAACTACCACCGCGCGACCTTGCTATCGCTGGCCGAGTTAACGGCCGCCGTCGGCCTCGAGGACCCGAGAGATTTCAAGCCGTCGCACATTTCGCGGCGCATATCGCCGAGCGAGGTCGCGACCTTCGCCGAGCTTTACCCGGCGCTGGCCGCCGGCGCCTTGCTGACGGGCACAGACGATCCGCGCTTCAGCAACGCCTGGAAGATGGCCGATCCGGACTCGTTTCGGCCGCGCGACTTAACTCGCCTGGGCACGACTTAGGGCGCGTGCCTTATAGGCATCCTTGGCGGCGCAGGCGGCGGACCAGTCGAGCGTCCGCCGGGCCAGGGCGAATTCGTATTTGTCGATGACCTTGCCATCCAGCCGGCCGACCGATTCGCCGGCATCGGTCAGTTCGTTGAAGGTGGCGACGACCTTATGAGCCCAGGCGACTTCGCCGGCCGATGGCGTCAGGCCCGAGATCAGCGGTTGGATGAAGGCCGGATGCAGGGCGCCGGCGTGATGGATGTGGGCGGCGTGGAAGGCCGCTGCCTGCTTGGCCGCCTGATCGGCCTGATCGACGCGGCCCGAGGTGTTGGGGATGAACACCCCACCGGTCGCCTCGATGTCCAGCGACATCGCCGCCAATGCCACATAGGCGACGGGGAAGGTGTACTGGTCGAAATCGGCGAACATTTCGATGCCGAGATCGACCGACATGTCGTAGCCGCCGGCGCCGCCCTGGGAATAGATCTTGCGCGGCGTCGCGGTCAGCAGCTCGTGGATGTTCATGGCGCCCAGCGCCGATTCAATCATTGGCGACAGCTCGATGCTGCCCGGCGGAATACCGCGTTCCTTTTCCAGGCGCAGGATGATCTCGTGGGCGTGGCGCAGGTCGGCCGCCGATTCCGTCTTCGGCAGCATGATGCGGTCGACACCGGGCCAGACTGCGTAGGGCAGGTCGGCATCGACAAAGGGCTTGTTGATGCGGACGTAAATCGACGCGCCGCCCTGGCTCGCCTTGGCGATGGATTCGCGGATGAGCGTGCGGCAGCGCTGCTTTTCCTCAGGTGCGATGGAATCCTCGATATCGAGGATGTAAACGTCGCCGCCCCGCGTCCACACCTTATCGATGAAACGCGGGTTGGTGGGAGTCACGAACATCGCGCAGCGAGAAACTCGGTTGTTCATCGGTCACGTCCCGTGATGGCCATCAGATTATTCATGCGCCGGGCTTTTCATGCGCCCGGGCTTTTGCCTCGTCGCGTGCCTTGGCCCGGTTTGCCCATTGGAGATAGAGCTTGGCACGCACATCGACGGGCACGTCGATCATCTTGCCGTCCAAGGGCACCGAGGCCATGCCGCGCTTGATGCCCTCGGCGAAGACCTCGATCACCTTGACGTAATAGGCGGCCTCGTCGGCGGTTGGGCGGAAGCCTTCGTTGCAGCAGGCGACCCACGAGGCATGCGCGCAGACGGCGCCCTTGAAGCCCGTGTCGCGGGCCCGGCGCACCGCTTTTTTCAGCGCGTCGTCGTTGGCACCCGGCCGGACATCGTCCTGGGTCAGCCCGAGGGGATAGCTCATGCCCAAGGCCTGTCCGCCGACCGAGGTGGCGACTGAGATCAACTGCGACTTGACGTATTCCAAGGGATCGAAATCCAGGGTCGGACTGGTCTGCATGCCGAGCGCGCGGCAGAGCGCCGGTTCGTCGATCAGAAAGACGCCGAAGCGCGGCGAGGCGCGGGCGATGTTCAAGGCATGCCAGACGCCGCCAGCGGTATTCACCTCGACATCGATTTCCAACGATCCGGGGGCAATGCCTCGGGCCAACTCGAGTGCGTCCAGGCGCTTGGCCGCCGCCGTCACGTCCTCGGGGCCGGTGACGCCGCGCAGCACCACGCCGGACAGGCCGGAAAAGACTGTGGCATCGAGTTCGGCCAGGGCCCCGTCGCGCTCGATGCGCACGAACACCTCGGCGCCGCCCTGCGCCGCCGCATGGATCGCCGCCGGCAGGCGGGATTTCAGATCGGCCTGCCAATCGCGCCCCGCCACCTTGACGGTATCGAGGATGATGGCATCGGCCCAGGAGGCGAAGGCCTTCTTGCCCAACTGCGGATCGTCGATGGACAGGGTCAGCACCGAGCGGCGGATGTATTTCGGTACCAGCTTTTCGCTGGACGGTGTCGTTTGCGGGCTCATGCCGGGGCAAATCCTTCGTTCACGGTGGCGACCTGTTCCACCGTCGCGCAGACGCAGCCGGTGAAACCCATGAGGCGCGCCTCGCGCGAGGCCCTGGCCGTGCTAGCCTTGTCGGCAACGCCGCCGCGCGAACCGGGCCGCCACAAGGCGCCCAAGGGCTGTTGGCCGAGCATGCGGGCGGCGATCAGCGTGCGCGTCATCAGGAAGCGGTAGAGGCGGAATTCGTCTTGCGGCACCGGACCCAGCATCATGGTCAGATCGACGCGCCCGACGCCCAGGGCGGTGACGCGCGGGCTGCCTTGGGCGATGCTGGCGGCGTTCCAGAAGCCCTTGGCCGATTCCAGCATCAACACCAGTTCGACGCTGCCGGGGTCGAGGCCGCGTTCCTTCTCCATGGCGACGATGAGATCGCCGAGATCGGCGACCTCGACGGCGGCATCGGGGCCAGGAAAGACGATGCCCTTGAGGCCGCGATGCATGGCCGCCCGGACATCGGCCCAGCGGGTGTCGCGGTCGACGCGCACAAACACCGCGACCTGGGCCAGGGCCAGCGTCTTTATCGCCTCGGCCAGGCCGGCGCGCGCCGCTTCCTTGCTTTTCGGCGGCACCGAATATTCGAGGTCGAGCACCACCACGTCGGGACCGGCGTCGCGCGACCGGGCGATGGCGTCAGGATCGTGCGCCGGAACGATCATCCAGGAGCGTCGTGGGTTCGTGCTATCCGCCATGCTCGATGCCTCGCGATTATCGTAAAGACGAAGGTCAGGCCGCCTGCTGCGCGACGGTCGGACCTTCGCACATAATAGTGGTACGGCGCATGTCGCGTACATGCTTTTGATCGTCGAACCGGCGCACCCGATGCATGGTCTGGCGGTTGTCCCAGATGACCAGATCGCCTTGCTGCCACTTGTGGGCATAGACGAACGGACGCTGGGTGGCGTGCTCCATCAGATCGCGGATGAAGGCCATGGCTTCCGGTCGGGGCCAGCCGACGATGCCGCCGATATGCGCTGACATGTAGAGCGTCTTGCGGTCCATGACCGGATGGTAGCGCGCCAAGCGTTGCAGCACCGGCTTGAACATCCGCAGATCTTCTTCGGTGAATTCGGTGAAGCCGATGAGGGCACGGGAATAGAGGTTGGAGTGTTGGCACACCAAATCCTCGATCTCCGCTTTGGTTGCGGCATCGAGCGTGTCGTAGGCCTGGCGCATATCGGCGAATTCCGTGTCGCCGCCCGCAGGCGGCACGACATGGCCGTAGAGCAGGGAGTATTTGGCGGGAATGGCGCGGAAGGACGCATCGGAATGCCACAGCCGATTGCCCAGGCTGAACATGCGCCGTCGGTCGTCACGGGCAAGAAGCTTTTCGTTCTTGTCCAAGTTGGAGACGTCGGAGAAATCGAGCGGCAGGCGGCGCTCTTCCGCCTTGATCACATTGGCCGCGGCGTTGTCCTGGACCGGACCCAGCAGCTTGGTGAAGGCTAGGTGCTCATCGTCGGTCATCTGCTGGCCGTGGAAGACCAGCACCGCGTGTTTGTCCATGCCGGCATGGATCGCCGCGATGTCTGTCGGCGTCAGCGGCTGGCGTAGGTCGACATCGAAGACCTCGCCGGCGAAAGTGGGGCTTACCTGGGGCTGGATGGGACGAATGTCGATGCTCACGGCTCAGTCCTCCCGCTTCTTATCGTTGGCCAATGCCCTATTATAGCGCGCTTCGTCCGCCGGCCGCCATGGGATAGGCCGCCACGGTGCCGCCGAACCCGTCACCCGTCATGCTGCCTGCGATGCTAGCGTCGGCGCGTCGCACATGGTGGTCGTGCGGCGCATGTCGCGCACGTACTTCTGGTCCTCGTAGCGCGTCCCGCGATGCATGGTCGAGCGATTGTCCCACAGCATCAGGTCGCCCTGGGTCCAGGTGTGCACATGGACGAACTGCCGCTGGGTGGCGTGCTCGGTCAGCTCGTGCAGCAGGGCCAGGGCCTCGGGCCGGTACCAACCGACGATGTCGCCGATGTGGGACGATAGGAACAGGCTCTTGCGGCCAGTCGACGGATGGACTCGCACCAGGGGCTGGCGCACCGGACGGAAGTTTTCCTTCTCTTCGTCCGTCCACTCGCTGAAGCCCATCTTCTGGCGCGAATACATGACCGAGTGTTCGCAGATCAGGCCATCGATCTCCGCCTTCATCCTGTCGTCGAGTGCATCGTAGGCGGCGCGCATGTCGGCGAATTCCGTATTGCCGCCTGCGGGCGGAACGGTGTGGCCGAACAGCAGCGAATACTGGGTCGGGATGGCGCGGAACGAGCCGTCCGAATGCCACAGGCGGTTGGCGAATTCGTACAGGCGGCGGCGGTTGTCGGGCGCCCAGATCCGGTTGGTCACGTCGAGGTTGCCGACATCGGCGAAGTTGTAGTCGAGCCGCCGTTCCTCCGGCTTCAGGGTGTTGGTCCCGATGTTCATGTGCAGTGGGCCGAGCCGGCGAGTGAACGCCACCTGATCGTCGTTGGTCAGCACATGCTGGCCGTGGAAGGCGATCACCGCATAGGTGTCCATGCGGACATGGATGGCCGCTACGTTGTCGTTGGTCAGCGGCTGGCGCAGGTCGAGGTCGAAAACCTCGCCGGCGAAGCGCGGCTGAATCGGCCGGATGTGAAAGGGCATGGGGCGAGCCTCCCATTTCGGCGCTTCTTTTGTTGACGAAACCATAGCATGAAAAGGCGACTGGGCATCACCCGCCTCGCCTCACCAACGGCGGCGCGGGCCTTATTTCCGCTGACGCCGGCCGGCGGCCATGGCATAGGATGGGTCAGCAGCCAATACGGAGACAGACGATGAGCGGGTTACGCATTTCGGCCGGGCCATTCGTTTTCGCCGCGCGTTTCGAGGAAGCGAAGGCGCCCAAGACCTGCGCCGCGTTCCGCCACCGACTACCGTTCGCCGGCAAGGCCGTGCATGTGCGTTGGAGCGGCGAGGCGGTGTGGATGCCGTTGGGCGATCTCGATTTCGGCGTCGGCTATGAAAACCACACCAGCTATCCGGCGCCGGGTCAGGTCATCCTGTATCCCGGCGGCATCAGCGAGACGGAAATCCTGTTGGCCTACGGCGCCGTCCACTTCGCCAGCAAGATGGGCCAACTCGCCGGCAATCATTTCATCACGCTGACCGCGGGCATCGAAAATCTGCCCGAACTTGGCCGGCGGGCCCTGTGGGAAGGCGCCCAGGACGTTCGCTTCGAGTGGCAGGCATCGTGACGGCGAACCGGCTTTAGGGCTGGAGCGGTTCAGCGTTTGAACAAGGCCTCGGCATTCCTGAAGGCGATCTTTTCGGCGACCGCGACGGGCAGTTGCGCCAGCCAGCCCCGGTAGTCGGCCATGATCGCGGCGTAACTGTCCCAACGCTGATCGATCCAGGTGTCGGAACCCAACAGGAAACGCTCGGGGTAGCGTTCGAACAGACGGCGCCATTCCGCTGTGAGCTGGCCGCCTGAGGTTATGCCGGAACGGTAGGACAGCTCGCACCAAAGGCCCGGATGGCGCTGGAGATAGGCCTCCACCTTTTCGGGCGGCGTCGAGAAACCGGTGTGCGCCCAGACGATCTTGGACGCGCCGTTGTGGGCGAAGAGAATCTCCAGTGCCTCGTCGTCGGCATGTGCGTGCAGATAGAGACTGTGCTGGGCGGCGAAGTCGACCGTGCGCTTGACCCAGGGGGTGGCGGCATCCTTGCCTGAGAGGTGAAATTCGCCGATGCCCATGTAGTAACCGCGTTTGAATTCGCTTTCGATCAGGTCTTGGATCGAGGCGTCGTTCATCCAGGACTGAATGTCGGAACGGACGCGATAGGGGCGGATGAAGGGCACCACCCAGAGATCCGGGGAGCGCGCCTCGTAGAGCGCGCGGGTGCCGTCGTTCGGCCGGCTGGTGGCGAGGATGCCGACGATGCGCTGTTGGCGAAACAGTTCCAGCACCTGGGGCAGGGCCACGTGCGGCCGCGGCTCCCAATTATAGTGCAGGTGCGCATCGAAGATGGGCAGCAATGCCGTTTCGGCGGCACGCCCGATGGCGGGCAACAGCGCCGACAGCAGGGCCGCCGCCAAGGCCAAACGTCGGGCCGACCGGCCGAATGTTCCTATGGATGCGATGATGGGCTGCAGCGGTACCTTAGTAAGCTCCGCCGCCGCCGCCGTAATCGCCACCGCCATGGCTGCCGACATCGCTGTGGCCACTGGAATGGCCGCCCATGTCCATGCCGCCGCCGTCCTGATTGGCGCCCATGGCCGATTCGGAGCCGAGCAGGCTGCCGGCCATGGCGCCCAGGAACAGGGCGTGGACCATGGATTCCTTCCAATAGAAGTTGGAAATCATATCGTCGTGCTTGCCGCGTTCGGCGAGGATGCGCCGGCCGCGCTTAATGGCCCGCTGGGTCGGCGTGCGCAACAGCACCAACAGGATGACGGCAGTGGCGACGAGCGCCCCACCGGTCGGCAGCCAATAGAAGGCCAGGATCGTCAGGACGATAGAAACAAAGATCATCGAGCCCATGTTCCGTCTCCGTCTCGAGTGAAACCTATGAGTTAGCGTCAGTCTACTCCGCTGCTTCCGCTTCGAACAGGGAGGCCGCGACGGCGTTGTGGCGGCGCAGGGCGACGAGGAATTCGGCCAGGAAATGCGACACCACCGAACCCTTGATCGCATCGTTGGCCATCAAAGCGTCGGACCAGGCCTGGACGCGGGGAAATTCTTTCATCAATCCGGTCTGCATGCGTGCCTCGATCAGGGCGAAGCGTTGCAGGAAAGGCGCATAGGCGGTATCGACCAGACACAGGCTCCGGCCGCTGAAATAGGGGCCATCGTTGCCGCGTTCACCGGCCAGCACGGCTTCCAGCTTGGCAATCGCCTTGGGCGCCGCCTTCAGCCCGGCCTGCTGGTCGACGTGCGAGGTGGCGTAGTAGACGCCGCGCAACGCCTTGGCGAAATCGGGCAGGAAATCCATCCAGGCGCGATGCCGGGCTCGTTTGAGCGGGTCTTCCGGATGCAGCCTGGGCGGCACAACCTCGTCGAGAAACTCCGAAATGGCGTTGGATTCGAACAACGGCTGGCCATCGACCAGCAGCACCGGAACCTTGCCGTGGGGAGAAATCTTGAGGAACCAGTCGGGCTTGTTCTTCAAGTCGATGTAGGTGATGTCGTAGAGCACGCCCTTGGCACGCAGGGTGATGGCGGCGCGCTGTACCCACGGGCAGGTATAGGAGCTGACGAGGTGATAGGTCCGTTTGGCAGCCATCGCATGTTCTCCCTGGCGCATGTTTCTGCTTTTTTTGCAGGCGCTTAACCGCGCCCTGTGCATTCCATGAATGTTCAATATAGCACAGAACCCCACGGTCACCCAGTGGCGCCGCCGCTTTGGCTCATGTAATAAAGCAACCATGCGCCTGTCGTTTTCCGGGAGTTCCGCCATGAATGCCATAGAAGCCCTGCTGACCCGCGTTTCCACCTCCGTGCTCGCCGATCCGGCGCCGCCGGCCGAGGTGGTCGACCGCGCCATGGCGGCGGCCGCCCGCTCGCCCGACCATGGCCGGCTCCGGCCCTGGCGCTTCATCACGGTGAGCGGCGAGGACCGCCAGCGCTTCGGCGAGCTGATGGCCGCCACGCTGAAGGCGCGCGATCCGGGCGTGCCCGAGGCGCTGATCGAAAAGGAGCGCGCCAAGGCGATGCGCGCGCCGCTGATCGTCGTCGTCGGCACGCGCCTGCGCCCGGACAAATACATGAAGATCCCGGAGATCGAACAGGTGCTGTCGGCGGGTGCCGCCGCCCAGACGCTGATGCTGGCCTTCCATGCGGAAGGCTACGGCGCGGTCTGGAAGACCGGCGCCCCGGCTTACGATCCGGCGGTCAAAAAGGCCTTCGGCATGGAGCCGCACGAACACATCGTCGGCATTCTTTATGTCGGCAGCGTCGGCACGGCGCCGAACGACATGGCCCGGCCGCATCATGCGCAATTCGTCGAGGCTTGGCACGGGGCGGTGGGGTAGGCATCCCGTCGAGTTGTTTCCGGCGGGGCTCCCCCCTCTCCCTGTCCCTCCCCCTCAAGGGGGGAGGGAACCATGGGGCTGCCTCCGCAGCTTGTTGTCACATAGACGGGAAGCGGTAACAGCGTCCCCTCCCCCCTGGAGGGGGAGGGACAGGGAGAGGGGGCTGGCGGTTCCGGTTCCGGCGATCGTCAGGCCGTGGCAGCCGCTTCGCGGGGCATCGCCGGGCCGAAGGGGCGTTCGCCCTTGAGAATCATCCGCCACATGACCCGGTGTTCCGCTGGGTCGTAATCGAAATCGGCCTGATGTAAGGCGGCGCGGTTGTCCCAGATCAGGAAATCGCCGACCTGCCAGCGGTGGCGATAGACGAAATCGTCGCGCGTCGTCTGCTTCAACAAGTCCCACAGCAGGGCGCGGGATTCGTCGGGCGTCATGCCGTCCAGATATTCGACCTTGATCGGGTGGAAGTAGAGGCCCTTGCGGCCGCTGACCGGATGGGTGCGCACCAGGGGATGGGGCGCACCGAAACGGATACGTTCGTCGACGGCGAGGATGGTCGCCTTGCGCGACGGCGTGAGCGACGACTTGCCCTGGGTCTGCACGGTGATGACCTTGATCCGGTCGATGCGTTGCCGGGTGGCCTCAGGCAGCGCCGCATAGGCTTTGTGCATATTGGCGATGCAGGTGGCGCCGCCCTGGCTCGGCACTTCGATGGCATAGAGCGTGGTGAAGTTGGGCGGTTCGGCCACATGGGTATGGTCGGTGTGCCACAACAGACCGTGCATGTAGCTTTCGCCGGCGGTATTGCGCTGGTGGTTGGTCATGATCTGCACGATCGGCTCGTCGGGGTGGCCGAAGGCCTCGGAGAACTGCTGCTCCATCGGCTCGGCGAAATGCCGCGCGGCGGCGATGTATTGCTTCGGCGTCAGCTCCTGGCCGCGGATGCAAAGCGCGATGTGTTCGACCAGGGCGGCATGCAGCCGCTCGCGGTCGGCGGGCGCCAGGGGCTGGCGGATGTCGATGCCGGTGGCGATGGCTCCGGTGCCGCCGGGCATGGGCGCGATGGTCAGCGGCATGGCGGTTTCCTCGCTGTTGGCCGTTCGTGTTTTCGAGCCGTTCCAGAGATAACAATGATAGCTTAGACGGGGCCAGCTTACCAACGGAGCAGGAACGGTCCTATCATCCACGCAACAAATTTCGGATAATGCGAGAGGACAAACATATTTTTCCTCACCCTGAGGAGCCGGCTAAAGCCGGCGTCTCGAAGGGTCGGCCAGCGCAAAGCGGTCGCCCATTCTTCGAGATGCCCTTGCAGGGCTCCTCAGGACGAGGTCATGAAAGCGGGACATGACCATGGCCTATCAATCCATCGAGGTGCGGAAGCTGACGCCGACCATCGGGGCGGAAATTTTCGGCGTCGACTTGGGCGGGCAGATCGGCAACCAACAGTTCGAAGAAGTCCGCCAGGCCTTCCTGGAGAACCAGGTGATCTTCTTCCGCGACCAGAAGATGAGCATCGAGCAGCACAAGGACTTCGGCCGGCGCTTCGGCAAGCTGCACATCCATCCGGGGCCGCGCCACCCGGTGGCGGGACATCCGGAAATCCTCGGCATCTGGGCCGATGAAAATTCCAAGCGCGTCTCCGGCGAGGAATGGCACTCGGACGTCTCCTGCGATGCCGAGCCGCCGATGGGATCGATCCTCTATATCCACGAGGTGCCGGCCAACGGCGGCGGCGATACGATATTTGCCAGCATGTATGCCGCTTACGACGCTCTATCGGACGGCATGAAGCATTTCCTGAAGGGGCTGACGGCCGTGCACGACGGCCAGCCGGCCTATGGCAACGGCCGCAGCCCGGTCACCGATTTTCCGCGCGCCGAACATCCGGTGGTGCGCACGCACCCGGACACCGGGCGCAAAGGACTATTCGTCAACCGCTACTTCACCACGCATATCCCTGGCTTGAAGCCTGTCGAAAGCGCCGGACTGTTGGAGATGCTGTACCGTCATCTGGAATCGCCGATGTTTCAGTGCCGGTTCAAATGGCAGGCCAATTCGGTGGCCTTCTGGGACAATCGTTGTGTCCAACATCGGGTGATCTGGGATTACTTCCCGCATCGCCGCAACGGCCATCGTGTTACGGTGGCCGGCGACAAGCCATTCCTGGGGTCGTGAAGGGAGAATCGCCGTGACCTATCAGACCATTGAGGTACGCAAGCTGACGCCGTCCGTCGGCGCGGAGATTTTCGGTGTCGATCTTGGCGGCGAGCTGGGCAATCGCCAGGTCGAGGACATCCGCACGGCCTTCCTGGAAAACCAGGTGATTTTCTTTCGCGACCAAACCATGTCGACGGAGCGCTTCAAGGCCTTCGGCCGCCACTTCGGCAAGCTCTACATCCATCCGGAGCCGCGCTTTCCGGTGCCCGGACATCCGGAACTGCTTGGCATCAAGGCCGACGAAACATCGAAGAGCGTCGCCGGCGAAGTCTGGCATTC
>CAMCUA010000058.1 GCA_945878455.1 Asaia bogorensis | reverse complement strand
GCGCAAAAATACCGCGTCAGCGCGGACGATCCCTTGGTGCGCATCTATCTGCCCGGCGACAGGGGCGTCAGGCATGCCGACGGCACCGTCGAGCATCGCGGCCGCCTGGACTTCCAGGTCAAGATCCGCGGCTTCCGCGTCGATATCTCGGAGATCGAGGGCACGATCCTCAACTACCCGGGGATCAAGGAGGCGGCCGTTGCCGTCCATGAATTCCGTGCCGGCGAGCCGCGCATCGTCGCCTATCTGGTCTTCGACAATCCCGAGCGCCCCGATGTGGCCGGCTTGCGCGCCTTTCTGCGCGACCGCCTGAGCGGTTACATGATTCCGGCGCAGTTCGTCGCCATGGCATCGTTTCCGCAGACCCGCAGCGGCAAGGTCGACCGCCAGAACCTGCCCAAGCCCCAGGTCGTGCAGCGCACCGACCCGGATTCCTTCGTGCCGCCCGGTTCCGAGCTTGAACGTGAACTGCAAGGCATCTGGGAGGAGGTGCTGAATATCGGCGGCATCGGCGCGCGCGACGATTTCTTCGATATCGGCGGCGATTCCCTGGCGGCGACGCAGCTGATCCTGCTGCTGCAGGAGCGCTTCGGCGTCGGCATTGCCGCGGAAGCGCTGCTGACGACAGCCAACACCATTGCCGGGCAGGCGGCCGAGATCGGACGCGCAGACCGCAAGGCGACGGCGGCCGCCGACATCGATTTCGTCGATTTCGAGGCGGCGATTCAGGCGACCAACCGCCCGGCCCTGTATCGGATCGATCCGGCGTCGGGTCTGCGGTTGGCCAAACCGAATGCGACAGTCGGCACCATCGCCACCAACAGCCTGGGGTTCAGAAGTCCGGAGGTGCCCCGGCAAAAGCCGCCGGGATGCGTCCGTCTGTTGTTCCTTGGCAGTTCCGGGACGTTCGATCCGGCAGTGTCGGGCAACGAGGCGACCTGGCCGCATCAGACCTGGCTTCGCCTGTGCGCGGCCTATCCCGAACTGACGCTGGACTACGTTAACGGTGCCTTGCCAGGCACCAGCACGCAGCAGATCGCCAAGCATTACACGCATGGCCTCGGTGAACTGGGTGCCGACATCGTCGTCATTCGCGTCAACGATCTGAACCGCGATGCCGCATACCAGGCGCGCGCCCAGGGTACCTACAGCGGTGTCCACCACAACAAATCGTGGCTGGGGCGGCGAGGCGGCTTGTGGCTGCTTCTCGAGAAAAATCTGGTGGTGGCCAGCCGGTTGCTGTTCCCAGATCGATGGCCGCGCAAACTTCAATTCGATGCCGACGCTGCCACGCATCGATTCTCGGAAAGCCTGGAGGCCTTGGTGACGTTGTGCCGCCAGGACGGTGCGACGGTGGTGCTGTTCGACGGGGTCGGCATGCTGCGTGCCGGACAATCGCCGTTGCGCCAGCGCAAAGCGGCTGCGTCGCTGCTATACTACATGCCCTTCATGACCATTCCCGGACTGCTTCACGCACGCCAGGCCTATGCGCGGGCGCAGCAGGAGGTGGCGAGGCGCACGGGTTCTCTGTTCGTCGACATCGGTGACGTCGTGCCGGCGGATGGGACTTACTTTGCCGATGCCAACCACTATCGGGACGCCGGCAGCTTCCTGGCCGCCCAGGCCCTTGCCCAGACTTTGATCGATGCGGGAATCGTGGGACGCTCCGCCAAGGCCGCGGGACGATTATCACCCCAGCAAGATTAAGGTAGCTGGGCACCTTACAATATTTGGGGTCTGTGCGTTCATTCGACGACGGCTATCGAGGGTCGGCCCGCCGGGTAGGAGACATTTGCGGCATGAATCCCGCCAATACCCAGAACGAAGCGCCCATCGGCCGCCGAATGGCCAAGGGAGCGGCGTGGTTGGTCCTCTTGCGTCTGGCGCGGCGCATCATCGGTGTTGCCAATATGGTCATCATGGCGCGCCTGTTGGTGCCCGCCGATTTCGGCCTGGTGGTGCTGGCAACGTCGATTTTTGGCATTCTCGACGTTCTGGGTTCGATGAGCCTGAACCTGGCGTTGATCCGCATGTCGAACCCGACGCGGCAGCACTATGACACCGTCTGGACGATGTCGCTCCTGCGCGGCGCCATCGTGGCGCTGATGCTGTTTGCCCTGGCTGGTACATTGGCGGACTTCTATGCCGAACCGCGCCTCGCAGAAGTCCTGCTGACCTTGGGCCTGGCGACCCTGTTCGATGGCTTGCGCAATGTCGGTGCCGTCAACTTCGAGAAAGAGTTAGCCTTCAGCAAGACCTTCCAGATAACCATGTACAGCCGGTTGATCTCGTTCTCCGTAACCGTAGTGCTGGCCATTGTTCTGCGCAGCTATTGGGCCCTGATCATTGGGCTGGTGGTCGACGAGGCTGCCCAGACGCTGATGAGCTATCTCTACCATCCCTACCGGCCGCGCCTGTCGCTGTCGAAGTGGCGCGAGTTCATTCATTTTTCGAAGTGGCTGGTCATCAGTAATATCGGCCAGTTCCTGACCACCAAGCTGGATAATTTCATGCTGGCCAAGTTCGTCAGCGCTACCACGTTGGGCCATTACGTCGTGGCCTTCGAGATTTCCAACTTGCCGACGACAAACCTCATCGGGCCGATGCAGAGCGCGATCTTTCCCGGTTTCGCCAAGATCGCCCATGACAGGCAGCAGCTGGTTGCCAACTATCTCGATGCGATGGCGCTGGTGCTGATGGTGGCGGTGCCGGTCGGTGTTGGCATTTGGTTGACGGCAGACTCGCTTGTCTACGTCATGCTGGGCATCAAGTGGCTCGAGGCAATACCGCTTTTGCAAATCCTGTCTCTCTATGGGGTGGCTCGGCTGGCCTATGCCAACACCCGGGCCATCTACCTGGCGCTCGGCCGACCAAACCTGGTGGCCTATACAACCTGCGGTCAGGTGGTTGTTCTGGCCCCGATCTTGTTCTATGGCGTATCGACGGCGGGGGCCATTGGCGCGGCTTGGGCGCTGGTCGTCTCGACACTGCTCACCGGTCTTGGCAACCTCTATATCGTTGCCCGCATGCTGGATATTTCCTGGTTGCGCACGCTCGCTGCTATCTGGCGCACGCTGGTGGCGGCGGCCGGCATGATCGTTGCCGGGCTGGCGCTGCGTCCCTTGCTGCCCGACGTGGATGGCATGGCGGCCAGTTTGCTGACGTTGGCGGGTATGATCCTCGGCTGCGGGCTGGCTTATGTCGCCGGGCAGGGTGGACTTTGGCTGTTATGCGGGCGTCCGGCAGGCGCCGAGGCGCATGTCCTGAACCTGTTGGGCGATCAGGTACGCAAGCTGCGGCGGCGGCGCGGCTCGGCTACGCATTAGGCTCACCGCCTTCCAGTATCGCGCTCAGGCGACGGCGCCTCATCAGCACAATCAGCCACAGCCCGACACCGATGGCGCCGCCGACGGCGACCGGGGTCGGCAGTCCGATCTGGTCGGCGGCGACGCCCATGGCAAAGGTGCCGATGCCGGGCGAGGCGCCGTTGATCATGCCGTAGAGCGCGAAAACGCGGCCGCGCTTGGCATCGTCGACAGCGGCGTGGATCAGTGTCTGGGCAATGATGTTGCACAGCGTGATGCCGGCGCCGGCGACGGCGACCAAGGTGAGGGCCAGCGGGAAATTTTCCGTCAGCGCGAAGCCGATGGTGGCCAGCGAACCGACGCAGCCGGTGACGGCTAGAATGGGGATCCACCCCTTGAGCCCGCCGCGCCACGAAGCCCAGACGCCGCCCAGCAGCGCCCCGGCGCCGAGGGCCGAGTTGAGCATGCTGAGCCCGCCGGCACCGCTGTGAAACACTGCGTCGGCAAAACCCGGAAACAGATCGAAGATCGGCCGCACCGTAATGGCGAAGACGACGATGATCAGGATCAGCGGCCCGATGCCCGGATGGCCGATCACGTAACGCAGACCTTCCGCCGTTTCGTTGAGCACGCTCTGGCGTACGGGCGGCTGCCAGGACCCTTCGCGCACGACAATGAACTGAAAGGCAACGATGACGGCAACGAAGCTCAAGGCGTTGCAGACGAAGGCGGTGGTGACACCGGCCCAAACGATGATCAGGCCGGCGATGGCCGGACCGACGACCCGGGACGACTGGGCGATGACCGAACTGAGGGCGACAGCCGGCGGCATGTCCTGGCGTGGCACCACTTGGTTCAGCAACGCCATGCGCGCCGGTTGCCAGAAACCGTTGCACAATCCGAGCAACCCGTGGACGAACACCACCATCCACACCTGCATGATGTCGAGGACGTTGGCCAGCGCCAGGGAGGCGGCAGACAACCCGGCCAGGGATTGAAAGATCATGGCGAGCTTGCGCCGGTCGAAGCGGTCGGCCAGCACGCCGGCGATGGGCCAAACGAGCAGGCGCGGGATCAGTTCGGCCACCGCCATGGCGCCCAGCCAAGTGGCTGACTCGGTCAAGGTCCAGACCAGCCAGCCGGCGGCGATCTCGTGGATGCGCGTGCCCAACAGGCTGACCAAATTCCCAAAGGTATAGAGGCGAAAATTGGGATTGCGCAGGGCCCGTCCGGGCGCGCTTGAGCTTAGGTCGGACAACCGCATAGAGCGATCCGGAACGGGGAAGGTGCCACAAAGGGCACCGGAACCGCGCAAGGGTGAGGATAGAAGAATCGTCTCAGCGTAGTACCGCGCGAGTCGCTTTGATAGAGTGTAACAAGGGCGATGAGCGGCGCAGCGGGCAATTGGGGCTTCTCAGCCGCCCTTGCTCCGGTCATCCTGTGCTACGAAGGCACACGTCGCCGCAGAGGATTGCATCATGGACATCGTCTCGACCGGTCTTGCTCTCGGCGCCGAAATTCGCGACCTGGACATCGGTCAGGACCTGCCAGCACCGCAAGCGACGGCATTGCGCGACGCTTGGCACGAGCACCTGGTGCTGTTCGTGCGCTGTCAACCGATCAGCATCGAACGCCACATGGCCTTCACCCGGTATTTCGGCGCATTGGAACATTCCGGTCCCAACTATTTCCGCAAGTATTACGGCGGCGCCAAGGAAGACCGGGCCGGCGCCGACATGCCGCCGGAAATTTCGGTGATTTCCAATATCGTCGTCGATGGCAAACCGATGGGCAGCCTGGGTTCGGGCGAGGCCAAATGGCATACCGACAGCTCCATTGGCGAGTATCCGCCGGCCGGTGGGTTTCTGCGCGCCCTGGAGATACCGGAGGTCGGCGGATCGACCTATTTCATGAATATGTACGATGTTTACGACACCTTGCCGGCTGATCTCTCCCGCCGGATCGCCGGGTTGCGCATCCTGCATCCGGCAACCCATCGCAGCACGCAGCAGCCGCGACCCGGCTTCGAGAACGTGACCAATCTCAGCCAGGTGCCAGGCGCCCGCCATCCTATCGTGCGCACCCATCCTGACACCGGGCGCCCGTCCCTTTACCTTGGCCGGCGTCTCAATGCGTCCGTTGTCGGCTTGCCGGCACAGGAAAGCGAAGCGCTGCTCGATGCCCTATGGGCACATGCGGTGCAGGACCGGTTTGTCTACCGCCACGATTGGCAGGTCGGCGACCTGGTGATGTGGGACAATCGCTGCACCATGCATCGCCGCGACGCCTTCGACCCATCGTCGCGCCGCCTGATGCACAAGACCCAGACGGTGGGCAGCAAGCCCATCTGATCGGACGGGCGGAAGCCCGTCATCGGCACCGGACTTTTCAGCGTTAACCGCTTGCCTGTCCGGTCTGGCGAGCGGAAGGTAAGCGACGATGGTGACAAACGATTCGGCAGGCACGACAGCTACGGTGACGACGGTCATTCCGGCAACAACTGGAAGGCCGACGGTCCTGCCCCCCCCGGCATTGAGCTTGAGAGCGCGGCCTTTTCGCGGGTCGGCGCCGATCTGGTGGTGCGTGGCGCCGCTGGCGAGACGGCGGTGGTGCGCGACTTCTACCTTCAAGACGAACGCCCGAACTTGCTGTTCGAGGGTGGCGGCAAGCACATTGCTGGCGACCTCGCCGCGCGTCTTGCCGGACCGCTGGCGCCAGGCCAAATGGCGCAGGCGGGCACCGCAGTCCTGGGCGATCCCATTGGCCGGGTCGAGAGCGTTGGCGGTACGGTAACGGCCACCCGCACCGATGGCAGCCGCGTCGAGATTCGCATCGGCGATCCGGTCTTTCAGGGTGACATCCTCGAGTCGTCGGTCCGCGGCGGCGTCGGCGCCGTGCTCGCCGACGAGACGACCTTTTCCATGGGCCCGGAGGGCCGCATGGTGCTCGACGAAATGATCTACGATCCGGGCAGCCAGCAGGGCAATCTGACCTTGTCCGTTCTGCAAGGCATATTCACCTTCGTTAGCGGCCATGTCGCCAAGACTGATCCGGATGCCATGGTGCTGGAAACGCCGATTGCCACCATCGGCATTCGCGGCACGCAGCTCGGTTTCAAGATGGTCGGCGGACGGATGGAGGTGGTCAATCTGCCGCATCCCGACGGATCGTTGGGCGAGATCACGGTGAGCAATGCCGGTGGCGTCACCACCCTGAATTTTTCCTTTCAGGGCGTTCAAGTGCTGGGCGTCAACGTACCGCCCGGCCAGCCCTTCACACTGTCGCCGCAGGGCATCGTCGATTTGCTCGGCCCCTCGCTCGCCTTCCTGCCGCCGTCGCAAGGCGCCAATACCTTCGGCGTCGCCCCGCAGGGCGATGGCGCCCGCGCGGCATTGGCGCAGGATGGCGGCAGTGGCAGCGGCGACACGTCGACCGCCGACAGTCAAGCCGGGACCGGCACCGGTGGCGAAGGCGGAGCCGGTGGCGTGCCGGGGGAAGCTGGGGGCGGTTTGCCGCCGGAGGGCGGTGCGATACCGCCACCGCCACCGCCACCGCCCCTTGGGGCTGACCTGCCGCCTCCGGGGCAATTCGCCATTCCAGACATTGTTACGGACATTCCCTTCGAGGGAGCGCCGCCGCCACCGCCCCAAGAGTTCGCCGCCTTGGAAGGACCGCCGCCGCCGTCGGAAGGGCCACCGCCACAAGACGAAGGATCGCCCGTCGTTGAAGCGCCGCCCGTGAACAACCTTTCATCGGTCACGGGCTTGCTCGTCGGCCCTGAGATCGATGACTATTTTTTTACCGTCACCACGACCGATCTCGTCACCATAAATGTCACGGAGACCGTACCCGGCAACAACGGGGCCTTCTTCTTCGATCCGGAAATCAACCTGTTCCGCGACGATGCGACATTGGACCTGAGCGACTTCATCGCCAACGACGACGATAGCGCCGGCGGACCCAGCGGCTTCGAATGCTTTCTCCAGGTGACATTGAACCCGGGCAATTATCTGCTGCGTATCGCCAACTTTGACTTTGGCGATTCTGGCGGCACGAATCCGGTGATCATCGGCGCTACCAATCCGGCAGCCGTTTCCAATCGCCAATCGGATTATACGTTTTCAATCGGCAGCAGCCTCGGGCGATCCGTTAGCATCGATTTTGGCAGTGGCCTGCAGTCCTTCGACGAAGGGGCTGGCTATACGGTGACGCCAGACGCCAATAGCCCGCCGCTCGCCCTCGAGCAGGTCGCCTGAGTTCCGCCCAAGCCGTTAGCCTTTAACGCCGGTCCAGCGGCTGACCGCGGCGGTGTGCAGGCCGAGCAGATCGAGGGCGCGGCCGACAGTTTGATTGACAATGTCATCGATGGTTTGCGGCCGGTGGTAGAAGGACGGTACCGGCGGCATGACAATAGCGCCATAAGACGTGGCCTTGGCGCATAAGTCGAGATGGCCGGCATGAAACGGCGTCTCGCGCACCATCAGCACCAGCGGCCGGCGTTCCTTCAGGCAAACATCGGCGGCGCGAACCAAGAGGGTGTCGGCGAAACTGTGGACGATGCCCGACAGCGACTTGATGGAGCAGGGAGCCACCAGCATGCCGGCCACGAGGAACGAGCCGCTGGCGATGGAGGCGCCGATGTCGCGGTTGTCATGGACCACGTCGGCCAGTGCCTTGACGTCGGCCAGGCTGTAATCGGTTTCCTCGGCAATGGTGCGCGCGGCCGCCTGCGATACGACCAAATGACTTTCGATATCATCGGCGGTGCGCAGCACCTGAAGGGCGCGGATGCCGTATATGGCGCCCGACGCACCGGAGATGCCGACGACGATCCGTTTCTTTGGGTTCACGGGGGTCACGGGTTGGCCTCCACCACATTCGGCGCCCTCTTAGCATATTCCCGCGGGGCCTGTATGCTGGGGTGTGGCAGAGCAAGCCGGATAGCGGGATTAAGTGGCTGAATTCGATTGGCATAAGCTGAAGGTCCTGGTCCTCGATGGCGACAATGCGTTCGCCGCGTGGGCCAAGGAAGTCCTGTTGGAGCGCGGCGTCACCGAGGTGCGCAGCTCGGCTTCGGCGACCGAGGGCTTTCACCTGCTGCGCGATTTCGCCGCCCAGGTCGTGTTGGTCGAAACCAAGATGCCCGACGTCAGCGGCGTCGATTTCGTGCGCTGGGTGCGCAGCCCGCGCCATAGCCCCAATACCGATTTGCCGTTGGTATTGACCACCGCCCGGCCGGAAGCGGCCATCCTGCGCCATGCGTGCGAGATCGGCATCGAGAGCTTCATGCAAAAGCCGATCGAGGCCGAAAAGTTCCTGCGCCGCCTGGCCACCACCGTGCGCCAACCGCGCCGCTTCGTCATCGGCGGCAGCTATTTCGGCCCCGACCGGCGTCGCGAGCAGCAAGCCTACGATGGTGCCGACCGGCGCATTTCCCGGGTGTTGCAGGGCGAGTCCACCTATACGCCGCGCGAGCCGACGCCCGACCCAGCCTGGGCCGCGATGCAGATGCAGCAAACGGCGCCAGCTGCCGCCATTCAGGTCGGGTCCACGCTTGTCCCGCGCCAACAAAATGGCGATCCGGAATGGGCATCCGAGCCGGTTCAATCCGATGTCGCCGCCACCATGGCTTCGCGCACCGGGGACGAGGCTGCGGCGCCGGCCGCGGACGCCGTCGTCGCGTCGAGACCGGCAAGGGGCCGGGCAGCCTCAGGCGCGGCATCAACCGCGGCCCGCCGCCCGCCGGTGGCCCCAGCCATCGATCTGGAAGCGGCGAAGCGCGATAAAGCGCGAGAGGCCGAGCGCTGGAAGCGCATGTTGGGTGACGACGCGACCGCCGCCAAGCCGGAGCCCATCGACCTGGAGGCCGTTATCGCCAACCATGGCGACTGGTTGAAGAGCAAAGGCGGGACCGGTAAGCGGGCGGTGCTGAACGGCGCTGACTTAAGCGGCGCCGACCTCAACGGTGCGATGCTGGCCAATGCCGACCTGCAGGATGCCATTCTCAGCGACGCCACCTGCCGCGAGGCCGATTTTCAAGGTGCCGATATGCGCCGCGTCAATCTGGCCAGCGCCGACGTCAGCAGCGGCAATTTGGGTGTCGCCAGATTGCGCCATGCCGACATGCAGCGGACCAACCTCGACGGCGCCAATCTACGCGGTAGCGACTTGGCTGGTGCCAACCTGCGCGGCGCCAGCCTCAAAGAGGCCGATCTCGGTGGCGCCAACCTGCTCAGCACCGACCTGCGCGAAACCGACCTTTCCGGCACGCGCGGCCTGACCCAGGTGCAGATCGCCAAAGTGCGCGCTGACTCCAGCACCCTGCTGCCGCCGGGACTGCGCCTGCCGCGCCAGGACGGATGGAAGTCTCCCCGACGCACGTCGTTAAGCGGGCGTAGAGTCCGCTTCGAGCGGGCCGACCATGGCGGCATAGCTGTCGGCGATGGCCGCCCGCCCGATATCGCGGGTGATGAAGACCAGTCGCGAGCGGCGGTCGGCATCGGGCCAGGCGGGCAGCAGGGTCGGCGGATGGAAGATGTGCTGCACGCCGTGCACAGCCAGCGGCCGTTCCTCGCCCACCACGTTGAGCACGCCTTTGATGCGCAGCAGGTTTTCGCCCTGGGTGGTGACCAGGCAGTCGATCCATTCGACGAAGGGCTCCCATGGCACCGGTGTATCGATGCTGAGGCAGAAGGCGCGGATGCGGTCGTCGTGGCGGTTGACGTCGAGGGGTGCGTGCGCGGCGTGGCCGTGAGCCCCGTGATCGTGCCCGTGCGTGTGGTCGTGCCCGTGCGTGTGGTCGTGCCCGTGATGATCGTGCGCGCCCTCGGCATAGGCTTCCTCGCGCAGCCAGCGGGCAACGTCGGGGCTTTTCTTCCGGGGATCGAACAACCCGGCGTCGAACAGACGGTCGGGCGAGATCTCGCCTTGCAGCACCGGCAGAATGGGCGCGGCCGGATTGATCGCCGCGAGGCGCTCCGATAGCGCCGCCACCGCCCCGGCATCGGCGATGTCGCTTTTGGTCAGCACGATGCGGTCGGCGACGGCGGCCTGCTTCACCGATTCGTATTGGGCGTCGAGCTGGGCCATGCCGTTGACCGCATCGACCGTGGTGACGATGCCGTCAATGCGGTAACGCGAGCCGAGCACTGCGTCGGTCATCAGGGTATGCAGGATCGGCGCCGGATCGGCGAGGCCGGTGGTTTCGATGACCACCCGTTCGAAGGCCGGAATGTCGCCCTTGGCCCGTTTGCGCAGCAGATCGCGCAGCGCCTTCACCAGATCGTCGCGCACCGTGCAGCATAGGCAGCCGGAACTGAGCAGAACGATGTCTTCATCGAGCTTGCGCACCAGGATGTGGTCGAGGCCGACCTCGCCGAACTCGTTGATCAGCACGGCTGTATTGCGCATCTCCGGCCGGCCGAGCAGGCGGTTGAGCAGCGTCGTCTTGCCGCTGCCGAGAAAGCCGGTGATCACCGATACGGGGATCGGCGGGCCGCGTTCCTCCGGGAGTTCGTCGTTCATCGTCGCAACCCTTCAGGCGGCGCGGTTCATCCGCGCCAATCCGGATTCGACATCGGCGATCAGATCGTCCGGGTCTTCCAGGCCGCAATGCAGGCGGATGGACGGTCCCTTGTGCGGCCAGGGCACGACGGTGCGCAGCTGCGCCGGATCGGTCGGCAGGATCAGGCTTTCGAAGCCGCCCCAACTGGCGCCGATGCCGAACAGCGCCATGCCATCGATCATCGCGGTGACCGCTTCATTGCGGATGCCTTCCTTGAGGACGACGCCGAACAGGCCGGTCGAGCCGGTGAAGTCGCGTTTCCAGAATTCATGGCCGGGGCAGGACGGCAGCGCCGGATGCAGCACCGATGCAACCTCGGGCCGCGCTGCCAGCCAATGGGCGAGGCGCAGCGCCGTTGCCTGATGCCGCGGCAGGCGGGCGGCGATGCTGCGCAGGCCGCGCATGCCGAGGAAGCAGTCGTCGGGGCCGGTGTGGTAGCCGAAATTGACGGTGGCGGTCTTTAGCTTGCGCCATAGGGGTTCGGCGGCGACGACGGTGCCGAGCATTACGTCAGAATGGCCGCCGATGTACTTGGTGGCGGCTTGCAGCGATATATCGCAACCGTGCGCGAAGGCGTCGAAGTAGTAGCCGGCGCTCCAGGTATTATCGATGGCGACCAGAACGCCGTGCGCATGGGCGGCAGCGGCGATGGCCGGCACGTCCTGGACCTCGAAGGTGATCGAGCCGGGGGACTCGATCAGCACCAGGCGCGTTTCGGGACGGATCAGCGCGTCAATGCCGGCGCCGATCATCGGATCGAAATAGGTCGCCGTGACGCCGAAACGGGCCAGCCACTGATTGGCGAAGCTGCGCGCCGGCTCATAGGTATTGTCGGTGATCAGCACATGATCGCCCGATTTGACGAAGGCAAGCAGAACGACGGCGATGGCCGCCAGGCCGGAGGGTAGCACGACACATTTTTCGCCGCCTTCTAGGGCAGCCACTGCGGCTTCGAAGGCCGTGTGCGTCGGCGTGCCGCGCAGGCCATAGGTATAGTTGTTGAAGGAGTCCTGGCGCTTGGCATCGCGCTCGGCGATGGTTTTCGAGAGGATCGTCGAGGCGTGGTAGACGGGCGGATTGACGATGCCGAAGTTGTTGTCCGGATCGCGTCCGGCGACGACCAGGCGAGTGTCCTTTTTCATATCTGCGGTCCTTCGCCCTTGCCGGGCCTCACGGTTCCACCGGAGTATCCGGCGCATTGCCCCATTCCGCCCACGAACCGTCGTAGACGGCAATGTCCTCGCGGCCGATTAGATAGAGGCCGAGCGCCAGGAACGATGCGGTGACACCGGAACCGCAGGTGGTGACGATCGGCTTGGTCAGATCGACGCCGGCATCCTTGAAACGCTTGGCGATCTCCTCGGGCGAGCGCAGCACCATGTTGCGTTCTGGATCGACTAGGGTGCCGACCGGCACGCAATAGCTGCCGGGAATGCGGCCAAGCTTCTTCGAGGGCCGGGGTTCCGGCTCCTTACCGTTGAAGCGGCCGAGGGTGCGGGCATCGACCACCTGTTCGGCCTTGCTGGCGATATTGGCGATGACCTGTTGGCGCGAACGCACCATCTTGGGTCGGAACGTCGCCTTGAAGGTATGCGGCGCCGGCTTGACCTCCCCGGCTTCGACCGGCCGGCCTTCGGCCAGCCATTTCGGCAGGCCGCCATTGAGAATGGCCACATTGTCGTGGCCGAAGATACGGAAGGTCCACCACACCCGGGCCGATGCCGAAGTGCCGCCGTTGGCGTCGTAGACGATGACGCGGCTGTCGCTACCGATGCCGAGCTTGCCGACTTCCTGGGCGAAGAACTCGGGGCTGGGCAGCATGTGCGGCAGGTCGGTGGCGCGGTCGGCGATCTCGTCGACAGAAAAGAAGACGGCGCCGGGGATGTGCTTCTGATGATATTCGGCACGCCCGTCGCGCGGCACGGTGGGCAGGAAGCTGGTGGCGTCGAGCACCCGCACATTGGCATCATGCAGATGGGTGGCCAGCCAATCGGTATCGACCAGCGTGTCGGAGCGGGAGTCGGGCATATGCGGTTCCTAATGCTATCGCGCGCGGCTGGTTATTCCAGCCAGTCGGGTACCGGCAGGTCGTTCTGGCGCAGGAAGGCCGGATTGAACAGTTTGCTGAAATAGCGGGTGCCGTAGTCGCAGAGGATGGTGACGATGGTATGGCCGGGGCCCATCTCCTGAGCCATGCGTACGGCACCGGCAACATTGATGCCCGAGGAGCCGCCGACGCACAGACCCTCGTACTTCAGCAAATCGAAGCAATAGGGCAGGGCCTCGCTATCCGGTATCTGATAGGCCCGGTCGACGGGCGCGCCTTGCAGGTTCTTGGTGATGCGGCCCTGGCCGATGCCCTCGGTGATCGACGAGCCTTCGGCCTTTAGCTCGCCGTGCTTGTAGTAGTGATAGAGCGCGGCCCCCAAGGGATCGGCCAAGCCGATCTGCACCTTCGGGTTTTTTTCCTTCAGGGCGAGGCCGACGCCGGCCAGGGTGCCGCCGGTGCCGACGGAGCAGATGAAGCCGTCGACCTTGCCGTCGGTCTGCTGCCAGATCTCCGGCCCGGTGGTGCGGTAGTGGCCCGTGCGGTTGGCGACATTGTCGAACTGGTTGGCCCAGATGGCGCCGTTCGGCTCGCTGCCGGCCAGCTCGCGGGCCAGCCGCTCGGAAACATGGACGTAGTTGCCGGGGTCCTTGTAGGGGACGGCGGCAACCTCGCGCAGGTCGGCTCCGCACAGGCGCAGCATGTCCTTCTTTTCCTGGCTTTGCGTTTCCGGGATGACAATCACAGTGCGATAGCCGCGCGCATTGCCGACCAGGGCGAGACCGATTCCGGTATTGCCCGCTGTGCCTTCGACGATGACGCCGCCTGGCTTCAAGACACCGCGTTCCTCGGCGTCGAGCACGATGGCCAGCGCCGCGCGGTCCTTGACTGAGCTGCCAGGGTTGAGAAATTCGGCCTTGCCGAGGATTTCGCAACCGGTCGCCTTGGACGCCTGAGTCAGGCGGATCAGCGGGGTGTTGCCGATGGCGGCGCAAAAGTCCTTGCGAATATCCATGGATCGGTCCGGTTCCGGGCTCGTTAGGTTAAGGCACGGGGGGGGGTAAGGCACGGGAGGTTATGGCGCGGGTGGCGCGGAAAGACGCCCAGGGGCGGGGCATCGGACGGAGAGAAGACTATCGCCCGACGATGAGGCGATCAAGCACCGGCGGTTACCGTCCAGCGTTTCATCAGAGTGTCCCGCTGCTGGCGAAACCATTGCAGCCCGATGATGGCGCTAGCGCTGCACAAGCGGCCGGCATCGAGCCAGCCGAGGGCTTCGTCCACGGGCACGACCAGGACGCGGATGTCTTCGTTTTCGTGGTCCAGGCCGTGAATGCCGCCGATGCCGCGAGAATCGACACGGCCGCAATAGACATGGAGGACTTCCGAAGTGCCGCCGGGGCTGGCCAGGTATTTACAGAAGAAAACGAGGTCGGTGACGGTGCAGCCGGCTTCTTCCATCGCTTCGCGACGGGCGACGTCTTCCGGCGTTTCCCCCGGATCGATGATGCCGGCAACATGCTCGATCAGCCAGGGGCCCTCGTTCTCGGCAAGCTGGGACGATTGCTGCGCCGCATAGGCGCCCGTGCGGAACTGCTCGACAAGCACCAGCGTGTCGCGGTCGGGATCGTAAAGCACGGCAACGACAGCGTGGCCGCGCTCGAATATCTCGCGGCTGAAGGGCGCGGACCAGCCGCCGGCGAACAGCCGGTGGCGCAATCGGTAGCGGTCGACGCGGAAATAGCCCTGGAATGGGGTCGTCCGTTCCAGGATCTCGACGTCATTGGCCGTCATCGGCGGTTTCCGGGTCATCGGCGGTTGCGCATCCGATAGTGATAGGCATAGGCGAAGTGGAAGCCGAGCCCGTCGTAAAGCCGGCGAGCCGGTGCGTTGCTGAACTGCACTTGCAGGTACAGGCGCTGGACACTGCGCGCGACGGCCCAGGCGGCCAGCGCGGTGACGATGGCCTTGGCCAAGCCCCGGCGGCGGAAGGCCGGCAGGACATGGATTGCTCCCAGGCAGGCCCAGTCGCCTTGGGCGACC
>CAMCUA010000057.1 GCA_945878455.1 Asaia bogorensis | reverse complement strand
TCCACGATCAGCCGGGAGTTGCGGCGCAATGCGCTGCCGAGGGGCGAGTATAAGCCCGCTTCGGCGGATTGCATGGCCCTGTCGCGTTGTCGCCGACAGTCCCGGATCCAGCACCTGAGCCCGCTGCGTACCTACGTCGGCGACGGCCGGTGAGCTGTTGGCGCTCGACCCGCCGCAGACTTTTGCGGCTGGCATTCGCGCGAGGGGATATGCTGTTGCCGAAATTGTGTCGCTCAACAGTCTTTCGTTGTCGCTCTACCGGTTGCGCATTCCGGCGGGGAGCAGTGTCGATGCCGCACGCCGGGAATTGACTGGCGCCTATCCCGGCCTGACCATCGATGCCAATCATCGCTACGAGGTGCAGCAGGCGCCGGCGCCAGGCCCAGAAAATTTCAAAGACAGTCTGCCCCGCGCCGCCATCGGCTGGGGGCCGGCGAAGCCGACCTGCGGTCAAGGAGTCGTGCTCGGTATGATCGACGCCGGAGTCGATCTGAAGCATCCGGCATTGATCGGACAAGACATCGAGTTCCAGTCTTTTCACAAGGAGGATCGTCGTCCGGGTCCCAATGAACATGGCACCGCAGTCGCCGGTATTTTGGTTGGTAAGTCGGCTTGGGGTGGGTTGCTGCCGGCTGCGGCCTTGAAGGCTGCGAATATGTTCGAACAGGATGAGACTGGTAATATCGTAGGCAATGCCGTGGGCCTGCTCAAAGCCGTCAACTGGATGGCCGAGGAGCGGGTTCATGTCGTCAATATGAGTGTTGCCGGCAGCGACAATAAAGCGGTGCGTGCCCCGCTCGACAAGGCCCGGCGGGCGCGACTGGTGATCGTCGCCGCGGCTGGCAACTGGGGACGAGACGATTTGCCCGCTTATCCCGCTTATCCCGCTGCTTACGACGATGTGGTCGCCGTAACCGCCCTCACCAAGGAGAAATCCATCTACCAGCAGGCGAGCCGCGGCACCTATGTCGACTTTGTCGCCCCCGGCGTCAGTATCTACACGGCGGTGCCAAACGGTGGCAAACTGCAAAGTGGAACGTCCTTTGCGGCTCCATATATCAGCGTCTTGATGGGGCTCGCTATTCAGGCTGGTGGCAAGAACGATCCGGACGTTCTCTCCAGTACCTTGCAAAAAGGCATTATCGATCTTGGCGCGCCGGGAAAGGACAGTACCTTCGGTTGGGGGCTGGTCAGTCAACAGACTGGGTGCTGACACCGGCGGTATCGTTGTTCTGTTCGGCCAGCAGGCGGGCCAGCCGGCAAAATTCCTCGACGCTGAGGGTTTCGGCCCGACGCTCAGGATCGATGTCGACATCGGATGGATTCAGCCCCAGGCCCTTCAGGCTGGAACGCAGCATCTTGCGGCGTTGTCCGAAAGCGGCGGCAGTAACGGTTTCCAATAAACGACGGTCAGCCTCGGCGCGCGGCCGCGCCAACGGCGTCATGACGATTACCGCCGATGTCACCTTTGGTGGTGGTACGAAGGCGCGGGGGCTCAAGGTAAAATCCACGTGGATGTCGCATAGCCACTGCGCCATCACCGACAACCGGCCGTAGGTCTTGCCACCTGGCGCGGCAGCCAACCGATCGGCGACTTCCTTTTGTACCATCACGGTGAAACCGGCATAGCATTCGGCCCGGTGTAGCCACCTGAGAATGAGCGGAACCGAGATGTTATAGGGCAGGTTGGCGACGATGCGCCGTGGCTCTGCGATCAGCTCCACCGGGTCCAGTTGCAGGGCATCGCCTTCGATAATGTCAAGCCGACCAGGATAGACGGCGGCAAGTTCGTTCAAGGTATCGATGCAGCGTCTGTCCTGTTCGATGGCGACGATGTGCGATACCCCGCTACGTAACAGCGAGCGGGTCAGGCCGCCCGGGCCGGGACCGATTTCGACGACGTTGATGCCGTCGAGGGAGCCTGCAGCACGTACGACCCTGTCGGTGATGTTGCTGTCGAGCAGGAAGTGCTGGCCTAGACGCTTATTGGCACTCAGTCCATGGCGCGCGATGACCTCGCGCAGGCTTGGCAATGCCGGTTCCTTGCCGTCGTTCACGGCCCCGCCGCTGCCCTGTTTCGGGTTCGGGCCATGGCGGCAGCCAGACGCAAGGCTGCGAGCAGGCTGCCTTCGCGGGCAATTCCCCGGCCGGCGATGTCGAAGGCGGTGCCGTGATCGGGCGAAGTTCGAACGAAGGGTAGGCCCAGGGTCACATTGACCGCACCATCGAAGTCCAATGTCTTGATCGGGATCAATGCTTGATCGTGATACATGCAGACGGCCACGTCGTAACCGGCCCGTTGCCGTTCGCTGAACAGGGCATCGGCCGGATGCGGTCCGGTCACCTTGAAGCCCTCGTCGCGCAACGTGGCGATGGCCGGTGCGATGATGGTGGTTTCTTCGTTACCCATCTGGCCACCCTCGCCGGCATGGGGGTTGAGACCGCTGACGGCGATGCGCGGAAGGGCGATGCCGAAGTCCCGCCGCAGGGCATCGGCGGCAATACGGCAGCAATGCGCGATGCGCTCGCTGCTGAGTGAGTTAATGGCGTCGGATAGCGACTGATGGACGGTCACTGGGATAACGCGCAGGATCGGGCAGGCCAGCATCATGACCGAGGTCACACCTGGTCCAGCCAGATGAGCCAGGAACTCCGTATGACCCGGAAAGTCGAATCCGGCCTGATAAAGGCTGTGCTTATGGATGGGATTGGTGACGACGGCCGCCGCGCGCCCGGCTTGGGTCAGCGCAACGGCGCGTTCGATGGAGCGGCGGATGCAGGCGCCGTTCGCCGTCGCCGGTTGCCCGGGGACAACGTGTGCCGCCAACGGTTCGGCGATGACTGGCAAGGCGTGGGGGAAAACGGCGGCAGCATCTTCGGGTGCATCGATTTCCTGCACCGGAACGGCAAAGGCACCATCGGTGGATAACTGGCGCAACCGCTCGGCATCGTCGATGCAAAAAAATGGCTGCTCACCGTGCCGCCAGGCCTTCAGCGCGATCTCGCCGCCGATACCGGCTGGCTCGCCCATGGTCACGGCCAGCGGCAACAGATCGTCCGGCAAGCACCCGGACGACGATCCTGCCTTCATAGGCGCACGTCCACGAAGGCCATTCGGCGCAAGTCGCGTAGATATCGCTGCGCTGCGTCTTCCATGCGCTGTTGATAGAGCATCTCGCGGACACGCTCGCGGTCTTCGGCGGTGAGGTCGCCGCCGCTGCGTTTACAGACCATGAGCACCAGGACTCCAGCGCCCGTGCGAATGGGTTCGCTGGCCTTGCCGTCGGGCAGGGCGGTAACGACCGGCCGCAATTCCGGTGCCAGACGGCTGATCGGTAGGTTGCCGGTGTTACCCGATGTCACCGATGACCCCGCCTCTTTACCCAGGCGATCCATGTCAGCGCAATCCTTCGCCGCCGGGCCGAAAGCGGCAGCTCGTGCCACTTGACGCTCGATCTCGGCTGGTGCGGCCCCGTTGGGCAGGGGTAGCAGGATCTGCTGCAACTCGACACTTTGTTCGCCGCCGATTCCGGCTGTCTTGCGTCGCCCCATGACCTGCAATATATGGAATCCAGATACCGTGCGGACGGGTGTCGATGTCTGTCCCGGCTCCAGGCGGGCGATAACGGAATCGAGTTCCTCGTCCATGTCGCCTTCACGTACCCAGCCAAGGTCGCCAGTAACCGCGGCCGTGACGCTTTGCGAGAACGTTTGTGCCAGGGCGCCGAAGTTGGCGCCGCCCTGGATCTGGTCGGATAGGCGGTCGGCGACCTCGCGGATTTGCGCCTCGTCCCGAGGTCCGTCGACGGGCAGGAAGATTTCCGCTACGCGGCTTTCGATCTTGCCCTCGTTGGCTTTGGTCCGCGCTAGGAAGTGATCGACGGCTTGGGCGTCGACCTCGACGCGCGTTTTCTGTCCCTTGTTGATCACTCGGACCCAGGCAACATCCGACTCGATCTTGTCGACCAGGTCTTCCTTGCGGATGCCCTGTTGGGTAAGGATCTGATCGAGCTGTGCCAGATCGGCCCTGTTCTGGGCTGCGACCTGTCGCAGCGCCTTGTCGATGTCCTCCTTGGACACTTGAATGCCAAGCCGCTTGGCTTCCTGCATCTTCAGTTTTTCATCGATAAGGCTGCGCAAAACCTGCGGTCCCATGCGCCGACGTACCTCGACGCGGTCTTCCATGCCGGCCGAAGCGATGATCATGGACAGGCGCGCTTCCAGATCGAAGATCGAGATGACGTCGCCATTTACAACGGCAGCGATGCGCAATGTATTCTGCGCCGCGACGCCTATGGGCAACAGGGCGGTGCCTATCAAAACAAACGCAGCCAGCAGGCTGGCGTCTATCGATGTGGTTTTCCGGAATCGTTTCATGGCGCTTCGTCCGTAGCGGGCGTTCCAACACCGGCGGTTGCCGGATAGCCGCTGACATTCTTCAACGTACAGAGGTTTCTACTTCACCTAAGGTCTTAAACATCAGGCGCAAGATAATCGAATCCGTCGGCTTCAGGTCCCGATCCTCGAAGAGGGTTCTGCCCAGGCTGGTCGTGAAGATCAAGCATTCGTCCTCATATGTGAGACTGATCCCCAGCGCGCGCAAGCCCTCGTCTTCGCTAAGGTCGTGAATGGCGTTGATGCCTGCTCGCCAATAGCGTGACAGTTGACCTGTCACAGCATAGCGAATCTCCTCGCGACCGGCGAACTCGCTGCCGATCTGGCGATCGATGTACAGATAGCCGAGCGCCAGGCGCACCGCCTTTGGTCCTGCCGAGATCTGGAATTCATGCCGCTTGGCTTCCAGATTGTCTTTGTCGAGGCGTGTCCGGTAAAGGAAATCAAGCCGCTCGGAAGGAGCAATATCGACGCGCGCGACATAGTCCGACAGATTGCCTTCCAGGCCGCTCCCATCCAGGAAGGTATCGTCGGGCTTCACGCGGTAGCTTTGGCCGAGCAAGATGGTACTTCTGCCGCCCTGGTCGCCGTAAATGCCCCAGCGTACACCGTAATTGATGCGCGGTCCGCCCTCGACGCGGTCGAGCCCGGTGAAGCGGTTGGTGCTAAACAAGTTGGTATCGTCGAATTCGAAGTCCTGGCTGTCTTCGTTCGGAATGTTTTCCGGATTGCCGCCATAGGGGCTGGCTACGAACGAGGCCAACGGTACCAACATCTGGTGGACGCTTTCGGTTTCGCGGCGGATTAGCGGCCAGCGCCAGTCGAGTGAGGCCTGCGGATATATGCGCCCGGTGGCACCGGTGAAGGTGCCGGGCTTGCTGGCGCGCACCACATCTTCGACGTGATAGGCGTCGCCGCGCAAGGAAGCGGTGAGGGTGTATTGATCGCCGATCGGGCCGTCGAACGGACGTGCCCAGCCGACGTTGGTCGAGACTCTCCGGCTATCGGTCCCGTCGGTACGGGTCAGGCCGAGTAGATTGATATCCATCTGGGTACGCCCGCCGAAGCGGTCCGGTTCGCCGATGTGGTTGAAGTCGACCAGTGGCAGGATAATCGGTGTCTTTCCGGGATCGTCGCCCACCTCCAGCCCTTGGAAGGAATAGGCGCTGACGGCCGCGTAATTGCGCTGCCGGAATCCTTCGGCATAGGCGCGGCTGGTCAATGTGCCTTTGTCGCCAAAACCGTAGCGGCGCAGATAGGTGTCGTCAGTAGATCGATCGAGGTTGAATCCGCTGCGCCAGGTGTCGTTGATGTCGTAGCGGCCCTTGCTACGGATGTGGCCGCGGGTCTCGTCGCGCGAATCGTTGGTGATGCTGCCGCTCATCTCCAGCGATCCCTTGGCGAACAGATGGCGATACTCGGTGGCGAGCACAGGTCCTTCTTTGCTGGTATAGATGGGCGTCAGCGTCGCATCGATATTCGGTGCGATGTCGATGAAATACGAAACCTCGGCGACATATCCCAAGTCCGACGATCCGCCCGTGCTGGGTGCCAACAGGCCGCTGCGCCGGCGTACCGTCGGGTCGGGGTGAGACAGATAGGGCGTGTACATCACCGGTACGCCCGCCACTTCCATCCAAGCATCACGGTATTCGATGGTTTTACTCTCGGTGTCGTGAATGACCTTGACGGCCTTCACCTGCCACAAAGGCGCACGTGTCGGGTCCTCTGGGCAGAGGTCGCAGGGCGAATAGACGGCCTTGCTCATTTCGGTACGATCGCCAGCCGATCGCCGGGCTCCGTTGGCGGCCATACGGGCGTTATCGGCGAGGATCAGCCGCAGATCGCGGATCACCCCGTCCTTGAGGTCGCCCGTCAGCTCCATGTATTCGGCGAACAGTACCTCACCGGTCGGTTCCATCAGGGACACGTTGCCCGATGCGCTCAACAGGTCCTGTTTGCGGTTATACGAAATGGAATCGGCGAGCAGAACGCGCTGCTGCTGGGAAACCTCTACATGACCGCTGGCCGTTACGATGTCGTATTCGCTGTCATAGCGCATCTCATCGGCTTGCATCAGGATCGGTTGATCGACCGCGGCCGCCACATCGGGCGACTGCCCGAGCGCCCCGTTCATCGCCGCGCTGGACAGCAGCAAGACCGCGGCGGTTCGCGTCAGTTCGACGAAACGTTTTATCAAACCGGACATGGGCTCAGCCGTCTTCGAGGTGAAACAGCATGGTGATGCCGAGCAAGGTGGCGACACCCGACGGCGTCCAGGCGGCCAGCGTAACTGGAACACTGTCCGACAGGCCCAAGGCGAAAACGAAGTCCTGCGCCACGTAAAGTGCAAAGCCGGTCAGCACGCCGGACGCGATGACGACAGCCGTGCTGCCTCGCCGGTCTTGGCGCAAGGTGAAGGTCGCGGCGATCAGCACCATGGCGCACATCAGCAGCGGCGTTGCCAACAAAGCATGCCAATGCAAACGGTGGCGAACCGCCGAAAAGCCAGCTGCTTCCAGTGTACGGATGAAGCTTGGCAGTGCCCAAAACGACATGGTTTCCGGCGGTGCGAAGCTGTCCTGTATTTTGGTCAGGGTCAGGTCTGTTTTCAGCAGGTACTCGTCGGCGCGGCGTGGTGCCGATTCCGGTGTGAAAAACCAAACGCCGGTCAGTCGCCAATAGCCTCTTTCCAGGCGAGCCTGTTCGGCATCGATGCGGTACTCGAAGGTATCGGCGCCGCGATAGACGAAGATGACGACATCGGATAGTTCCACCTCGTCGCCTTGCTGTAACACGCGGGCGGCGTGCACCACACTTTGCCCGGAAAGATCGCCCTGACGCAGCCACAGGCCCGTCGGCGAAATGGCCAGATCGCTCTTTTGGCCTTTGAGCATGGCCGCTTCGATACGTTCGAAACGGGACAGGGAGGCCGAGGCCAAGGGATTGATGGCCGCGATGCTGACCGTGCCGATCATGGCGGTCAGCACCAGGACCGGCAATAGGAATTGCCAGGCCGAAACACCGGCGCTGCGGGTGACCGCCAGTTCGTGACTGCGCGTCATGCGCCAGAAGACCAGCATGCCGCTGAACAGGGCGGCAAAAGGAAATATCTTCTGGCCAAGATGCGGCAGTTTGAGCAGCGCCATTTCAGAAATGGCGCCGAAGGAAACCTCGGGTCGGGCCGCAGCCCGGCGCATTAGCTCAACGATGTCGAACAACAGGATCAGGGCGAGCAGGGCGGCGAGCAACGCCAGAAAGCTGACCAGGAAATGGCGGCCGATGTAAATCGAAAGGATGGCGGACAGACGCATGCGGCCGGCCCGTCAGCGCGCCGTCACGATACGGCTGCCGCTACCGGCGCCGGGCGGCGCCGGTGCGGATGGGTTAGCAACAGGGCAAAGGCCAGAAACAGCGGCAGCACGGCATTGGCATACATTAAGGGAATCAATTCAGGGATACGCGCGCACAGGTTTTCCAAGCCCATGGCGCTCGCCTGAAACAGCACGATGAGCCCGACGGCAGCGCCGATGCGCGTTCCCTGGCCGTGCCGGGTAATGTGGCCACAGATCAGGCAGGCCAAACCGATCAACGGAAAAGACAGGGCGATCAGCGGCATGATCAGCCGCCGGTGTCCTTCGACCCTAAATTTTCCGATGTCGTTGGGGTTGAGGAATTTATCCTGCTCGATGGCGAAAAGCTCGGCGATGGAACGTTCACGCGGTTCGCGATAGCGCGCTTCGGAAACCTGGCGGGCGGCGCCAAGGTCCATCGTCGAACGGTCGAAATACAGGATCGAATGCTGGTGGGTTGCACGGTCGACTTCCTGAACCGAGCCATCGAACATGATCACACGTGGTCCGTTTTCCGTATCGATCAAGCCGCCGCGCGCTGCCATCCACGTTTGCGGTTTATTGGCGTTGCGACTGTCGTGCACTAGAATACCCTGAAGCTGGCCATCGGCGGATCGTTCGCGGACATAAACGGTGATGTCTTGCGACACGGTATTGAATGCCCCTTCCTGCAAAACCAGATGGGTATAGTTGTACCGAACGTCCCATTGCAGATCGCGAAACAGCCTATACGATTCGGGCAGTAGATAGGCATTCAAGACGCATTCGAAGGCGACGACTGCCAAAGAAAGGATCAAGGTCGGACGGGCGAGAGCCATTTGGCTGAGTCCGGCGGCGCGCATTACCACCAATTCGCAGTCGGAAATCAGCTTGTTATATGTAAAGACGACGATGGTGAATAACGCGATGGGCAGGATGATCGATAGGAAATTGGGCAACAGCAGAAACGTGAGATAGAAAAACTGCCCCGCCGATAGGCCGCGATTGACGATCATTTCGATGAAGCGCAGCGATTGGCTGAGCCATATGACGCAGGTCAAGCCGACCGTCACCAGCAGCATGCCAAAGATCAATTGGCGCAGGATGTAGCGGGTGATGCCGTCCATGGCCGCCTGCAACTTTCGGTTCCGTCCGTCCCCCGCTGGGCCGATCCGGTGGGCGCGCCGGCCCAGTGGTGATGCCGGCATGGTGCTGAGGATGTTCGGTAATATCAATTCACATTACAAAAGGAACCGTTAACCGCTGTTCTGGGTCTTCTCGGACGGGCGCCGGCGGCTGAGTTAGATGTCGTCCGGCGCGGCCTCGAGGATGGCTGGGGCTCCGGTCATGACGATCCGCGCCAGTCCGTCCGATTCAATGCCGACATGGTCGGCGAAGAAGCGGGCGGCGGCAACCTTACCGGCAAAGTCACCGCGCCGGGCGGCGGTCATGCTGCCATGCGCCGATAGCCAGCCCGCGGCGGCCAGCCCCATCAGCCGCAGGTAGGGCGTGGCGACGGCCATTGCTTCCGCCTCTGTTGCGCGATCCGTCAACCAGTTGGTGGCTGATTCAAGGCGCTCCAGTGCTCGCTCCGCCGGCCGCGCCAGGATTGCTTCTGCCGCTGTTGGCTGAGTTGCCCACAAGGCTTGACGAGCTAGGGCGATAAAGGCCCGGGCCGCCCTGCCGCCATCGCGGCGGACCTTGCGTCCGACCAGATCGCGGGCCTGGATGCCGTTAGTGCCTTCATAGATGGTGGCGATGCGGCCGTCGCGCAACAGTTGGGCTGCGCCGGTCTCCTCGATGTAGCCGGCCCCGCCATGCACCTGAATGCCCATATCGGCGACCTCGATGCCGATGTCGCTGCACCAGGCCTTGACCACGGGGGTGAGCAGTTCGACGCGCGCACGGCAGGCCTCGGCCGTGGTGCTGTCGGCGTCCTGCCCGCTCGCGTCGACCTGTGCCGCGACGTAGTAGGCCAGGGTGCGGGCCGCCTCGGTCTTCGCCTTCATCGCCAGCAGCATGCGCCGGACATCGCCATGCTCGATGATGGTCGCGACGGTACCGTCGGGGCGGCGACCTTGCTGGCGTTGCCTGGCGTGGACACGGGCCAATTGCAGGGCGCGTTCGGCAGTGGCGACGCCTTGCAGCCCGATGGCCAGGCGGGCGGCATTCATCATCGCGAACATGCAGGTCAGGCCCTCGTGCGGCGGACCGATCAATTGGCCGATGGCGCCTTCGCCGTCGCCGAAGGCCATGACGGCCGTAGGCACGGCGTGAATGCCCAGCTTGCGTTCGAGCGAGACGCAGCGCACGTCGTTGCGCCCCCCGATCGTGCCATCGGGCTCGATCAGGAATTTTGGTACCATGAACAGCGAGATGCCTTTAACTCCTGGCGGCGCTCCCGGTAGCCGCGCCAGCACCAGGTGGATGATGTTCGCCGCCCAATCGTGATCGCCATAGGAGGTAAAGATCTTCTGCCCGCTGACGCGGAATCCCGCGCCATCGGGAACGGCGCGAGTGCGTACCGCCGACAGGTCGGAACCGGCCTGCGGTTCGGTCAGTGCCATGGTCGCCGTCCATTCTCCCGACACCAACTTTGGCAGAATCAACTTCTTCTGGTCCGCCGTGGCATGGGCGGCAAGCAGCCTGACGGCCGATTGCGTCAAGGCGGGTCCCAGCGAGAAAGCGAGATTGGCCGCCGCCCAGATCTCGGCAACCGCGGTGCCAAGCAGCAGGGGCAAGCCCTGGCCGCCGTATGTGGGATCGCCGCATATGCCGTTCCAGCCGGTATCGGCGTATTGGCGATAGGCTTCGGCGAAACCGTCCGGCGTGCGCACGGCGCCGTTCTCAAGGCGAGCGCCCTGCCGATCGCCGGTGGCATTGAGCGGTGCCAGGACGTCGCTGCCAAAACGGCCAGCCTGGTCGAGAATGCTACGGGCCAGCTCCGGCGGGCAGCCCGGCTCCCCCTTGTGACCAAGCCCAGCGATGGCTTCCATGACGAAGCACATGTCGTCGACGGGTGCTTCGTAGCGGTTCACTGTCATCGATCCGTTCAGAGCACCTTGCCGGGATTGAGGACGTTGTCCGGGTCCAGCGCCGCCTTCAACTTGCGCATCAGACTCATTTCGATGGGCGACTTATAGCGCACCAGTTCGCCCCGCTTCTGTATGCCGATGCCGTGCTCGGCGCTGAAGGTGCCGTTCATGGACACGGCCAGGTCATGCACCTTGTGATTGACGTCGTCCATCCGATCCATGAAGGCCTTGGTATCGCCGCCCTTCGGTTCGTTGAGATTAAAGTGGATGTTGCCGTCACCGATATGGCCGAAGGGGCACACGCGGCAGCCGGGGATTTCCTTTTCCACCAGCGCGGTCGCAGCGCGCACGAATTCGGCGACGCGCGATACCGGCACGGCGACGTCGTGCTTGAAATTGCCGCCCTCGCTTTTCATCGCCTCGGGGATGGTCTCGCGTAGACGCCACAGGTCCTTGGCCTGCTGTTCGCTTGACGCGATGACCGCATCCTGGACCAGGCCGGATTCGAAGGCCTGTTCCAGCACACTCTCCAGGGTCTCGCGCAACGCATTGCCTTCCTTCGGACTGGTCAGTTCGACCAAGGCATAGAACGGGTGCGGTTCGGCCATCGGGTCGGCGACGCCCGGCGTATGGCGGACGCCGAGTTCGATGGCGATGCGCGGCACCATTTCGAAGGCGGTCAGCGTATCGCCGCTGACAGCACGCATGCGTGAGAACAGGTCGAGGATGGCTTCCGGGCTTTCGGTCGCGGCCAATGCCGTCTCCTTGGCACGCGGTGCCGGATAGAGCTTCAGCACGGCGGCGGTGACGATGCCGAGCGTGCCTTCCGAACCGATGAACAGATGCTTGAGGTCGAAGCCGGTGTTGTCCTTGCGCAGGCTGCGCAGGCCATTCCAAATGCTGCCGTCGGCCAGCACGGCTTCGACCCCCAACACCAGGTCGCGGGTATTGCCGTAGCGCAGCACATTGACGCCGCCGGCGTTGGTCGAAAGGTTACCGCCGATCTGGCAGCTCCCCTCGGCGCCCAGGCTGAGTGGAAACAGGCAGCCGACTTCCTTGGCGGCGGACTGCACGTCGGCCAGCACGCAACCGGCTTCCACCGTGATGGTGTGGTTGACTGCGTCCAGCTCGCGCACCTTGTTCATCCGGCTCAGCGACAGGACGATGCCGCCCTGCGGCACGGCGCCACCGAGCAGCCCGGTGTTACCGCCCTGTGCGTTGACAGCCACGCCGGCCGCCGCGCAAATCTTGACCACGGCGGCCACCTGTTCCGTCGTCGACGGGCGGACCACGATGTCGGCATGGCCATGCCACAGGCCGCGTTCCTCGATCAGGTAGGGTTCCATATCCCGTTCGCCGCTGATGCAGGCGGAGGGACCGACGGCTTTGCGAATGGCGTCCAGGACGGTATCAGGGGTGGAATGCGGCATGAATCCTCGGCGGCTATGAAGCGTTGGACGAATGGGGCGCCAGAATAAGCGGCTGGCCTCTCCGATCAAGCCCGCTGTCGATTCCCGGTGCAGGCAGACCGAAACGGCGTTAGACAGGAACCGGCTCGCTCGTGGGCCTTGGCAGTGGGAGAATTCCAGTGGCCATCGACCGTCGCGCCGTTACCTTCGGCTTTCTTAACGCCGGGCATTTCCTCGACCACTTGCTGATGTTGCTGTTTCCGACGGTGGTCCTTGCCCTCGGTGCCGAGTTCGCCGATTCCTACGGCGATTTGCTGTGGCTGTCGGTATTGGGCTTCGTCGCCTTCGGCGGCGGTGCCCTGCCGGCGGGCTGGCTGGCCGATCGCTGGGGCCGACGCCACATGCTGATCGTATTTTTCGTCGGTACCGGCGCCGCCGCGGTGCTCACGGGCCTGGCCACCGGACCGTTCAGCCTCGGTGCCGGATTGTTCGCCATCGGCCTTTTCGCCTCGATCTATCACCCTGTCGGCATCGCCATGGTCGGCGAGACAACCGAGAGGATTGGTCGGGCGATGGGCATCAACGGCGTGTTCGGCAACCTGGGTGTCGCTTCGGCGGCGCTAACAGCCGGCGCCTTGATCGACTATGCGTCCTGGCGCTGGGCCTTCTTCGTGCCTGGAGCGGTGGCGATGGCCACGGGTCTGGCCTATGCCGTCTGGACCCGGCCGGTAGCTGGGCAGGGCGCCCAACCGGCGATGGCGGCGGTCCATGCCGCCACGCAGTTCGACATGCGCCGCCTGTGGATCGTCCTGATTGTTGCGACTGCCTGTGGTGGCGTCGTCTTCAACGGCGTGACCATCGCCTTGCCCAAGCTGTTCGACGAACGCTTGGCCGAGCTGGTGTCTTCGCCTGCCCAGATCGGCGCCTTGGTGTCGCTGGTCGTGACGGCGGCTGCCTTCGCGCAAATCGCGGTGGGCTATTTGATCGATCGTTTTCCCATCCGTCCCGTCTACGTCAGTCTTAGCCTGTTGACGATTCCCACAATGGCTGCCGCTGTGCACGGCACCGGCGTGCCGCTGTTGGCTACGGCGGTGGTGATGATGATGCTGATATTCGGACAGATACCGATACTCGACACGGTGGTTGCGCGGCATGTTCCGGCGGCCTGGCGTTCGCGTGCCTATGCGGTCAAGTACGTGGTGTCGCTGGGCGTCGGGGCAACGGCTGTGCCGCTGGTGGCGGAACTCTACAAGTTGAACGGCAGCTTCGTCGCGGTCCTCTCGGTCATGTCGGCTTTGGCGGTGGCGGTCGCGGCGGCCGCCTGCTGGTTGCCGGCCTTCCGCAAGGTGTCGGCCACCGCCTAAGCGGTGGCCGCGGGTTGCGGCTCAAGGAACGGCGGTCGCCTTTTCCAGCGTGCTGGCCAAGTCGCGCAGGCGGATCGGCTTGCGCAGCACGACCGAGGCACCGTCGGACAGGGCCACCTCTTCGTCCTGCGGTCCGGCGTGGCCGGTCATCGCGATAATTGGCAGCGTTGACTGACGGCGCAGCTCACGGATCAGCATATTGCCGTCCATAACCGGCATGCGCAGATCGGTTACCACAACATCGATCGGTAGTGCGGCGAACTGCAACAGGGCTTCCTTGCCGTTGCGTGCTGTGATCACTTGGTGCCCTTGGCGGGAAAGATATTCCTGAATGCCTTCCAGCGCCAATTCCTCATCGTCGACCAATAGTAGGCACAGCGATCGCATGCTGTTGGGTCGGTAGGGACTCCGCGTGGTCGAGATCGCATTGATGCTAGCTGTTTCGGCCAGCGGCAGCACGATGCGAACATGCAATCCGGTGTCGCGGATCTTGACCTCGAATTGGCCTTCCATGCGCTCGACGATGTGGCGCGCGGCATCGATACGAACATCGCTGGCAAGTTGGACTGCCAGACTGCCGGGCTGGCCGGTTATCTCGCAGCCATCATGGATCAAATCCAGCGCGACGGTGGATTTGCGGCGCTCGGCGTGGTTCAGGATGCCGCTGCCGCGCAGATTGGCGGTGCCGCCTTGGCGTGCCCGGCCGGGGTCCCAGGTCATGGTCAGGAGCCCGACCAGAACCAGCCAAAGGTGGCGGGGATTGCCCTGGATGACGGTTGCCTCCTCCGGCAACGACGTCTCATAGGTGAGGCCGGACATGGCGGCTGCATGGCGCAATGTGGCCGCCACATCGTCCATGACGGGACGGATGTCGAAGCACGAGGTATCGCTCTCATTGCGCTGGCCGAAATGCGTCAATCGTTGGATGACCCTGGTCATGCGCTCGGTTTGGTCTCGGAAAGTGGTAACCCGCTCGCGCAGCACATCCTTCTCGATACCGCCATGGTCCAAGTCGAAAAGGACGTTCTCCGCGGTAAGGCGGGCGATACTGATCGGCTGGTTCAATTCATGGGTCAGATAGGACGCCAAGCGGTCGTACACCGTAAGGCGCAATGACCGCAGCAGGTCGACGTCCCTGTCGGTAAGTAGTTGGGAGGCCGCGGGAACGGGACCGCTACTGCCAGCGGAAAATGGGCCCGTCATGGATAGTGCCCGGGGCAGGCCGGCGGCGCGGCCATCGCGGCACCGGAATTGAAACCAACGACCGTTGCTGATGCTACACAGGCCGTCGATGCGCTTGGGGTCGGCATGGCGATGACGTGACGCACGGACTTGACTCCTGAGCGAGAACAGTAATTACACACCACACGTAAAGCGTGTGTGTTGGCCGCTGGATTCTCACGTCAAGTGCAACACCTGATGTTTTCAAGGAATGCCTCGGCGGGAGTTTTGTATCCGAGGCATTTTCTGGGCGTTGAGTTGACGGCCCATGTGATCTCGTCGATATCGCGGGCCGTGTAGTTTGTGATGTCAGT
>CAMCUA010000056.1 GCA_945878455.1 Asaia bogorensis | reverse complement strand
ATCATCGCCGCCTTCATTCGACGCTGGGCTATCTCAGCCCCATGAACTTCGAGAAGGCTCGCGCAAATAAAAGAAAGAGGCTTGGCGAGGAAGAAAGCAAGGTCGCATAATCAACCAGCCAAGGGAGACGTCATACCCGGGCAAGTTCAGACATCGCCACCCCCGATGAAGCGGGGCGCAAGCTGCTCCTGGAGGCGGCGCAACGCCTGCGGCTGTCGGCGCGCGGCTATCATCGGGTGCTGCGGGTGGCACGCACGCTGGCCGATCTCGACGCGGCCGAGGGCGTGCGCCGGGTCCATGTCGCGGAGGCTTTGGCCTATCGCCGCATAACCCCGGGACGCGGCGCCGTCACCTGATGGCTCGGAGAACAACAGCAACTTTATCGCTGCCTACGTGCGCCACCCGTCGCGGGGGGCCGTCGCCGATCAAATGACAGAGCGTGTCGTTGACGTCCTTGCACTGATCGAAATCGACGAAAAACATGCCGTAAAACACGCGATGGCGTTGGAACACCGATCGAAAAAATTGGGTGCGCTCGGGACGGACGAGGCTGCGGGTGATTTTGGGTTCGCCATCGCGAGCAACGAGGAAGACCACGTCATCCTCTGTGGGCCGTTCTTTCGCGGTCATGCGGTGTTTCGGTCTCGGACGGTCGAGCCCGGATGGGGGATCGGCGATGGTGTCATCGGGCGGCACGTCGAACAGATCCTTAGCGCCCGCGCTGCCGATATCGCCATAAGGAGCGACCGGACACTGATAGTTTACCCCCGCAACGCCGGCCGTTGATCTACCTGTTGCCCGCGCCCAGTCGGGCTTCGATGGCGTCCCAAACCTGGGCTTCCAGCGCCACATCATCGAAGCGGTTTATTTCCTGAATGCCGGTGGGTGAGGTGACGTTGATCTCGGTGAGATAGCCACCGATCACATCGATGCCGACGAAGACCATGCCGCGTTCCCGCAAGGCCGGGCCGATGGCGGTGCAGATGTCGCGCTCGCGGACCGTCAGTGTCGACTTCTGCGGCTTGGCGCCGGCATGCATGTTGGCCCGCGCCTCGCCCTTGGCCGGCACGCGCAGAATGGCCCCAGCCGGATGGCCATCGACCAGAATGATGCGTTTGTCGCCTTCGCGAACCGCCGGCAGATAGGCCTGGGTGACGATCGGCTCGCGATAAAGGTCGGTGAAAAGCTCCAGCAGCGCACTGAGATTTTCGTCTTCGGGGCCAATGTGGAAGACGCCGGCGCCGCCGTTGCCGAACAGCGGCTTGATGATGATGTCACGATGCTTGGCGCGAAATTCGACGATGCGTGCCTTCTCCGAAGTAATCAGGGTCGGCGGCATCAGTTCGGGAAAGTGGGTAACGAACAGCTTTTCCGGCGCGTTGCGCACCTCGATGGGATCGTTGACCACCAGGGTCTTCGGGTGGATATGTTCGAGCAGGTGGGTAGCCGTGATATAGGCCATATCGAAGGGCGGATCCTGGCGCATCAGCACCACCTCTGCATCGCTGCCGAGATCGAGATCGACCGGCGTCCCCAGCGTAAAATGATCGCCCCGTTGGCGGCGTACGGTGAGTTCGCGCGCCCGCGCGGTCAGCCGGCCGTCGGTGAACGCCAGGTTGCGCGGCCCATAGTGGAACAGCCGGTAGCCGCGCTTTTGCGCCTCCAACGCCAAGGCGAAGGTGCTGTCGGCATCGATGTTGACGGACTCGATGGGGTCCATCTGAATGGCAACCGTCAGGGACATGACCGGAAAAACTCCCGCGTTGAGGCACCGCAACCGATGTTTAGCTTAGCCGGCCGCGCAGCTCTTGGAGAAGGGCCGTCGCCCGCTGCCGCTGGGCATCACCGCCGCCACGGCGCAGATATTCTTCCAATGCCGCCACGGCAGCGGGAACATCATCCAGCCTGGCATTGAGCAGTCCCGCCTCGCGCCAGAGGTTGGCCGCATCCGGATCGATAGCCAGAGTGGCTTCGACGGTTGCCAATGCTTCAGCCAAGCGCTCATGACGCAGATAGCGCAGCTTGGCATCGCGTTGCAGCCGCAGCAACACGGCCCGACGATCCATGTCGCTATGATGCTGTGGTGCCAGTTCTGCATCGACCCCAGCATCGGCCTTGAGCACGGCGCGCATATGTTCAGCGCGGACGATGTGGCCACGGTCGACCGGGTCAAGCATCACCCGATTCCCGGCCCACGACAGGCGCACCAGGGGACGCGGCGGAAAATCGACGCCGCGGGCCGGCCACGCCAAGCGGTCGGCAACGGCAAGATAGAGAAGGGCCAGGGCTTCCGCCGTACCCGCGCGGCTATCGATGACACGCGCCAAATCGCAGGCCTCTGGTTCGGCCGCATCGGGATCGCCAAGCCCGTAGCCATATCGCAACGCGATCACCTGGCGCAGCGCTTCGGCCGCCATTTCGCAATCGGGCGATGCACCGGCATAGGCGACCGTCTCTTCGGCGAGGCCGCCGATATGGCGGAGATACGGTTCGATGTCGAGACGCGGCCGGTGCACGGTGGCCAGCGACAGGGCGGCACCAGCCAGATCGAACCCATCGGCACCGGCAGCGGCAAGACCCGCCAGCGCATCGCGGGTCCGCGCCGGCAGACGGCTCATGCGGCTTTTTTGATTCGTACGTGACTGACGATGCGCGTCACGTTCGGGATCGCCCTGCCATAGGCAATGACGCGGTCGAGCTCTGTTTGATTTTGTGCGATGCCGATCAGATAGACAATGCCGTTGACCGTTTCGACCACATAGTTGACCGCCTGGATCTGTCTATCAAAAGTGATATTCGAGGTGAGCTGAGCGGTGATCCAGGAGTCCTTGGCCGTGTCGATCAGGTCCGTAGTGCGCACCACCTGAATCTCGTTGATCACGTCCTGGACGCCATCCGCCTTCCAGGCCAGCCGCACGGCATCGGCCTGCAGTTGGGGGTCGGTCACTGCTCCGGTCAACAGGACACGGCCTTCGTAGACCTCGGCTCCAAGTTTCACTGGCAGGGTGTGATCGAACAATATCCACTGTTCGGCGATCTGGGCACTGGTGCGCAAATCGCGCGCCTTGCCCTCGATACCGCGTTCCTCGAAAGCGGCAACCCCGACGGCGGCACCGGCACCGACCACCGTGCCGGCGCAACCGGCAAGGCCGTTGGCACCAAGGGCGGCAATCACGGCCATGGCAAGTATTGAGCGGCGGCGGACAGGTCGATTCGACATGGCGCTATTGTACGTCAGGGGCGCGGGCGGGCAAGGGTCAGGCAGTGTCAGTCGGATGAACATTTTGCCGGCGCGCGCCGCATTCCTGATTGCTCCTGTCCCTCAGCTATTTCCCATGTCCATTATTCCGGAAGCCACGCGGCGACCACATGGCGCGGCCACCGCCACGGGCGGAACAGCATGATGTCGAACCGCAGGTCGCAGCCGGCACAATCGGGGCGCGCGGCGACAAATGCGGCCGCCCGCGTCAGGCGTAGGCGCTGTTGCGGGCCCAAGGCTTCGGCCGCCTGCGTAAAGTCCTCGCGTGCCTTGACCTCGACCACGGCGACGACCCGGCCGCGCCGGGCCAGGATATCGATCTCCCCCACCGGGGTGCGCAAGCGGCGCGCCAGCAAGCGATAACCGCGTAGCCGCAAGTGCCAGGCGCAAGCTTCTTCGGCAATCCGCCCCAACCGTTCGGCGCGTTGCCGGCTTCGCCGTGTCACCGCACAGGTCCACCGGCTCGTTGCCCGGCAAGCTGAATCGCCCTGGCATACACGTCGCGACGACGCAGGCCGGTTTCCGCCGCCACCCGGCGCACCGCATCGCTCGGCGTGAGTTCGGCTAAAGCGGCGCGCAGCCTGGCGTCGAGTTCCTCGGCAACAGGGGGCGGCGCTTCGCCGGGTGGGCCCACCACCAGGGTCACTTCGCCCTTGGGCGCGCCGGCGTCGGCGTAGTGCGCAGCAAGGCCCAGGAGGCTGCCTCGGCGGGTTTCTTCATAAAACTTGGTCAGCTCGCGGGCGACAACGGCCGGCCGCTCGCCCCATACCGACGCCATGTCGGCCAGGGATTCGGCCAAGCGGCGCGGCGATTCAAGAAAGACCAGGGTGGCCGGCACATTAGCCAATTCGGTGAACATTCGCCGACGCCCCGCCTGACGCGGCGGGGGGAATCCGGCGAACAGAAACCGATCGGTCGGCAGTCCGGCGACCGTCAGGGCGGCTAGCACGGACGACGGCCCCGGCAGGGGATAGACAGCAATGCCGGCGGCGATACTGTCCGTAACCAGACGGAATCCGGGATCGGAGACGAGCGGAGTGCCAGCATCCGATACTAATGCCACGCTTTCGCCTGCTTTCAGACGTTCTATCAGAACCGGCCTGACACGTTCTGCATTATGCTCATGATAGGCAAACAACGGTGTGCGGATGGCATAGTGGGCGAGCAAACGAGAAGTAATGCGGGTATCCTCGCAGGCGATGCCGTCGGTGCGCGCCAGAACATCGAGGGCACGCAGCGTGATATCGCCAAGGTTGCCGATCGGGGTGGCGACGATGTAGAGACCTGGCGCTAACGGTTGGCTGTCCGCCGGATTACGCATGCCGGCCGGGCGATTGGACTCAACGGGGTTGCCGAGCGGAATAACAGATTCCGAGGAAGGACGTCGGTATGAAGTGTTTTTTGCGGTCACGCGGCCCATCCTTGTCCGCCGGAGGAGCTGCCGTCCTGCTGACGACCGCCGCGCTGTTGCTCGGCGCCTGTCAGCAGTCTTCATTAACCAGGGCGCCGACGCAAGTTGCTCCGCCGCGACCCACTGTCGAGGCACAGCCGCCGGCCCCAACACCACCCGCACCCGAGGTCCAGCCACCGGCCGACATTCTCGATGACATTGCGGCCAGCGCCATGGTTCCCACTCAGCCATCGAGCAAACGGGTAGCCTTGCTGTTGCCGTTGAGCGGTCCCTTCGCCAGTGTCGGCCAATCGATGCTGAACGCTGCCCACCTCGCCTTGTTCGATTTTGCCGACAACACTTTCGAATTGGTCGTCAACGACACCAAGGGCACGCCAGATGGCGCAGCGGAAGCGGGGCGCCAGGCGATCGTCGAAGGCGCCGGCCTGATCCTGGGCCCGTTGCTGGCGACGGAAGTCGAAGCCGTGGCGCCTTGGGCCCGCCGCGCCGGCGTCAACATGATCGCCTTTTCCAACGATCGTCTGGTGGCCGGCGACGGTGTCTACGTTATGGGATTTCTACCGGAAGCACAGATCGCCCGCATTGTCGCCTATGCCGCCTCCAGGGGGCACTCCCGTTTCGCCGTGCTCGCCCCGGAAAATGGCTATGGCATTCAAGTGGCCGAAAGCATGCGCCGCGCCGCCAGCGCACATGGCGGCCAGGTGACCCGGGTTCAATACTACAATCCGCGCAGTCCCAACTTCGATGCGACGGTGCGCAGTCTTGCCGACTTCGAGTCGCGGCGGGAACAACTGACACTGCAACGCCGGGCTCTGGCGGGTCTCGACGATGAGGCCTCACGCCGGGCGCTGTCACGGTTGGACCACCAGCAAACGTTCGGCAACCTGCCTTACGACGCCCTGTTGGTGGCCGAGGGCGGCAAGAGTCTGCAGGAAATCGCGGCCCTGCTGCCCTATTACGATATCGACCCGGCTGAGATTCGCATGCTAGGCACGGTGCAATGGGATTCCCCGGCCACCGGCGCCGAGCCGGCACTTGTCGGCGGGTGGTTCGCCGCACCTCCGCCTGCGTCACGCGTCGATTTCGAAAAACGTTATGCCGCCGCCTTTGGCGAAGCGCCGCAGCGGGTATCGGCCATGGCCTATGATGCCACGGCGATGGCCGCCGTTTTCGCCCGTCCCGCCGAAGGATCGACATTCGGCAGCGCCTTGATCGCCGATCCGCGCGGCTTCCTTGGCCGCGACGGCATCTTCCGCTTCGGTGCCAATGGACTGAACGAGAGGGGATATGCCGTGCTGCAGGTCGAGCCGCGCGGCTCGCGGGTCATCGCGCCAACGCCCGACGCCTTCACCGCGCCGATCAACTGACCGTATCGGCAGACGTTCCGTCGCGGCTATCCAACCAGATCGTCACCGGTCCATCGTTGACCAGATGCACCGCCATATGGGCGCCAAATCGGCCACGCGCGACTGTCACGCCCGTGCTGGCGAGGGCCGTGCAGAAGTCATCGTAAAGGGCCGACCCGACCGGGGCTGGGGCCGCCTTGGAAAATCCGGGACGGTTGCCGCGCCGCGTATCGGCGGCCAACGTGAACTGGCTGACCGCCAGTACCGCGCCGCCGGTCTCCTGCAGCGCCCGATTCATCCGGCCGTCAGCATCGGCGAAAATGCGCAGGCGGACGATCTTCGCAGCCAACCGTTCGGCATCCGCCGGTCCATCGCCGACCACGGCGCAGATCAGCACCAGCAAGCCCGGTCCAATGGCCCCGACGATAATGTCCTCAACCTCGACACGGGCCTCGCTCACCCGTTGCAGGAGCGCCAGCATAGCAACCGATTCAGCCGCGTGGACGGCCGATCATCGGCCCAAGGTCACCCCCGCCAAAAATATGCATGTGGAGATGCGGCACTTCCTGATGCCCATCGCGGCCATGGTTGGCAAGCACGCGATATCCGCCATCGACGACGCCCATCTGGCGGGCGACGAGACCGATGGCACGGATGAAGGCGGCTTGTTCCGCCGGGCTCGCTTGAGCCGAGAAATCTTCCATTGAAACATAGGCGCCTTTGGGTATGACCAAGACGTGCACGGGCGCCTGCGGATTGATGTCGTGAAAGGCGAGCGTGTGTTCGTCTTCATGGACTTTTTTGCACGGAATTTCGCCGCGGAGAATTTTGGCAAAGACGTTGTTATTGTCATAGGCCATGGCGGTCATCTCCCCTTCAGGTGCCGCGGCGCGATTGCTTTTCGGCAATACCGGATGTGCCTTCGCGACGCGCCAGTTCGGCCAAAACATCGCCCGGCGCGATACCCGCATCGCACCACAGCACCAGCAAATGATAGAGCAGATCGGCGCTTTCCGAGGTCAAGCGGGCAGGGCTTTCGACGACGGCGGCAATGACGGTTTCGGTCGCTTCCTCGCCAACCTTGGCGGCGATCTTTGTGCGCCCGGCAGCGAACAGTCGGGCAGTATAGGAGCTGTCCGGATCGGCGCCGCGACGCGATTGGATGAGCGCAAACAAGCGGCCCAATTCGCCGTCATTGGGCTGTGTCATAGCCGTTCTCCCACGTCGTCGCGTACCGGCACGCCAGCCGCCTTTAGGTGTTGTTTCGCCTGGGCGATGGTAAAGGTACCGAAGTGAAAGATCGAGGCCGCCAGCACGGCCGAGGCATGGCCTTGTATGACGCCGGCCACCAAATGATCGAGCGTACCGACGCCGCCCGAGGCGATGACCGGTACCGGCACGGCATCGGCGACGGCACGAGTGAGCGCGATGTTGAAGCCTTGGCCGGTGCCGTCGCGATCCATTGAGGTCAACAGGATTTCGCCAGCACCGAATTCGCACATGCACCGCGCCCAGGCGACGGCATCGATGCCTGTGGCCTGTCTTCCACCGTGGGTGAAGATTTCGAACCGATCGCCAACCTGCTTGGCATCGATGGCGACGACGATGCATTGGGTGCCGAATTTTTCGGCGGCGGCGCGCACGAATTCCGGCTCGCGTACAGCTTGGGTATTGATCGACACCTTATCCGAGCCGGCCAACAGCAGGGCACGGATATCATCGATCTTTCGTATGCCGCCGCCGACGGTCAACGGCATGAAGCAACGTTCCGCCGTGCGCGCCACCACATCGAAAATAGTGTCGCGCCTTTCGTGGCTGGCGGTGATGTCGAGAAAACACAATTCGTCGGCCCCGGCGGCATCGTAGACGGCTGCTTGCTCCACCGGATCGCCGGCATCGACCAGATCGACGAAATTGACGCCTTTGACGACACGGCCGCGGTCAACGTCGAGGCAGGGGATGATGCGCACCTTGAGCATGATGCCGTTCCCTTACGCCGCCAGCAGCTGCACGGCAGCGGCGGGATCGATCAAGCCGTCATAGACGGCGCGGCCGCTGATGACGCCCTCCAGCACGTCGCCACCTTCGGCACGGATGCGGTTCAGGTCTTCCATCGAAGATATGCCCCCCGACAGGATCACCGGGATGGAGATGGCGCGGGCCAGCGCCACCGTTGCCGCGATGTCGGGCCCCTGCATGGCACCGTCACGAGCGATGTCGGTATGGATCAGTGCCGCAACGCCGACATCTTCGAAACGCCGCGCCAAATCGAGGACAGCGATATCCGTGGTCTCGGCCCAGCCTTCGACCGCCACGCGACCATCACGGGCATCAATACCGACGGCGACGCGACCGGGAAAGGCGCGGCAGGATTCGACGACGAGCGCGGGATTTTTTACCGCCGCCGTACCGAGCACGACCCGTTCGACCCCGGCTTCCAGCCAGTGTCGCACGGTGGCCAGATCGCGAATGCCGCCGCCGAGTTCCACCTTCATGCCGGTGGCATCGACGATAGCGACGACCGCGCTGGCGTTGACCGGCCGTCCAGCAAAGGCGCCGTTGAGATCGACCACGTGCAACCATTCGCAGCCAGCGTCGGCGAAGCGGCGGGCGCGGGCCGCCGGATCGGCATCGAACACAGTGGCCCGATCCATTTCGCCGCGCAGCAGGCGGACGCACTGGCCGTCCTTCAGATCGATGGCAGGTAGAAAGATCATGAGCGTCTCGTCAGGTCAGGGTCGCCAGGCCAGAAAATTGGCGATCAGGCGTAAACCGGTCGCCTGACTTTTTTCTGGATGGAACTGCGTGCCGAACAGATTGTCGCGGCCAATGGCCGCGGTGATCGTGCCGCCGTAGTCAGCACGCGCCAGGACATGCGCCGCATCGGCGCAATGTAGGTGGTAGCTATGCACGAAATAGGCATGCCGGCCGTTTGTAATGCCGGCGAACAACGGATGGTCGGCGGCCAGGATCAGCTCGTTCCAGCCCATGTGCGGCACCTTCAGCCCGCCCGCCGGGTGGATCGCCTCGACCTGGCCTGGTATCCAGCCCAATCCTTCGTGACGGCCGTGCTCCAGGCCGACACTCGCCATCAATTGCATGCCGACGCAGATACCCAGAAAGGGCCGGCCGCCGGCGATGGCGGCTTCCGTCAACGCGGCCGTCATGCCGTCGATGGCAAGCAGGCCGGCGCGGCAATCGGCGAAGGCACCGACGCCCGGCAGCACGATGCGCCCGGCGCGGCGCACGGCGTCGGGATCGCGGCTGACAACGATGTTCTGGCCGCTGCCGGTTTCGCCGGCCATCCGCTCGAAAGCCTTCGCCGCCGAACGCAGATTGCCTGAACCGTAATCGACGACGACGACGGTTTCTCCGGCCATGCGCTAAACCCGCATGCCGGCCGCGATCTGCGGCATGGCGGCAAGGAAGCGATGTTCCGCCGCTTCCCGGTCGGGCGCGGCGACGACACCCATGGGCACGAAGTACCAGCGGTCGAGCCCCCAGCGGTGGATATCATTAGCGGCAAAGCCTACCAGCGTGCGCCAGCCGATGACGGCGGCGGTGACTGCCAACCCGTCGGCACCGATCAGCGCCATGACGGCGCCGAGGCCGAACTCCAGGCCCAGGATGAGCAACCCAGGCAGCCACAAGCGCTGCCACAGCGCCCACAGGCCGGCGAAAGCGAAGGCCGGCCAGCAGAACCCTTCCGCCACCAGGATCATATCCTTGTCGGGATCGAGGCCGTGACGGCGCAGGTGAACGGTATAGTACTTCATGAACTCGGCCTTTCCGGGCGCACCGCGGCCGGGGGCTAGATCGAACCGCTGAGCGTGCCCTTGGTCGAAGGCACGGCGTCGGCCTGCCGGGGATCGATCTCGGTGGCCTGGCGCAGCGACCGGGCCAATCCCTTGAAGCAGGATTCGACGATGTGGTGATTATTTTCGCCATAGAGGTTTTCGACGTGCAGCGTCGCACCGGCCGCCTGAGCGAAGGCCTGGAACCACTCCTTGAACAGTTCGGTGTCCATCTCGCCCAGCTTCGGGCGCGAGAAGGCGACCTTCCATACCAGGTACGGGCGGTTCGACAGGTCGATGGCAACGCGCGTGCAGGTTTCGTCCATGGGGATGACGGCGGCGCCGTAACGCTGGATGCCCTTGCGCTCGCCCAATGCCTTGGCCACCGCTTCGCCGATGGCGATGCCGGTATCCTCGGTGGTGTGATGAAAATCGATGTGCAGGTCGCCTTCCGCCTTGACCGCCAGGTCGATCAGGCTGTGGCGGGAAAGCTGCTCAAGCATATGGTCGAGGAAGCCGATGCCGGTTGCCACCGTATATTGCCCTGTGCCGTCCAGGTTCACGTCGACCTGGATGCGGGTTTCCTTGGTATTGCGTTCGACACTGGCCTTGCGCACGGGCCCAACTCCTCAAGCCGATGGCCGGTGCCGCCCGCCATGGGCGGCTGCGGGGGCTTTTAACAGGATGCGCCGGGCTTCGCCAGCGCCGCGGCCGTTCGGCCCGTCACCCCATCTCCACCGCCTTGGTTTTGCGCCAGGCCGGAACCTCTTTGTCGAAGGCGTCGAGCCAGGGGACGAGGCGGGGATAGGGTTTGCGCCAGTCGAGCTGTTTGCGCCAGTCGGCATAGCCAAGCGCGCAGGCGAGCCCGATGGCGGCAACGCCCGGCGCCTTGAATTCGTCCAGGCAGCCGGAGATGTGTTCGAGACCGCGCGTCACCTTGCCCATCTGCAGGTCGAGCCACTTCTGGCTGGCCTGTTGGGGTTCCCGGTAACGGCCTTCGTAGGTGATCAGCAGCAGGGCGTCGTTCACGCCTTCGGCCAGGGCCGCCAGCGTCAGCGCGCGAAATCGTTTGGCCGGATCGCGCGGGATGATGAGGCCTTTGCCATAGGTGGTTTCCAGGTATTCGACGATGACCCGGCTGTCGAAGATCGGGCTGCCGTCTTCCAGCACCAAGGCCGGGATCTTGCCCAAGGGATTGACCTTGCGTAGCGGCCCGGTGGCATCTGCCGTGGCCGTCGGCTGAAACGCGATGCGGTCGGCGACGCCGAGAATCTCGGCGACGATGCGGACCTTGCGGGCATAAGGCGAGGTTTCGGAGGCGAGCAGAGTGAGCATGACGTTTCCTTGTGGCTGGTGCGCGCCGGCAAAGTGGCTGCTAAGCGACGGCAATGGTGGGCCAAGGCAGGCCCGCCGGCAACGGCGAAACGACGAGAGGCCCTTGACCCGCCGATGACGGCCCACCAGATTCGCCCTGGCACTCTTTGTCCTCCGTGCCCATCGCCGAAAGCATGGGGTGCAGAAAGCAGCGAAGCCGAGTGCGCCGCGCCTTTGCCCTTTCCCCACCGACTGAAAGAATCCGATGAGCGACAATCTCTGGCACGGCACCACCATCCTGTCGGTCCGCAAGGGCGGCACGGTCGTTATCGCCGGCGACGGACAGGTCACCTTGGGCCAGACCGTCATCAAGGCCAACGCGCGCAAGGTGCGCCGCCTGGCCGATGGCAATGTCATCGCCGGCTTTGCCGGGGCCACCGCCGATGCCTTCACGCTGTTCGAACGGTTGGAGGCCAAGCTGGAACAGTATCGCGGCCAACTGATGCGCGCCGCCGTCGAGATGGCCAAGGACTGGCGCACCGACCGTTACCTGCGCCGGCTGGAAGCGATGATGGCGGTATCGGACAAGAACGTCTCCTTGGTGCTGACCGGCACCGGCGACGTGCTGGAACCCGAGGACGGGCTGATCGGTATCGGTTCGGGCGGCAATTACGCGCTGGCGGCAGCGCGCGCCCTGATCGACCGCGACGACATGGACGCCGAGGCCATCGCCCGGCGGGCCATGAAAGTCGCCGCCGGCATCTGTGTTTATACCAACGAGAACGTGGTGGTCGAAAGCCTATGACCAGTAACAGTTTTACGCCGCGCGAGATCGTTTCCGAACTCGACCGTTTCATCGTCGGCCAGCAGGACGCCAAGAAGGCGGTGGCGCTGGCGCTGCGCAACCGCTGGCGGCGCCAACAGTTGGACGAAGGCTTGCGCGAAGAAGTGCTGCCGAAGAACATCCTGATGATCGGCCCGACCGGCGTCGGCAAGACCGAGATCGCCCGGCGCCTGGCCAAACTCGCCCAGGCGCCGTTCATCAAGGTCGAGGCGACCAAGTTCACCGAGGTCGGCTATGTCGGGCGCGACGTCGAACAGATCGTCCGCGATCTGCTCGAAATCGCCATCGCCATGACGCGCGAGAAACTGCGCAAGCAGGTCCAGGCGAAAGCCGAACTGGCCGCCGAGGAACGGGTCCTGAACGCGCTGGTCGGCGATAACGCGCATCAGGAAACGCGCGACAAGTTCCGCAAGCTGCTGCGCGACGGCAAACTCGACGACAAGGAGATCGAAGTCGATATCGAGGAAAGCGGCAATCCCGGGATGCCGACGTTCGAGATACCCGGCATGCCCGGCGCCCAGATGGGCATGCTCAACCTCAACGACATCATGGGTAAAGCCTTCGGCAAGCGCAGCAAGAAGAAGCGCCTGACGGTGGCCGATTCCCACACCATCCTGATCGGTGAGGAATCCGACCGGCTGCTCGACGAGGATCACGTCATCCGGGCGGCGATCAACGTCACCGAGAACCACGGCATCGCCTTCATCGACGAGTTCGACAAGATCACCGCGCGCTCGGACCGCATCGGCGCCGATGTCAGCCGCGAAGGGGTGCAGCGCGATCTGTTGCCCTTGATCGAAGGCACGACGGTCGCCACCAAACACGGGCCGGTGAAGACGGATCACATCCTGTTCATCGCCTCGGGCGCTTTCCACATGTCGAAGCCATCGGATCTGCTGCCCGAACTGCAGGGTCGGCTGCCGATCCGCGTCGAACTGAAGGCGCTGACCCGCGACGATTTCGTGCGCATCCTGACCGAGCCGGAAGCCAATTTGATCGTTCAGGCCATCGCCCTGATGGCGACCGAGGGCGTCACCCTGATTTTCGCACCCGATGCCATCGCCGAAATCTCCGATCTGGCCGCCGCCATCAACCTGGGCGTCGAGAACATCGGCGCCCGCCGGCTGCATACGGTGATGGAAAAGCTACTGGAAGAAATCAGCTTCACCGCCTCGGAACGAAGCGGCGAGACAGTGACCATCGATGCCGCCCTGGTGCGCAGCCGCGTCGGCGAACTGGCCAAGGACGCCGACCTCAGTCGGTTCATCCTGTAGTCGGTCTATTCAATACGTCGGCCCGCGCCGGCGGCGGCCAGCGTGGCCGCGGATTTCGTCGATCAGCCAATCGACGGTTTCTTCGTCCAGCTCGCCGATGCGTTCGGCGAGCAGATTGGCGAGTTCCGTCGCCTTGGCGCCCAGCTTTTCCGTATCGACGACGACGCGCGGATGGGACAGGGCGGCCAGGCGTTTCAGTTCCTCGGCTTCGTCCCAGATCAGGTTGAAGTATTCGCATATCTGCATGACGAAGCCGGGACCCGGCCGGCCGCGATGGCCGTGCTCGAGCGCCGACAGATAGGCCGAGGAAACACCCAATTCGCCGGCCATCCGCTGCAACGTCACCCGCCGCTCGCGGCGCAGGTTGCGCACGCGCACGCCGAAGGGGGTCACGCCTTCTTCTCCCGCTTGCGCCGCAGCAGGATGTAGATGGCGCCTTCGCCGCCGTCCTGTGGGCGGGCGGCGTTGTAAGACAGGATGTGTTCGCGCAGCGGCGCCAGGTTCAACCATTGCGGCACGGCGGCGCGGATGACGCCGATGCCGCCGTCGCGCGAGCCCTTACCGGTGACCACCAGCACACAGCGCCGCCCGGCGTCAGTCGAGAATTGGATGAAAGCGTTGAGCGCCCGATGCGCCGATTCGCGCCCATGCCCGTGCAGGTCGAGGCGAGCTGCCACGTCCAGCTTACCGCGGCGCAGCCGGGTCGCCGTGCGCCGGTCGACGCCGGCATTGTCGCCGGGGGCGAGATCGGGCGGTGGCGCTGCCGGTTGCGGACGCGGACGCGGCGGCGGAGGCGTGGGGCGGGCGGCGGTTACCGGACACGGCTTGGCTTTCGGCGCGGACGCCGTGAGCTCTACTTCAGGCACGGGCACGTCGGCGGCTTCGGCGTCGCGGCGGCGTTTGCGGCGCAGGGGATGCACATCGGCCATGGTGCTTCGCCACAGCTCGCGCTCCTCGCGCGTCAGCCGGCGGCGGGTGGCGGATTCACGCTCCTGGCTCATCGATCAACACCAGATGCAGCTTTTTCGGTCCGTGGGCACCGAGCAGCAGAGTCTGTTCGATGTCGGCACTGCGTGATGGGCCGGTGATCCAATTGACGGCGCGCGGCATGAAGCCGTCGCCACAGGTGCGAATGCGGGTCCACACATCTTCGAAGGTGCCAAGCATGCGATCCGCCGTCATGACGACGATATGGGCGTCAGGCAAGAAGTTCAGTCCGGTCGGCGAGTTAGGACCGGAAAGCAGGACCAGGGTGCCCGTCTCGGCAACCCCGGCAAAGGCCCCGGTCACGGTAACCGTATCGAGTGCATCGGCATTGCCGCGACGCATGCCGAGCGTCGGCTGATCGCGCCACGGCACGGCATCGAGTTCGGGATCGGGCGCCACGGTAATCTTTGCTGGCAAATTATGGGCGGCCAAATAGGCGGCAACGGCACGCGGCACGGCTGCGATGGTTGTGACGCGGTCAATGGTGACATCAACCTTGGCGGCTTCGCTCATGAACAGGTCGATGCGTTCGCCCAGAGCCTTGCGGCCACGCGCAGGAACGAGATTGGCGGCATGAAGGGCAAGCCGCGTATCGACGGAATGTTCCGCTGCTGAACGGTCTTCACCGCGCCGCAAGGAACGGCGCAGATGGCCGAGAATGTCCTGGCGGCCGGCATTCATTTTTTGCTCCCGCCACGGGCACGCCACTGATCGATGAACGTACGGCCCTCGGGTGCCGGCAGCTCGCGATCCGCCGTCCAGCTGGAAGCCAGCGGCAGGTTATAGAAACTGCCGTGGCGACGCCCCAGCCAGCCAAGAATACGGACGACGGCCCCCGTCACTTGGCGATAGAGCGCCGGGCGACGCGCCAGGAAAGCCCATACTCCGATGCCAACGCGTGCCGTTGTCGTTTGCAGTCCTTGTTCGAACTCTTTCTCCCGCCACTGACGCAGCAGACGGGGGAGCGGAATGCGCACGGGACATACCTCTTC
>CAMCUA010000055.1 GCA_945878455.1 Asaia bogorensis | reverse complement strand
GCACCTCGATGTCGGCTCATCACATCCTGGGGCTGGAGCAGGTCCCAAGGGTTCGGCTGTTCGCCGATTAAAGTGGTACGTGAGCTGGGTTTAGAACGTCGTGAGACAGTTCGGTCCCTATCTGCCGTGGGTGTCGGAGACTTGAGAGGCGCTGCCCCTAGTACGAGAGGACCGGGGTGGACATACCTCTGGTGGACCTGTTGTCGCGCCAGCGGCATAGCAGGGTAGCTATGTATGGAAGGGATAACCGCTGAAAGCATCTAAGCGGGAAGCCCACCTCGAAACCAGGTCTCCCTTGAGAGCCGTGGAAGACCACCACGTCGATAGGCCGGGTGTGGAAGCGCAGCAATGTGCGAAGCTTACCGGTACTAATCGCTCGATTGGCTTGAAGACCAAACCCTTGCGTAGCGGCAAACCCAACCCGTTGGGATTTAAGACCAACACACAAGACGCCTCAAAACTAAGCGACAGACAAATAAACGCTCAAATAAACGCTCGCGGCATCCAGCCGCCAGCAATCGTCCTTCCCCGCTTCGGGGGCCCGGTGGTCATGGCGAGGGTGAACCACCCGATCCCATCCCGAACTCGGCCGTGAAACCCCTCAGCGCCAATGGTACTGCGTCTCAAGGCGTGGGAGAGTAGGTCGCCGCCCGGCCCTCCAAGCGGGGAATTATAAAAACCCAATCCCTCAACACATCCCCACCACCACAACCGCGGGGTGGAGCAGCCCGGTAGCTCGTCAGGCTCATAACCTGAAGGTCACAGGTTCAAATCCTGTCCCCGCAACCAGACACCAACTCCTTGAAACTTAATCGTTTTAAGGGGTTTTTGTTTGCCCAGAATGCGCCTGATCAAGGCGACGTGGTAGAATAATTGCCGCGTTCCTTGCCGCGTGTGCCAGAGGTTGGTCGGGGCGGGGCCGTCGCGCACTGGGCGCTGACCAGCCTCAGGGAAAAGCTCGTGAAGATCGGTGCCAAGATCGGCGCGTAAACACCTAGCGTGACATTGAACTTCTCGTGAGCCTCACAAGCAGTTCCACACCGGCTCAAAGGGAAGCGCCTTAGAGAAGACGCCGCCGGAATATGTCGCTGGCGCGCTCGACGACGATAACCAGGGCGAAGATGGCGAGGATGATCGTCGCTGCTTCATCGTAGTTGAAAAGGTCCATCGCCACTTTCAACTCAATACCGATTCCACCCGCCCCGACAAGTCCGAGGACGACGGACGAGCGCGTCGCCTTTTCGAGGCTGAACAGCGACGTATTGATGAAAGACGGCAAGGCCGCCGGAACCACCGCACAGGCAACCAGCGACAACCGGCTGGCCCCGATGGCCGATAACGCCTCCTGCGGTCCACGGTCAGCTTCTTCCATCGCCTCAGCGAAGAAGCGGCCACAAAAGCCGATCTTGTCGATGACGATGGCCAGCGTGCCGGCGAAGGGGCCGAGGCCGACGGAAACGACGAACAGCAGCGCCCAGATCAGATCAGGCACGGTGCGAAAAAAGGCTATCAGGCCACGGGCAGCATGATAGAGAAAGGGGTGTGGTGTCAGGTGGCGGGTTGCCACCACGGCGACAGGTAGGCTGATGATCACCCCGACGACGGTTCCGACCAGCGCCATCTGGAAGGTTTCGAGCAAGGCGCGGCCAACTGCCTCGAGCCGCGCCGCCGATGGCGGCAGCATCTCGCCGACCAGCCGCACCATTTGCGGTACGCCGCCGACCAGGTCGCCGATCGACACGCCGGTTCCCCGGATGGACCAGACAAGGAATAGTACGAACGCGATGTAAAGACCGAAGGTGGCGAGGTTGGGCCGCTCGAACCGCGGCGGCAGGCCATGCTTTGCTGTCGCCATGGGCGCCGCGTTATCAGGCATAAAACGCCCGCAGGGTGGCAACGTCGAGGCCGGTGGTAGGCGCATCGAGCACGATCGTCCCCTGCCGCAGCGCGACGACACGATCGGCATAGGCAATGGCTTGCGACAAATCGTGCGACGTGAACAGAAGAGTCAGACTGTCCCGGCGAATCAGATCGGCGAATAAACCCATGACCTCCTCGCCCGAACTGGGGTCGAGGCTAGCGACCGGTTCGTCGGCCATCATCATGTGCGGACGCTGCATCAACGCGCGGGCGATGGCGACCCGTTGGGATTGACCGCCGGAAAGCTTGTCGGCACGCCGCGCGGCAATGGCGGCCAGACCCACTCGCTCCAAACAGGCCATCGCTTCGTCGCGCAACGCCCGCGGCGCACAGCTCTGGAACCACGGCCGGGCAAATCCGCTGCGTGGCAGCGCGCCATGCAGGACATTGGTCAAGGCCGACAGCCTCGGCACAAGATTGTGCCGCTGGAAGACGAAACCGACTTTGGCGCGTAACAGGCGGAGTTCGCTGGGATTGAGGGCGGCCATGTCGCTGCCCAGCACACGGACGTCGCCGGAGTCCGGTTCGATCAATCGCAAGCAGCAGCGCAGGAGTGTCGACTTCCCAGCGCCGTTAGCGCCTATCAGCGCAACGGCCTGCCCTGCCGGCACGCTGAGGTCGACGCCGCCCAGCACCATAGTCGTTCGGTCAAAACTCTTGCGCAGGCCGCGGACGACCAGATCCAGCTTCCGTGCCGGCGCAACCTCCACCGGCCTGAAGGCGGTTACCGATGCGACCGCCGAAACGGCGGGCGCATCGCGTTGAAGAACGGGGGAAAGTTGGACCACGGCCGAGCCGGCCATACGATTCAGTTGCCGACGAATTCGGCGAACTGCGGCTGACCGATCGTCGCATACATCTTGCGGATGTAGTTGTAGTCCTTGTCGCTGACAGCGGGGATGAAAGCCATTCCGGCGAACTTCTGATTCTCGTCCGGACCCTGTAGGATGGCGGCGATAAGGGCTTCGGAGTTCTCGCTGAAAACCTTCTTCATTTTGGCGACGGTTGCGTCGTCGATATGCGTCCCGGCCAACAGTACGTCGTTCGGCAAATCCCGCCCACGGGCAATGACCTTGAAAACGACATCGGGAAATCTTTTGGCCAGGCCCGGCAGGTCGGTGCGGTTGATGCCGACGGCAGCGACCTCGCCCCGCTTCATGGCCTCTACGGCGACATTGCGGTTGATGTGCAGGATTTGTAGATCCTTCTGGGGATTGAGGCCGAGATCGGACAGCACTTGGATCGGCGACAGGTGGCGCGAGGTCGAGCCGACGTCGCCCAAGGCGACCTTCTTGCCCTTCAGGTCTTCGATCCCGTCGATGCCGGAGCCGACGATGGTGACGACGGAACCGTAGTACTCGGGTCGGCTAAAGCCGACGACCAGCTTGGCATCCGTGCGCTTCTTGAAGACGACGTATTCGGCCGGACCGGTGAGCACCATGTCGACCTTCTTGGCATTCAGCGCCTCGACTGCGGCCGTGCGGTTGGGCACGGGGAAGAGTTGCACGTTCATGCCCGCCTTTTCCGACAGCATCTTCTGGAACGGAGCGTATTCGCGCTGCAGGTTTTCCAGGCCGACGATATCGGTGACGGCGAGGCGCAGTTCCGCTGCTTGCGCGGACGCGGCAGCGACGAGAAGGCCCAGACAGGCGACGACACGACGAAACATGTTCACAGCTAATTCCTCCCATGCTGACCGGTGAGGCCCTCGATGCCGTCACTCGGTTCAGACCATAATGTCGATCGATGACAGGAGAATTACGCCGGAGGTGTATTTGCCGAAAAAGTAGCCTTGCCACCCTCCTCCGGCCAGGCGACATCATGTCAATTTTTCCCTTCGGTCAGCGCCTTCACGCCGCTGTCACGTTTGGACGCTATGCCATGCCTCCACGAACAGGCTGGGAGCGGGCGGATGCATGGCATGGCGCGTTACGCGGTGGTTGGCGGCAAAACCCTATTGCCACACGGATTCGAAGAGGACGCCGTTGTCCTCATCGAGGACGGCATCATCGCCGGGATAACGGGCGAAACCGGCGCCGCGCAAACTATTCATGCCGATGGACTCTATGTCTTGCCCGGCATCGTCGACCTGCATGGGGATGCCTTCGAACGGCAGATCATGCCGCGCCCCGGGGTGCATTTCGATCTGCAGCTTGCCCTTGCTGACACCGACCGGCAGCTCGTCGCCAACGGCATCACCACCGCCTTTCACGGTGTGACTTATTCCTGGGAGCCGGGCCTGCGCGGTCGCGACACAATCCTGCGCCTGATGACGGCACTCGACGAAGCCGGACCCTACCTGGCCTGCGATACCAAGCTGCATCTACGCTACGAGACCTTCAACCTCGACGGTGAGGCCGATGCGCTCTCCTGGCTGGCCGCGGGCAAGGTGGCGCTACTCGCCTTCAACGACCACACGCCTGACATGCTGCGTAAGCAAAGCGATCCGCAAGAGTTGATGACGTACCTGCAGCGCACCCGGCTTTCGGCCGACGAGTTCGGCGCACTGTTGGCCAGCGTCATGACCCGCCAAGGCGATGTCGAGGCATCGATCCGCCGTCTCGCGGCCGCAGCTGTTGCAGCGGGTGTCCCTCAGGCTTCCCATGACGATCCGGGGCCCGAAATTCGGCAGTGGTATCAGGACATCCGCTGCGAAATTTCGGAGTTTCCGATGACGCGAGAAACGGCTGCATTGGCGCAGCAACTTGGCAACCACGTGGTATTCGGCGCGCCAAATATCGTGCGGGGTGGCAGCCATAAAGCAGGCTCTATCGCCGCTGCCAATATGACAGCCGCAGGCCTCTGCACCGTGCTCGCATCCGACTACTACTATCCATCCATGCTGCCCGCCGCCTTCCGCCTGGCCGGCGACGGGGTCTGCAGCCTCGCCGATGCCTGGGCACTGATGTCGGCCAATCCAGCTCATGCGGCCGGCCTCAAGGATCGCGGCTGCCTAGCTACCGGTTTGCGTGCCGATATCGTTCTCGTCGAGGCTACCACCGGCCGCCCGCCTCGCGCGGTTGCCAGTATCGTGGGCGGCAGAAGCGTTTATGCCGGCAAGGGCGCTGCGCCACACCTCGCCTGATCCTGCCGTCGGGCAGACAGCCATGATCGTTGCCTCCGATCTCCTTGGCGTCAGGATGGAACGGCGGTAGTCCGAGCCTTGCTATTGTCGCGGCGTCGCAGAGTGCGGCCTACTCTACCTTCCTGAACGAAATCCGAGGAGACATGGCAGAACCCTCACGGTCGATGCAAAAGCTGGAATCGCCAAGAGCGATCGTCATTTCAGCGCTCGGGATCACCCAGATCCTGGCCTGGGGATCGTCCTATTACCTACCGGCTGTCTTGGTGCAGCCGATCGTGGAAACGACCGGCTGGCCCTACGGTTGGGTGATCGGCGGCTTGTCGCTCGGTCTGCTGGTTTCAGGGCTTGTTGCCATTCGTGTCGGCCGCGCCATCGAGCATTTCGGTGGGCGTCCCGTACTGGCCGCCAGTGCGGTTCTTCTGACCATCGGCTTGACGATGCTGGCAGCTGCGCCGAACATTCCCTGCTATCTCGCCGCCTGGCTCGTGCTCGGACTGGCCATGGGCGCAGGCCTTTACGATGCCGCCTTTTCGACGCTCGGCAAGCTCTATGGCCGGAACGGCCGTGGCGCGATTGCACGCTTAACCTTATGGGGAGGGTTCGCCAGCACGGTTTGCTGGCCGCTTTCTGCGTGGCTCGTCGAAGGTATCGGGTGGCGCGGTGCCTGCCTCGTCTATGCGGCCTTGCATCTGGCCGTAACGCTGCCGCTGCATCTTTGCATCATTCCACGAGAGGTGCGGAGAATTGCTGATTCGGTAAAGGTGGTGGAACCGGCCGTCGTCTCCGCTGTGCCGGATCGCGGATTCCCTCCGGCCTTCGTATTCGGATTGTTGGCGGTGATCCTGACCGCCGGAGGAACGATCTCGGCAATCCTGTCGGTCCACATCATTGCGATCCTGCAATCCGGCGGCATGGCACTTGCGGTCGCCGTCGGTTTCGGTGCCCTGATTGGTCCGGCCCAGGTCGGGGCGCGGGTGGTCGAAATGCTGATCGGAAACCGGCATCATCCGATCTGGACGCTGACCGCCTCGGCCCTGCTCATCGCGCTGGGCCAGGTTCTGCTCTGGAACGGCAATACCATACTCGCCATCGCTCTGATTTGCTACGGCGCGGGCAATGGCCTTTGGTCGATTGCACGGGGCACGCTGCCGCTGGCACTGTTCGGCAGCACGGGCTATGCCGTCCTGATGGGGCGGCTCGCCATGCCGAGCCTCATCGCGCAGTCCATGGCGCCGTCGATTGGCGCCGTGCTGATGGAAACATTCGGGACCATGACGATGCTCGCCGTCCTGACGGCGCTGGCCTGGCTCAACGTGGCGGGCGTCGCAGTCCTGTGGCTGTCCACCCGCAGATCCGTCGTCAACTAAACTATCGACCGGTCGCCAGCCAAGAGAATATCGAGGAAAGCCGTCGCAGCCACCGTCAAGCTGCCGTCATTGACGACCGTTGCCGTGTCGAAGTCGGCGTTGTCAGGGACGTGGATCTGCCGTGCCAGCCGTAGGCCGATGTCGCCGTCGCTGGCGCGGCCACGAACGGCAAGCCGGTGCTCCAAAATGGCGTGGGGCGCCGTGACCTGGATGACGCGAACCGCCGGAAACCGCCGCCTCGCCTCGGCGATGACAGTGCGCGACACGTTGACGACCACCGACCGGCCTGCCTCCATCTCCGCCTTGGCTGAGGCCGGAACGCCGTAAAACAGGCCGTGCGCCCCCCAATCCAGACAGAACTCCCCAGCGGCGCAGCGCCGTTCGAAATCGGCCGTCGTCACGCTTTCAAAATCTTCGGATGCGGGGTCTTCCGGCCGGGTCACGACGCGGCGCGGGAAAAGGAACAACGGGTTGGCCGACAAGCTTTGCCGGGCAGCCCGGATGAGGCTGTCCTTGCCGGCACCGCTCGGGCCGACAACCAGAAACAGGGTGCCGTGGCGAACGGTTTGGACGGAGCTTGCGGTATGCGCCGTCACATCACGCGCTCGCCTTGCCTCCAAGCCGAACGCATCACTGGAAAGTCACCGTCTAGGCAAACGCGGATGAGATCGCCGCGCTTTCCAACAGTGATCGAACCGCGATCGTCCAGGCCCACCGCAGCAGCCGGATTGGCTGTGACTGTGCGGATGGCGGCCGGCAGGTCCATGCCCGTGTCATGCCGTGGCAAGGCGAACACCGCCTGCAACAGGCTGTAGGGGACATAGTCGGACGACAGAATGTCGAGGAGGCCTTGTCTGGCGAGATCGGTCGCCGACACGTTGCCGGAATGGGAGCCGCCACGCACCACGTTCGGCGCCCCCATGAGAACCATCAGGCCACAGGAGCGGGCCGCTTCCGCTGCTTCCACAGATGTCGGAAATTCAGAGATGCTGGCGCCTTCCTGACGCGCCTCTTCAACATGCCCCGAGGTCGCGTCGTCATGGCTGGCAATTGGAATGCCGCGCTCGCGCGCCATGGCCACGACCTTGCTCCGGTTGGGTATGCTGAGCCGGTCGCAGGCCTCATGTCGTTCGGCGATAAAGGTTTCCATCTCGGCATCGTTGAAGCCGACCTTGCCCTGATAGTATTCGCGAAACTTGGTCAGGTTGACGAATTGGCGCTGACCCGGCGTGTGATCCATGACCGAAATCAGGCGGACGCCGGCATCGTCGATCAATGCCGCGAGGCCGGAGACCGTATCCTCGCAGGCCAGTTCGCAGCGCAGATGCACCAGGTGATCGGCGCGCAACCGGCCGCATTCGGTGGCCTCGCGAATCGCCGCCGCCAACAGGCCCATATGCTGGCTGACCGAATCCTCGCCACGAACGTTGCCGACGCGCAAGGCGTCGAAGACCGTGGTGATACCGGAGGCGACGATCTGCGCGTCATGGGCGACTACGGCGGCGTCCGCCGGCCACTGGACCTTCGGGCGTGGGCTGAAGTGCGCTTCCAGGTGGTCGGTGTGCAGTTCGAGCAGGCCCGGCAACAGATAGTCGCCGTCGAGGTCGATGGTGCCGACCGCCCGACGGCGTCCTTCGACGATATCGGCAATGATCCCATCGACCGCCACGACAGTTCCATCGATGATGCTATCGGCCAGCACGACCTTGGCGTTGGAAAACGCAACCTCTTTCATATCCTGTCCATTTCAACTGGCAGCCAGAACGCGGGGTGCCGCCCAAGACGACTCACCGGTTAAGGGAACCCGCGTGAGAAAAACGAACGGCTCGCCGGCTGCCGGCTCGATGAAAATCGAGAGCGAATCCATGACCAGCGACATGCCGAGTACGGGCGTGAACTGCTCCACCAATGCGGCTTCCAACACCGGGGCCACGGCGTCATCGCACGGGCCCGTCAGCGTCAGGTGAAACCGATACTCTTCCATCACGAACGGATAGCCCCAGCGGTGGAGCAAAAGCTCCTGGCGTCCGGTGAGACCCAAGGATCGACGGCGCATCAATTCGGCAAGCGACGGCGGTGCGCGATATGAATCGAGATCGGCGACGCAGCGCGCCGCCAAGTCGTTGAGTTCCCGCTGGTCCCCGGTGGCCTTCAGGGCAAAGAAGCGGTCGATCCGGGCAATCCGCAAGGCGGGGATGGTAATAGGGGCGATCTGGCTGGCCACGCCATTTACGGCCGATACCAGAGCCTCTGGCGAACCGCTGGAGGCCATGGCAAAGGGTGGCTTCAAGGTGGCGTGAAAGCCGTATCGGCGCGGTTCGCGGGTTAGCTCGCCAAGATTGACGCCGGGGATAGGGCTCGGTTGCTCCCGATTGGTTCCGCGCAGGGCGTCGTGGCCCAGCCATCGACTGGCGACATCGTGCAGCTCGTCGGTCTCGCGGGGCGCGTAAAAAATGGCGTAGCGCATTTAGATCACCAGACGCCGCAGCTGCTGCGAAAGAACGTCAGTGACCGTCACCGTGAGGACGACGATGATCAGGATGGCCGCCGTTTCGGCGTATTGGAAACTGCGGATCGATTCGAACATGACCTGGCCGATGCCGCCGGCCCCAACGAGGCCGAGCACGGTGGCCGAGCGAACATTCGATTCGAAGCGGTACAGCGACACTGACATCCAAAGGGGCAGCACCTGCGGGATGACGCCGTAAATCACCTCCTGCAGCCGGTTGGCGCCGGTGGCGCGGATGCCCTCGACCGGCTGCGGATCGATGGCCTCGACCGCTTCGGAAAAGAGCTTCACGAGAACGCCGGTGGTGTGGATGAACAGCGCCATGACGCCGGCGAACGGTCCAAGGCCGACGGCGACGACGAACAGCACGGCAAAGACCAGTTCGTTGATCGCCCGGAACATGTCCATCAGGCGGCGGATCGGCTGAGCGACCCAGATGGGGGCCATATTGCTCGACGACAGGATCGCCAGCGGCACTGCCGCGACGATCGCCAGTCCGGTGCCCCAGATGGCGATCTGCACGGTCAGGATCATTTCCAGAACGTAGTAGTCGAATTCGTGGAAATTCGGCCGGAAGAAGCCGGACGCGTATTCCCGCATGTTCTGCGAGTGGGTGTAGAGATTGACGAAGCGGTGCATTTCCGCTGGCGCCCAGCTCCAGGCGAAGGCCAGGATCAAGCCGCCCCAGATGAGCACCCTATAGGACAGACGTCCCCAATCGCGCGGCGGCAGGGAAACGGTGCGGACATCGCCATGGACGCTAACGTTTGACATGTAACTTTTATTGCCCATCCTGCATGCAGAGAAAAAAGAAGGCGGCGGGACGTGGTCCGCCGCCGAGGATGGATGCATCAGGATTGGGGCACCTGCGCCATCAGCATTTCGTATTTCTTCTTCTGGGCCTCGAGTTCGGCAAGCTTCGCCTTCTTCTCCTCGGGCGTGTACTTGGCGTCATTCTCGATCTTGGACATGTCCTTGGAGATCGCCAGCAGCCGGATCGGATAAAGCTGCGCGTCGGACGACGGCTTGAACGGCGCCCACTGCAACCCGGCCAGCACCTTTCGCGCGGCCGTGACTTCCTCGGGGGTGCCGAGGCGGCCGTAGGTCATGACGAAGGTATAGACCTTCTGCTTGGTCGCCGCGTCCAGATCCTTGCGCCAGACCAGCGGATCGGATGGGATCAGCGGCGACTGCCAGATGATTTTGAGGTTCTTGGCGGCCGTCGGGTTGGTCTTTTCCAGCCGCCGCATGTTCTCGGTGTTGTTGGCGGCGAAGTCGACCTGCTTGTTGGCGGCCGACAAGGCATTGACCTCGTGGCTGGCGTTGGTCACGCGGCTGTAGCACTGCTTGGGATCGATACCGCGCGAAGCGAAGAGGAACGTGGAGGGAACCAGGAAGCCCGAGGTTGAGTTGGGATCGCCGATGCCGAAGGTCAGCGACTTGTCGCACTTCAGCACGTCGTCGAGGCTGTTCAGGTGCTTGTTGTCGACGTGGGTCACCAGCAGCGACCAGTATCCCGGATTGCCGTCGCCGTCGACAGTCTGGGTGAACACCTCGCCGTTGGCGCGGTCCACGGCCTCGATGGCCGAGGCATTGCCGTACCAGGCGATGTCGACCTTCTTGAAACGCATGGCTTCAATAATGCCCGCGTAGTCGGAAGCAAAAAAGGCATTGACCTTCATTCCGGTCTGCTTGGTCATCGCCGCCAGGAAGGGCTCCCACTGGGGCTTCAGGTTGGCGGTGGACTCGGTCGAGATGATGCCGAAGTTCATCTCGTCGGCGGCAATAGCGCCGGTGCTCAGGCAGACGGCAAGGCTCGCCGCCGCCAGGGTCTTGGTTATGGTTTTCATGTGTTCCATCCCGTTGGTGGTTGAAAGTCGATCAAGCCGTGGCCGGCTCGAAGGCGGCGGTAATGGCCGGTTGGTGCCGGGGAGCCGCCGCGGGCGACGGTGCCTCGGGCAGTAGCAGTTCCTCGCTGGCCTCGCCGTAGATGTCGCGCAGCGTTTCGTCGGTGAGCATCGCGCAGGCGCCGTCGTAAACGATCTCGCCCTCGCGCAAGGCGACGGCGCGCGGACAGAAGGCGCGGGCATAGGCGACCTGGTGCAGGGTGACGACGACGGTGACGCCGTCTTCCCGGTTGATGTCGGCCAGCGTCGACATCACGCGCTTGGCCGACACCGGATCGAGCGAGGCGATCGGTTCGTCGGCCAGCAGGACGCGGGCCTGCTGTACCAGGGCGCGGGCGATGGCAGCGCGTTGCTGCTGCCCACCCGACAGCGTCGAGGCGCGCTGGGTCGCCCGGTCCTCGATACCGACCCGGGCCAGGGCCATCATGGCCGACAGCTTCTCATCGCGCGTAAAGGCGCCGAGCGTGCCGCGCCAGGCCGGCAACCGTCCCAGCAGGCCGATCAGCACGTTGGTCATCACCGACAGACGGTCGACCAGGTTGAATTGCTGGAAGATGACGCCGACCTCGCGGCGCAGTTCCTGCGCGTCGCTGGCCAGCCTGCCGCCCTGCTGCATGACCTTGCCGTCGATATGCACGGCCCCGGCCCCCTGATCATCGGCCCGGGTCAGCCCGGCAATGTGGCGGAGCAGCGTCGACTTGCCCGACCCCGAGGCGCCAATCAAGGCGACCATCTCGCCCTTGCCGACTTCCAGCGACAGGGAGCGCAGGGCCCGGCGTTGGCGATAGGTCTTGTTGAGATCGGAGACCCGAATCGACGACATGGAACGACCTTTCCGTTGCGGCGGTGCAACCGCATCACAATGGATGTCGGTAAGGGTTTCATCGCACTCCGGTGACAATTGTGTTACGCAGGAATGCATGTGCTAATGCCCTCGCTGGAACGGGGCGAGGTCGAACTGACGGTCGCCGACCGCCCGTCGCACCTCGGCGTCGTGAAAAATGCCGACCACAGCCGTGCCGCGCGCCTTGGTCTCGCCGATCAGGTCGATGACGATTTGCCTGTTTTCCCGGTCGAGCGAGGCAGTCGGCTCGTCGAGCAGCAGGATCGGCTGGCACGAAATCAGGCCACGGGCGATGTTGATGCGCTGCTGTTCGCCACCCGAGAAGGTGGCGGGCGCCAGGCCCCACAGCGGCGCCGGGATGCGCAGCCGAGTCAGCAACTCGGCGGCCCGCGCCCGGGCGTCGGCTTCGTCGACGCCCCGAGCGCGCAGGGGCTCGGCCACCACATCGATAGCGGCGACCCGTGGGATGGCGCGCAGGAACTGGCTGACGAAACCGATGGCGTCACGGCGGAGGGCGAGGACCAGCCAGGGCGGCGCCGAGGCTATATCGACCATGGCGCCGCGATGGCGGATTTTGATACTGCCGGCCTGTAGCCGATAGTTGGCGTAGAGCGCGCGCAGCAGCGTCGACTTGCCGCTGCCGGACGGCCCGCCAAGAACAACGCATTCGCCGGCCGAAACCTGGAAGTCGAGGTCGTCGAATACCGGGATGACGGTGCCGGCCTGGGTATGCAGCACGAATTGTTTCGAAAGGCCTTCCGCCTGGATCATGATGGTCATCGCCGGCTCCACTCAGGCCTGCAGGACCGATGAAACGAGAAGCTGGGTGTAGGGGTGCTGTGGGTCGTCGAGCACCTGATCAGTGAGCCCGGACTCGACCACTTGGCCGCGCCGCATGACCATCAGCCGGTCGGCGAGAAGGCGGGCGACGGCCAGGTCGTGGGTGACCAGCACCACCGACAGGCCGAGCCGCTGCACGAGTCCACGCAGCAGGTCGAGCAGCCGGGCTTGAACCGAGACGTCGAGTCCACCCGTCGGCTCGTCCATGAATACCAAGCGGGGGGCGGTCACCAGGTTGCGGGCGATCTGCAGGCGCTGGCGCATGCCGCCCGAGAATTGGCGCGGTGGATCGTCGATGCGTTTGGCATCCAATTCGACTTCGGCCATCCAGCGCAGCGCCGTTTCGCGGATGCCGGCGTAATGGCGCATGCCGTTGGCCATCAACCGCTCACCAATGTTGCCGCCGGCCGAAACCTCCATGCGCAAGCCGTCTGCGGGGTTCTGATGGACGAAACCCCAATCGGTGCGCGCCAACTGGCGGCGGCGCGGCTCCGGCAGGCGGTAGATATCGGTCAGACCCTGGCCCGACACGTCGTATTCGATTCGCCCATTGGTCGGCGCCAGGTTGCCCGACAGGCAGTTGAGCAGTGTCGTTTTGCCCGACCCGGACTCACCGACCACCGCCATCACCTCGCCGGGACCCAGCGTGAAGGAAACATCCTCGCAGGCGTGCAGGCGGCCAAACAGGTGCCAGAGGTTGGCGACCTTGAGCAGGACAGGCGGCGCAGCGGACGTCACGGGGCCGCCTCGCGCCGGGTCCGGCAGTGGTCGCTGTCGGAGCAGACGAACATGCGCCCGCCGATATCGTCGATGACGATCTCGTCGAGGAAGCTGTCGGTGGCAGCGCACAGGCTGCACTTGGCCTCCCACGTCTGTACCTCGAAAGGATGATCTTCGAAGTCGAGACTGATCACGTCGGTATAGGGCGGCACGGCATAGATGCGCTTTTCCCGGCCGGCGCCGAACAGCTGCAGCGCCGCCATACGATGGACCTTCGGGTTATCGAACTTGGGAATCGGCGAGGGCGCCATCAGGTAGCGGCCGGCCACCATCGTCGGATAGTCGTAGGACTTGGTGATGCGACCCATGCGGGCGATGTCTTCGTAGAGCCGCACGTGCATCAGCCCGTATTCGCAGTAGGCGTGCATCTTGCGGCATTCGCTTTCGCGGGGCTCGAGCAGGCGTAGCGGCTCGGGTAGCGGTACCTGATATACAATGATCTGATCTTCGCCGAGCGGCTGCTCGGGGATGCGGTGTCGGGTCTGGACGATGGTCGCCTCGCCGGTCCGCTCGGTGGTGCGGACATTGGCGGTCTTCACGAAGAAATTGCGGATATTGACGGCGTTGGTAGTGTCGTCAGCACCCTGGTCGATGACCTTCAGAATGTCACTTGGGCCGATGATGCTGGCGGTTACCTGCATGCCGCCTGTTCCCCAACCGTAGGGCAACGGCATTTCGCGGCTGGCAAACGGTACCTGGTAGCCGGGGATGGCTACCGCCTTGAGCAAACTGCGGCGGATCATCCGCTTGGTCTGTTCGTCGAGAAAGGCGTAGTTGTAGCCGCGAGCGGAACGGCTTGCGTCGTTCGCGGCGGCATCGATGGCGACGGTCATTCCGCTGCCTCGCGCTGGTTATTGAGGTCAAAATCGCGCCGGAGCTTTCTCAGCATATTCAGCTCCGACTGGAAGTCGACGTAGTGCGGCAGCTTGAGATGCTGGACGAAGCCCGACGCCTCGACGTTGTCGCTATGGGACAGGACGAATTCCTGGTCCTGAGCCGGATAGACCGGTTCTTCCCCCAGCTCGGCGGAACGCAGGGCCCGGTCGACCAGGGCCATTGCCATCGCCTTGCGCTCGGCATAGCCGAAGGTCAGGCCGTAGCCGCGGGTAAAGCGCGGCGCCTCGCCGTCGGCACCCATGAACTGGTTGACCATCTGGCACTCAGTGATGGTGATGTCGCCGATCTCGATGGCGAAACCGAGTTCGGGCGGAACGTATTCGACAGCGACCTCGCCGACGCGGATTTCACCGGCAAAGGGATGCGTCTTGCCATAGCCACGTTGCACCGAGTAGCCGAGGGCCAGGAGGAACCCTTCGTCGCCCCGTGCCAGGTTCTGCAAACGGGCGTCGCGAGCGGCAGGAAAGCGCAGCGGTTCGCGGGTGATGTCCGCCACCTCATCCGCGTCGTAGTCGCTAGCCGTCTCGATCAGCCCTTCATGGCCGAGCACATCGGTGACACGGGGCATGCGATCGGCAACCGGATCGGCGGTGGCCACCTCCGGCAAGGAACCAATATCTTCCATCAAGCTGAAGTCCAACAGACGGTGGGTATAGTCGTAGGTCGCACCCAGCACCTGACCGCCCGGCACGTCCTTGAAGGTCGCTGAAATGCGCCGCCGCACGGCCATGCGGCTCGTGTCTAAGGCAAGGCAATCGCCGAACCGCGGCAATGTGGTGCGATAGGCGCGCAACAAGAAGATAGCCTCGACAAGGTCGCCCTGCGCCTGCTTGACCGCCAGTGCCGCCAGTTCGCGGTCATACAGCGACCCTTCGACCATGACCCGGTCGACGGCACGGCCGAGCTGCTGTTCGATCTGGCCTACCTGCACTTCGGCGACGGAGGGCTCGCCGCGGCGTTCCTTGGCCAGCAAATCCTGCGACCGGGCAATGGCCTGCTCGCCACCTTTCACGGCAACGTACATGATATCTCCTTAGCGCCAATGCTGCGCGGCAGACCGAGGATGGCGGTTCCGGCCACCAGC
>CAMCUA010000054.1 GCA_945878455.1 Asaia bogorensis | reverse complement strand
AAACCGTTGCCTGGTGTCGAACGGCTGGGTTCCACCCGATAGAAGTGGCGGAAGACATTTTCACGTTCGTCGGCCGGAATACCTGGACCGCTATCGGCTACGACCAAGCGGGCCGTGCTACCGCAATGCTCCAGGTTGACCAGAATGTGCCCACCTTCCGGTGTGTATTTGATGGCGTTATCCAGCAGATTGGCGATGGCTTGAAACAGCAGGTCGCGGTCGCCGGAGGCGATTGTGATTGGCGCCAGATCGGTCCGAATCTCCTGGCGGCGCTCTTGGGCGAGTGGTTCGTATAATTCCACCGCGTCTGCCATAAGCGCCGAAAGGTCCACGGGTGCCAGTGCCATTGCGCTTCCGGCTTCGATACGGGCGACGCGCAATAGGGCGCTGAACGTCGATAACAGGGCATCGACATCGGCAATGGCGGCATCCACCTCGGACGACCGCTGGGCTTGGGGTTCGTTGCCGCGGATCGCTTCCAGGCGCGCGCGCAGTCGGGTCAAGGGTGTACGCAGATCGTGGGCGATATGGCCGGAGATCTGGCGCACGCTTTGCATCAGCACTTCGATGCGGGCGAGCATCTCGTTGATGCCGTCGGCCATTTGGTCTAGGTCGTCGCCGCGACCGCTGCTGGGTACCCGCCGGGTGAGGTCGCCGGCCATGATCGGGCGAAAGGCGCGCATGATGGCTTCAAGGCGGCGCAAGCTGGCCCGGCTCATCATGATGCCGCCGAATAGCGCCAGCAGAAGAGTGGCCGCAGTACCCCACCCCAAGGCCCGGCCAGCTAGTCGCGTCACGGATTCCATCTCGCGTGTGTCACGGCCGACAAGCAGGCGGAAATCGCTGCGCAGCAGGAAGGCGCGGGCCCGCACCGCGCGGGTCCGGGACTCCGATCCGTCGCCAAGGTGGAAATTCAGCCAGCCATTGTCGGCTTCAACGATGCTTGGCCAGCGGTCGATGTTGCCGACCACTGGCGCGCCATTAGAGCGGACCAGCAAGTATATGGAGGTGCCTTCGGGGTCGGTCTCGATGCGACGTGTCAGCACGTCGACCAGGGCCTGCAGGCCAAGCCGAGTGTACTGTTCCGTAAGACCCTGGATTTCGGCTTCGATGGTTTCCTCGGTCTGCTGGGCGACGTAGGTTGACGTCGTCCAGTAGATGATGGCCAGAAGTACCAGCATCGATCCGCCGAACAATACGACGTAAAGCAGGGCAATACGGAAGGCGCTGCTGAGGAACAGGCGGCGAGGATTGGGGTTGCCTGGCCCATGGGAGTTAGGTGCGCGGCGTGGCACTGAGCATGTATCCGGCGCCGCGTATCGTATGCAACAGCGGGGTGGTGAATCCTGAGTCGATCTTACGGCGCAGCCGACTGATATGGACATCGATGACATTGGTCTGTGGATCGAAGTGATAATCCCAGACGTTCTCTAACAACATGGTGCGAGTCGCGACCTGGCCAGCCCGACGCATCAGATATTCGAGCAAGGCGAATTCACGGGGCTGCAGATCGATCGACTTTCCGGCGCGCGTTACGCGACGTCCGAGCAGGTCCATTTCAAGATCGTCGACCGCCAGCCGAGTGTCGCGCGCATCGGCCGTGCGGCGGCGATCGAGGGCCTCCAGGCGAGCCAATAGCTCGGAGAAGGCAAAGGGCTTGACCAGATAGTCATCGCCACCAGCCTTCAACCCTCTAACCCGATCGTCGACATCCCCTAGTGCGCTCAAGAATAGTACGGGGGTGCGATTTCCTGCTGCCCGGATGGTCTGCACAATGGTCAAACCATCGACGCCCGGCAGCATGCGATCGACGATCATCGCATCGTAAGGCTCGCCTGCAGCCAGAAACAAACCATCCCGGCCGTGGGAGGCATGATCGACCACATGGCCCGATTCCTTCAGGCCTTTGAGTAGGAACCGCGCGACTTCGGCATCGTCCTCGACAATTAGGATGCGCATGCTGACTTTCAGAGTTGCTCAGTGCTGCCGTGGCGCGGGCACCGCTCGGCCAGCCTATCGGCGTGATATTGTGGGTGCCTCGAGAATGCTCAAGGGGTCGATAGCGAAATAGCCGCCGCATTTCCTACCCCAGTCGGGATGCCGACGAGGTGTATTGGCATAGGCGCGCCCCGCCGGAAGGGGAGGAGACCGGCGGAGCGCACCAGTTGCGATCAGGCCTTGGGCAAACGGACCGCAACGAACAACGGTTGACCTTGGCGTTCGACCATCAGCAACATCGATTTCTTCGTATCGCTTGTTGCCGCATCGACCGCCTGGGCCAATGCCTGGGCGCTTTCGACCGCTTTGTCCCCCACTTTCATGATCATGTCGCCGGGTCGAATGCCAGCCTCTGCGGCGGGGCTTTGGGCGGTGACATCGACGACAATGACACCCTCGGCGTTGCTCTTGATGCCGAAGCGGACCTTCGTCTCGGCGGTCGGTGGCACGACTGTGAGGCCGAGCCGAGCAGCGGGCGCCGTCTTGCCTTCCGTCTTGCCGACGGCCACTGCGACCTGTTCCGACGGCGTTGCCCCAATGGTGACGGAAATCGTGCGCTTCGCACCGTCGCGCCAAACGATCACATCGGCCTTACGGCCCTGCGGCAGAACCGCGACGTGACGAACCAGGGAGCGGACATCGTCGATGCCTGTGTTGCCGATCGTGAGGATGATGTCGCGTTGACGCAAACCGGCCTTGGCTGCTGGACCGTCGGCCATGACGTCAGTGATCAGAGCACCTTGCGGCTTGTCCAGGCCGAGGCTGTCGGCCAAGTCAGGGGTGACCGGTTGAATGCTGACCCCAAGCCAGCCGCGGTTTACTTTGCCGTCGTCCTTCAGGTCGGCAATCACCATTTTGACGAGGCTGGAGGGTATGGCAAAACCGATGCCGACGCTGCCGCCGTTGGGCGAGTAGATGGCGGTATTGACGCCGATGACCTGGCCGGTGAGGTCGAAGAGCGGCCCTCCGGAATTGCCACGGTTGATCGAGGCATCGATCTGAAGATAATCGTCGTAAGGGCCGGATTGAATGTCGCGGCCACGGGCCGAAATGATGCCCGTCGTGACGGTCCCGCCCAATCCGAAGGGATTGCCGACGGCAACGACCCAGTCGCCGACCTCAGCCTTGTCGGAATCGCCGAAGGTGACGTACGACACCGACTTGACCAACTTGGCCTTCAGCAGCGCCAAGTCTGTCTTCGGATCGCGACCGACGACATCGGCATCGTAGCTGCTGCCATCGTTCAGAATGACCTTGATCTTGTCGGCATCGCCGATGACGTGGTTATTGGTGACGACATGGCCTTCGGCATCGATGAAAAAGCCAGAACCCATTGACTGGGCGCGTTGACCGCCTCGTCCTGGGCCTGCTTCGTCGTCGTTCTGCTCGCCTTGCCCGGGTCCGAACGAGCGGCCCTGGCCACGTTCGTCGAAGAATCGGCGGAAAAACTCATCGAAGGGGGTGCCTTGGGGAAACGGCGAGGGGGCGTTGCGCCGCATGACCGTGGAACGATCCCCAACCGAGCGTTCTGCAGCAACGTTGACCACGGCCGGCGACACTTTCTTGGCCAGATAGGAGAAACTGCCCGGTGCGTTGGCTGTCGACAGGGGCGCCTCGATGACAGGGCCGCTGGCACCGGCCCCCTGTCCGGTGGCCACGCCCAAGCCAAGGACGACCACGGCTGCGGTCGCCAGCAGACCGGTACGATGCCGTCGTCTCGTGTCCGAGCGGCGCGGTGTAGTGGGTGAGTCATGCCTGGACATGTGATACCTCCGTCGTCATAACAAAAGTGACTGAAGTATCTGTATAAGTCGCCCGCCCTTACCCCTGCCTGTCCGCTGGATGAATTCTTCGTAATGTGCCGATGGGGTGGGGTCGCTTCGGCTCGGTATTCGGTATTTTCAGAAAATCGTCATGGATACGATCAACGAACCAGCACGTGTCAAACCCGTGCGCGCCGAGGTTGATGTTCTTATCATCGAAGAAGTTGCCGCCGGCATAACCGATGCGGGCGCCGCCGCGCGTTAATTGACGCTGTCGGGGCCGGCACGGTTCAGGTCTGCAATCCCCACCAAACAGCAGCAAAAGCCTATTTGACGGGGCTATAGGCAGAAGGCTGTTGTCGGGGCGGTAGCCGTACCCCCGCCATGATTGGCAACGAGAAATGGAATGTGGTTCCGATACCGTTGGCCGGTTCTGCGGCCAGCTGGCCACCGTGGTCCTCAATGATCGTCCGGCAGATTGACAGGCCCATGCCCAGACCGTCGTGCTTGGTGGTGAAGAACGGGTCGAACAGGCGGTCGCGGTGTTCTTCCTGGATGCCGGGTCCATCGTCGACCACGGTGACGGTGGCCACGCCATCGTGAGCGCGACTTTGCAAGATCAGTCGGCGTTGCGCGGGTGGATTGTCGTGCATGGCTTCGATGCCGTTGCGCATCAAATTCAGCGCAACCTGCTGAATTTGCGTGCGATCAGCGCTGATAACAATCGGCTCGGGGCTTAGGTCCAGCTCAAGCATTATGCCCTGCTTACCGATCTCGTGGCTGATGACATCGACCGCCTCGCTCAACAGGATGTTGAGGTCTGTCGGGGACTTCTCCTCGCCGCCCTTGCGGATGAAGCCGCGCATCCAATTGACGGTGTCGCCGGCGCGCTTGGCTTGATCGGTCACTTTTCCCATGGCGGCAATGAGCTCGTCCGGGTTATTGACGCCGGCTCTGAGGCGGCGCACGCAACCCTGCGTGTAGCTGACGATGGCGGCCAGCGGCTGATTCAGCTCATGGGCCAAGCCGGTTGCCATTTCACCCAAGATATTCAGACGATGAATATGGGCCAGTTCGGCCTGTTGCTGACGCAGTTTTAGCGCTGTCTCGCGGATCTCCGTGATGTCGGTCGAAATGAAGCCAATCGATTCGACCTCGCCGTCGTCGCGCTGGATTGGGAAGCGGACGACAAGAACCGGGTGGATTGATCCGTCGCCAAACGTCACATTTTTTTCGCTGGCGGAGGCGATGCGGCTGGTCAGCACTGCCCGATCCGTGGCCAGGATGGCGTCGGCCTGATCCTTTGGCCAGAAATCATGAACGCATCGGCCTACGACACCACCGGCCGGCATGCCTCGCCGTCGGTCGAATTCTGGGTTGGACAGGATGAATCGACCGTTCCAATCTCGGATGTATACGGCGGCAGGGCAATTATCCATCACCGCCCGGAGACGGGCCTCGCTCGCCTTCAATGCTTCCTCGGCCCGCTTGCGTTCGGTGATGTTGGTGGAAATAGCACCAACGGCATGAATCCTGCCGTCCGGTCCGGGGACCGGGAAGCGCAGGATCAGGGTGGTCATCGCCTCGCCATTGCTCAGGGACACCCGGCCTTCCCGTTGCGTCAGGTGCCCCATCTCGTGGATCGCGCGGTCACGGCTCAGGAAGTAGTCGGCGCGTTCGCGAGGGAATAGATCATGGACCGTCTTCCCTTTAGCTGATCCCGGCACAAATCCATTGCGTTGCTCGTATTCGGAATTAGCTAGCAGGTATCGGCCATTCGCATCCCGCAGGAAGATGATGGCAGGGGAATGGTCGATGATTGCGCGCAAATGGGCTTCGCTCTCGCGCAAGGCATCTTCAGCGGACTTGCGTTCGGTGACGTCCTGGAGCTGTCCGACGATCTTGATCGGGAAGCCGTCGGCGTCGCGAACCAGGGCGACGTTGCCGATGCCCCAAATGATCCTACCGTCCTTGCAAAGGTAGCGATTCTCGGACTCGTGCTGATCGATATCCCCGGATAACAGCCGGCGGCGGATGGCGATATGAGCTGCTCTATGGTCTGGGTGGATGATGTCCAGGCTCGACAAGGCGAGCAGCTCGGATTCAGAGTACCCGAGCAAATCGCACATGGCTCGGTTCACTAGAATGCATTTGCCTTCCAGCTCGCTTAGCACGTTGCCGATCGAGGAGCTTTCGAATGCCGTGCGGAAGCGCACTTCGCTCTGGCGCAAAGAGGTCGGGTCGAACGGACTACCCGCCATGCTGCCGGCTGACTCGTGGATGGCCAATTTCTGCTCGGCACGCACCCGTCGGCGACGTTCTTCGGCCAAGGTCAGGTGCAACAATTCTATTTCGTCGCTACGGCGCTCTGTAGCCGCACCGATTTCTATTCCACCATCGTCCATTCGCTTCGTTGCCTGTCATCAGTATTTCAGGCTGGTGCTGACGGCCGGTGTCCGTGCGTCCATATTATCACGGCAGGTTACGAGGTCTGTCGGGAAAGACATCGCCGTCGAACGATCAAGACGTCAGCGGAGACTTGCGTAGCCTGTCGTACAAGTCTCGGACATATGTGCGATCGCGGTCATCGAACACACCGTTCGCGATGTCCTGTTTGTATCCCTCCAACTCGGTGCAAAAATCGGGGTCGTTCTTTTCCTGTACCAATAGTCGATCCAAGAGGCGCAACGTATCGGCATTGCTTCCTCCCCGGCTTGCGGACGAACCGCCCGATTCTGTCTGTTCACTCATATCTGTCGTATCATCTCCCGTGTCAGACGGTTCATCGTCGGTTTCGGTCTCACCTGTGCCATCGGCCGGGAAGTCTTCGTCCCATGCGGCATGGTCATCCCGATGCCCCTGGTCGAGCAAGTCCATCCACGAGATACCAGAAGAACTGATCTTGGCATGAGCCTCCCGCGCCGCTGACAGGACTTCAGCGTCATCTCCGGCACCGAGTCGCTCCAGGATGGCGGCCAATTCGACGCGGTCGACGTTTTCGATCATGCCGTATTTCCCTAAGACTATTGCATCTCAAGCCAACTACTAAGCCAATTGGGGACCGATGCCCAGACTCTCCCTATGCCTAGGTTCCGGGCAATAGTACGACCAATCTTCATTCCGGCAACTGTACCCGGCTCATGGGCCAAGGCAAGCCTGCCGCCCGGTTGCGCGGTGGCAAGCTGCATGCCATGGTAACGTATTGGTGCCGCGGGAGTTCCGTGGCCTTTGGCTTCGCGCCCTCGGATGGAAGTCACGGCATGTTTCGGTTGTTGCGGCATTTTTCAATCGTTTGTGCGCTTGCCCTTGCCGTTATCGTTGCCGGTCTCGCCTATCTGTATTGGTCGAATGCACGCAACGATCTTATCCTGTTGACAGAAGGCCAGAATGCAGCCCTGGCCAGGGCGATGACCAACGGTCTGGGCCCACGCCTCGACTGGTTGTTGACGGGGTCCAATATCAGAAATTTCGGCTCCTCTCTCGCCATGCTGGTAGAGGGACTGCCCGTGCTCAAGGCCAAGGTGTTTCATCCTCGTGGCCGCGTCATGTATTCAACCGTTCCTGGTGAGATCAACACCGAGATCGGTGACGATCCAGCCTTCAAACGGACGTTGGCCGGGCGAACTGCCAGTACGTTGAGTTTCCAGCACGAAGTGACGACATTCACCGGCGTTGCCTATAATCGCCATGTGGTTGCCAGCTACTGGCCGATATTCGACAAGGCGGGCAAGGTCACGGGAATTCTTGAAATCTCCGCGGACGTTACGGACCGACTTGCCAAGATACAGCGATCGACGCTCATCCTGATCGGCATACTGTTGGGTGTGGCTACGGTCATCTATGGCGGTATGTATTGGGTGGTGCGTCGAGCCGAGAATATCATCCGGGCTCAGCACACGGGTCAACTTGAGACCGAACGGCGATTGATCGAGAACAGCCAGAAACTGGCCCAAGAACATGCCGAACGGTTGCAGGTGGAGGATGCGCTTAGCGAAGTGAGTTTATTGCTTGAAAGGCGTGTCGAAGAACGGACCTCGGAACTGACTCAGGAGATTGCTGAACGACGCCGGGCGGAGGAAGGATTGCATGAGGCCCAGCGGCGCCTCCTCCGGCAGGCAAACTTTGATGCGCTAACGGGGTTGCCCAACCGCACGTTATTTCTGGACCGCTTGACCCAGGTTTTGAATCGGGCCAAGCGCGAAGGTGAATTGGCTGCCGTGCTGTTCCTCGACCTGGATAATTTCAAGGATATCAACGACACATTGGGCCATGCGGCGGGCGACGAACTCTTGCGCCGGGCAGGGCAACGCCTGACCGATTGCGTGCGTGGCGAAGATTCTGTTTCCCGCCTTGGCGGCGACGAGTTCACAATTGTCTTACAAGGCCTGGAGAACAGCAACAACGCGGCCGTGGTTTCCAGCAAAATCCTCCAGGCATTCCGCGTGCCATTCGATGTCGGTGGTCATGAGATGATCGTCCGGGTCAGTATTGGCATCGCGGTCTATCCCGATGATGGCAATACTCCGGACACTTTGTTGAAAAACGCCGATGCTGCTCTCTATCAGGCAAAAGACGAGGGGCGGGATGCCTACCGGTTTTTCACCGCCGAAATTAACGCCCAGGCCATGGAGCAGATGCGGCTCGAGACCCACCTGCGCCTTGCCCTCGAGCGACGGGAGTTCTTGCTGCACTTTCAGCCCATCTTCGATGTTGCAACAGGCCGCCCTGTCGCCGTCGAAGCCATATTGTGTTGGGAAAGTGCCGAGCTCGGCCTGGTGCCGTCGGCGCGGTTTATCCCGGTTGCCGAAGAGAAGGGTCTCTTTGTAGCCATTAATGAATGGGTCATCGAGGCTGCCTGCCGCGAGGTCAAGTCCTGGCAGGAACAGGGTGCCGAAGGCTTGCGCGTCTATGTCAGCGTTTTTGGGCGGCAATTTCGTGAAGGCCGAATACTAGCCACTGTCAGCCATGCGCTCGACGCCAGCGGGTTAGCGTCCGACTGTCTGGAGCTGGAATTGACGGAAGGCCTATTTTTGGAGGACGAGAACCGGGTGCGAGATATGCTGGCGGAGCTGTCAGCAAAAGGCGTGCGCTTGTGCATCGACGGTTTCGGCAACGGTTATTCGCCATTGAACTTTCTCAAGCACTTGCTGGTCACTTCGATCAAGATCGACCGGGCATTCTTGAGCGACATCACGCGGAATTCCAAAGACGCCAGAATCACCCGAGCCATCATCGACATGGCTCATACATTGGGTCTTAAGGTCATAGGCGAAGGGGTGGAGGAGAACGCCCAGGTCGATTTCCTGCGCGCGGCCCGATGCAACTTGGTTCAGGGCGACCTCCTCAGCCCGCCTATATCCGCCGAGGACGCGCGAGACTTTTTCATCGCACGCCTTGCCGTGCCGGCAACCCTCGCCGCAGGTAGCTGAATTAGCCGATTGAGGGTGTTGGTGGACGATTAGGGTGTCAGCGGCATCCGTGCTATGATGACATGTCAGGGTGAACCGGAGTTCGTGCGTCCTTCGGCTGGGAGGCGGGAGCAAAGTGCGGACATTCAGCATGTAATATCGGCGCCTACCCCGAAAGAATTGGGGTGCGGTGCTGATGCCGGGGTGCGGGCCAAAAGCCGCTTCGCTGATCGGCTTTCAGCTGAGAGGGTTGGAAGTATCCGGATCGCTCACGGTGCGTGATTAAGTTTTCATGAGGGAGCATCATGCAGGTCCAGCAAATCATCCAAACCAAAGGTGGAGGCGTTGTTACCACGACGGCTCAAGCTACGGTCGCTGATGCCGCGAAGTTGCTCAAAGACAATCGCATCGGCGTTTTGGTTGTTACCGATACCATCGGTAGTGTAATCGGCATCCTATCGGAGCGTGACATTGTTCGCGGGTTGCCCGAGCACGGGGCATCGTTGCGCGGCATGTCGGTTGGCAGTCTCATGACGCGGACCGTGATGACATGTACGTTGAACAGTCATGTCGAAGATATCATGCGCGACATGACTGCCGGGCGGTTCCGTCACATACCGGTGGTTGAAAACAACTGTTTGGTCGGCATTGTCAGTATCGGTGACATGGTCAAGCACCGGCTGGAACAACTGGAATTGGAGACCGCACAGCTCCAAACCTACATTCAGAGCTGAGTTTTTCAGTCTGAGCTGAGTGTTCCAGAGCCTCGCCGCCATTCAACCCAATGTATCGCCTTTGCCGAGGCCGGCGGTGGCAGCGAATTCGGCCGCCGTCTGTTTGGCGCCATCGTCGGGTTTGACCCGTTGGACGCGGATACATCCGCCTTGGGTGGCAATGGCGATGCCCGTCGGCCCGATGTCGATGACGGTGCCGGGTGTTCCCGTGCCTGTTTCCTTGGCACTGTCGTAGATCTCCAGCGTCCGTTCCTTGTACTTGGTCCAGGCGCCGGGCTGCGGGTTGGTGCCACGAATCAGGTTATAGACTTGGTCGACGGGCTTGTTCCAATCGATCTCGGCATCCTTCTTGCGACACCAGCTTTCATAGGTTGCCTTAGAAGCGTCCTGCTTGATTCTCGGTGCCTTGCCGTCACGCACCAGATCGATGCTTTCCAGCATGGCTTTAACGCCCATCGGAAACAGGTGGTTGAAGTAGATGCTGCCCAAGGTATCGTTGGGGCCGATATCAACCTCTTTCTCTAGCAGGATCGGTCCTTCATCGAGACCGTTATCCGGCCAGAAGATGGTCAGTCCGGTGCGCGTCTTGCCCATGATGATCGGCCAGTTAATAGAACTGGGACCGCGGTGCAAGGGTAGCAGCGACGGATGGTACTGGATGGTCCCCAGCCGGGGGACGGACAGTGCCTCTTCCGGTACGAAAATGATGACATAGGCCATGACGCCCAGGTCAGGCTTCAACGACCGCATCTGTTCCCAAACGGCGGGGTCTTTGTAGGTGGCCGGCTGGAACACCGGCAGCCCTTTTTGCAACGCGAATTCCTTCAGGGGATCAATCCGGCGGCCTTCCTTGTCGGGGGCGCAATAAACACCGACGACTTCGTCTTCGCCCCGTTCGACGAGGGCTTCCAGAACGGCCTTTCCAAAGGCCTGTTGTCCGTTGACGATCAGTCGCATGGTCATTCCCCTGATGGTTGTACGTGCAGAAGGCGTTGTGCCGAACGGAGTCGCTGTAGCCCGTTCGGCACATTGGGTTGGAAGATTAGTATAACCGGCAACAGGGTGAAACCCGGCCTTTGTTCCAGCCCTGTGAACGGCTATTCGGCGGCGCGGACCGTTAGGGCCTCGTTATTGACGATGTAGGGTTCGCCCGGATTTTCACCCCGCGCAAAGGCGAGGATGGTATCGACGCAGCGTTCACCGACCAGTTGGTCGGCAAGCGGGGTCATGGCGCCGGCGTGCGGACTGAGCCAGACATTATCGAAGGTCAGCAGCTTGGCGTCCGTGGGCATCGGCTCGCGATGGAAAACATCGAGACCGGCACCGGCCAAGTGTCCGGAGGCAAGGGCTTCGACCAGGGCGTCTTCATCCACGACCTCGCCACGGGCGCAGTTGATGAAATACGCGCCGCGCTTCATCTGAGCAAAGGTCTTGCGGTTCATCATGGCGCGGGTGGCTGGCGTCGACGGCACATGCAGGGTCAGGAAATCGGCTTCGGCAATGACCTTGTCAAGCGGCGCCAGTTCCGCACCCAGCTCGCGAACCACCTTCATGTCGGGGGCGATTTCGTGCACCAGCACGCGCATATCGAAGCCACGGCAACGCCGTGCAACCGCGCGGCCGATACGCCCCAAGCCGACGATACCGACGGTGGAACGCCACATGTCGACACGCTGATCGCCCTTCCAGGCACCGCTCTGAACCCGATTGTGGTTGTACCTGAGTTTATTGGCCAGCCCGCCCATGAAGGCCAGGGTCAGGTCGGCGACGGCTTCGTGGTTGGCTCCGGCGGCAATGGCGACGGCGACGCCTTGGCGGCTGGCCGCGTCGACATCGATGGAATCGTAGCCGACGCCCCAACGCGCGATGACCTTCAGATTGCGGGCCTTTTTTAGCATCTGGGCGCTATAGCGCTCATTGCTGGCGATGGTGGCGAAATACTCAGGAATGAGCCGTTCGATTTCCTCGGGCGAGTAGCTGCCATTACCCCGGTTGAGGGTCACGTCCAGGCCGGCCTCGGTCAGCTTGTCCAGATAGGGAAAGTCCATCTGCGCAACCCGATGGACAGCAACCAGGACCTTCTTCTTTGCGGACATCGATAAATCCTCCCTGCGGTGCGGCGAGCCCCGGTATTGGTTCATGCGGGTGCGATGGCGCCTATGTACTCAAGGTTCCGGCCATAGCATGGGTGGATTGGCCAGCCAAGAGGCGACGACGGATTTGCCGACTTACTCGGCTGGCTGACCGACAGGAGCCGGCTCATGAACGGACGGGGTCTCGCGCTCCAGTACCCCGCCAATCAAGCGCATCAGCGGTGGGATGATCAATAGCGTGAGAACAGCGGACAGTGCCAAGCCGCCAATAACCACGGAGCCGAGACCGCGATACAGTTCCGAACCGGCGCCGGGGATCAATACCAGGGGCAGCATGCCGAAGATATTGCTCATGGTTGACATGAAGATCGGCCGGATGCGGTTGCGGGTGGCTTCGAGAATAGCCGGGGTCACTGCCATGCCTTCATAGCGGGAGTGATGCAGTGTTTGATGGACAAGCAGGATGGCATTGTTGACCACGGTACCGATCAGGATGACGAAACCGAGCAGGGTCAGCATGTCCAGCGGTTGATAGACGAAGATGCTCAGCACCGCCAAGCCGGCCACACCGCCGGCGGTGGCTAGCGGTACCGCGAACATGATGACCAGCGGAAAGACGAAACTTTCCAACAGGATCGCCATGACCAGGAAGACGACGATAATGGCGACCAACAGATTGAACTTCATGGCATTCCAGGTGCGCGACAGCTCGTCCGCCGTGCCCGAAAGCCGCAGGCTGACGTTGGGCGGCAGCCCCTGGGCGACCAATGCCCCCATGACGTCCTTGCGCACCATGTCGATGGCGGTCTCAAAGGCGATGTCGTTGGTCGGGCGGACCTGCACCTGAACGGTGCGCTGCCGATCCAAATGGTAGATCTCCGTCGGACCCTCCGTCACCTGGATGGATGCCAACTGACCGGCGGGCAGGATGGAGCCCTTGCGCGTCACCACCGGCAGATCGCCGATACCCTGGGTTCGCTCAATGCGGTTTTCGGGCCCCATCAACTTCAGTTCCAGGCGTTGGCCGTCGATGGAGACCTCGCTCACTTTCAGCCCGTCGTTAAACACGTCGATCGCCTGACCGAGGTCGCGCGCCGTGAGCCCGGTATCGGACAGGCGCGTCAGGTCGGGAACCACCCGAACTTCCGGCGCGCCCAATTCCAGGCCCGGTTGGGGGCGCACCTGCGTGCCTCGGGGAAAGACCTGATTGGCAATGCGCACTCCGTCGCGCGCTACGTCGAGCAGGGCCTCCAGGTCTGGTCCGGAGATGTTCAGTTCGACGACGCGGGCGCCGCCGACGCCACGGCCGAAGATCGACGTCTGATTAACAAAACCGAAGGCGCCGGGTTCCGTGAACGCCGCTTCGCGTAGCAGGGGGATCAGCTCGTTGGCGCGCTTCGGATCGACGGCAGAGGCCGAAATGAAATTCGATGTCGGACGGGCAACGAACCAGAATCGGTCGATTTTCGGTGGTTCGCCGGGGTTCGATTCCGGACCGGTCACCGATGCCCAATGCGGCCGCAAACGTTCTTCCACCTTCTCGGCGATCTGGATCGTGGTCTCCAGGTTGTAGCCGGGCGGCTGTTGAACATTGGCGACGATCTGATTGCGATTGCCTTCCGGCAGATACTCGAGCTTGGGCAGGAATAGCCACGTGCCGAGCGCGGCACCACCGCTGACCAGGACGATCACCCCAATGCCCACCGGCCGGCGGGTCACCATGATCCGGGCGAAACGCAGGATGAAATTCACAAAGGCATCAGCGAAATGATCTATCCCCGGCAGCCGGAAATAGCGCTCGCCGCTGTCGTGAGCGCGCAGCAACCGATTGGCAAGGGTCGGGATAACGGTGATCGAGACCACCAGCGACAACAACACCGACACCGAAATGGCGACCGCGATATCGCGGAACAATTGCCCGACCACCAGCTTCATCATCAGGATGGGGGCGAAAACGACCACCGTGGTCGTTGCCGATACCAGGATGGCCCCCCAAACCTGGGTGGCGCCCTTTACGGCGGCTTCAGACCGCGACATGCCGAGCTGACGCAAACGGAATATGTTTTCCAGAACGACGATGGCGGCATCGACCACCAGCCCTACGGCGAAGGCAATGCCGGCCAATGAAATCACGTTCAACGTCCGGCCGAGCGCGGCCATGGCAACGAAAGAGCCAATGACCGAGACAGGAATCGACAGACCGACTACCAACGTCGAGCGAATGTCGCGCAAAAACAGCATCAACACGAGGACGGCCAAGAGACCGCCGACCCATATGTTCTCGGTCACCAGGCTGACGGCGGCATTGATGTATTCCGTCTCGTCGTAAACCTGATCGACGATCAATCCCTCGCGCTTCAGCGCTGTCGCGTTGAGCTCCGCCACTTCGGCGCGCAGTCCCTCCATCACCGCGATGACGTTGGTGCCCGTTTCTCGGATGACGTTGATAATGATGGCGGGTTCGCCCAGATTGCGGATCTGCGACAGAGGCTTTACCAAGCCGAATTCGACATTCGCGATGTCGCCGACGGTGACGCGCGATATCCGTCCGGTGGCAGCATCGAGGTCGGAGCGCAGCGGCACCTGGCGCACCCGCTCCAAGGTGCTGAGTTCGCTCTCCGTGCGGACGACATACTGGCGCTTACCTTCGTTAACGTCGCCGGCGGTGATGTTGACATTGGTATTGCGCAGGGCATCGACGACATTCGATGTGGTCAGGCCGTAGCGGGCCATGCGCTGTGGCTCGACGATAACCCGCAGTTCGCGTGCCCGTCCGCCGCTGACCTCGGCCAAGGCGACGCCATCGACCCGCTCCATGCGGTCCTGAATTATATCCTCAATGTAGTCGAGATAGGTATCGATGTGCCGTGGGTTACCCGGTGCCGAGCGGATGACGAAGGTGGCTATGGGGGCATCTTCTGAAGAGCGGGTAGCCAGCCGCGCTTCGCGAACATCGTCAGGTAGGCCGGTGATTTGCGACAGGCGGTTGTTGACCAGCAACAGCAAGCGATCGAGGTTCTGTTCGGCGCCGAACTCCAGAATAACCGTGGCCGATCCCCGGCGGGCCCGGCCTTCCATCTTCTCAAGCCCTTCCAACCCTTTCAGGGCTTCTTCCTGGCGCTCAAGCAGATCGCGTTCGACCTCGGCCGGTGCGGCGCCAGGCCAAGCCGTGGTGACGGCGATAATCGGCCTGCGGGTATCGGGGGTCAATTGGATGGGGATGGTATAGAGCGCCACCCAGCCCATGAGGATGACCAGCAGCACCGCCGACATGATGGCGACCGGGCGGTCAATGGCTAATCGAATTAAGCCCATGGTCGCACGTCCTCCGAAACGTTATTTCGCCCTGCCACTACCCACCGGGTCATGTCTCTAGTCAGCTTAGGATCTGGCGCCCTCAAGGGAGCGCTTTCCATCCCGACTGGCGGTCAGGTCGCGCCGGGGCCTTCGCGTTGGGCCACTACCGCCTGGCCGGCCCGCAGTCGTTCGTTGCCACGGGTTACCACGACCTCGCCAGGCCGCAGGCCGTCGACGACTTCGAACCGTCCATCCAGCGATTCGCCAAGTTGCACCGTGCG
>CAMCUA010000053.1 GCA_945878455.1 Asaia bogorensis | reverse complement strand
AACACGGCGGGGCGGCCGCCTGCAACCGACGCAGCGTGCTTACCCGTTTCCAACCCATAGCCGGCGGCTTCGACACCATAAATTTCGATTTTCCGATCGTCGAGGAACGGATGGAACAGGCCCATGGCGTTCGAGCCGCCGCCGATGGCGGCGACCAGGGTGTCGGGCAGGCGGCCCTCGGCTTCCATGATTTGCTCGCGTGTCTCCTCGCCGATCACCGACTGGAAGTCGCGCACCATCGCCGGATAGGGATGTGGTCCGGCCACTGTGCCGATCAGGTAATAGGTATCCTCGACGTTGGTAACCCAGTCGCGCAGGGCTTCGTTCATGGCGTCCTTGAGCGTCGCCGAACCGGCGGTGACCGGCACCACCTCGGCGCCCAAGAGCTTCATGCGAAAGACGTTGGGTGCTTGGCGCTCGACGTCGGTCTTGCCCATGTAGACGACGCAGGGCAAACCGAACAAGGCACAGACGGTGGCGGTGGCCACGCCGTGCTGGCCGGCTCCGGTCTCGGCGATGATGCGGGTCTTGCCCATGCGCCGGGCGAGCAGGATCTGGCCGATGCAGTTGTTGATCTTGTGCGCGCCGGTATGATTCAGCTCGTCGCGCTTGAAGTAAATGCGAGCGCCGCCGAAATGGGCGCTCAGCCGTTCGGCGTGGAACAACGGGCTCGGTCGGCCGACATAGTGCTTCAAGTAGCGGCGGAACTCGTCGTCGAAGGCCGGATCGGCCTTGGCCGCCGCGTAGGCCTGCTCGACGGCAAGGATCAGCGGCATCAAGGTCTCGGCGACGAAACGGCCGCCGTAGATGCCGAAATGTCCGTGTTCGTCGGGGCCGGCGCGATAGGTGTTGAGCGGGTTCATGGCATGTCGTTATATGCTGGGGCCGTCTGAATAAAGCACAAAGAACCGGCCGGCCAAAGGCAATCTTGCGGATCGCTGCTCTTGTCGCCGCCAGGCCCTAGCCGAGGCTGTGGGCAAGGGCCAGGAAGCGCCGGATCTTCTCGGGGTTCTTGACGCCGGGACGATCCTCGACGCCGGATGACACGTCGACGGTCCTGGCGCCGCTGGCGGCGACTGCCTCGGCCAGGTTATCGGCGTTCAGGCCACCGGCCAGCAGCCACGGCTTTTGCCACGGTTGTTCCTTGAGCAGGAACCAGTCGAAGGCGGTGGCGTTGCCGCCAGGGCGGGTGGCACCCGCGGGCGGGCGGGCATCGAACAACAGGCGATCGGCCACCGTCTCGTACTTGCGGGCCAGTACGATATCGGCGGCCTCGGCGATGGCCACGGCCTTCATCACCGGCAAGCCGTGGCGGGTGCGGATCGCCGCCACCCGGTCCGGACTTTCCTGGCCGTGCAACTGCAACAGGTCGAGCCGCGCCAGGGCCAGCAGGGCATCCAGGGCGGCGTCGTCGGCATCGACCACCAAACCGACCTTGAGCACGTTCGCCGGTACCAGGGCGGCCAATGCCGCCTGACGGACCGGAGCGACGTAACGGGGCGAGCCCTGGAAAAAGACGAAGCCGACCATCGCCGCGCCACCTTGGACGGCGGCCTGCACCGAAGCTGGATCGTTGAGCCCGCAAATTTTCACATCGATGACCATCAACCTACCTGCCAGGAGCTCCCCTCTCTGCCCTTGTGGGCGGAGCGGGTCGGGGTGAGGTGGGGGATGTGGCGGCGCCCGAATGGTCCGGCGGCATGGTTCAGGCGGCAGCCAGTTCGGCGACCAGGGCACGGGCCGCGCGTGCCGGTTCGGCAGCCGCCGTTATCGGCCGGCCGATGACCAGGATGTCGGCGCCTAAGGCGACGGCCTCCGTAGGCGTCAGCACTCGCTTCTGATCGCCCGCCGCCGATCCGGCCGGTCGGATGCCGGGCACCACCAGCTTGAAGTCGGGGCCGCAGGCGGCGCGCACCTGGGCGATCTCGTGGGCAGAGCAGACGACGCCGTCGAGTCCGGCAGCGCGGGCAAGCAGTGCCAGACGCTGGACTTGCACGGCTGCTGACCCGGCGACACCGGTGGCCTTCAGGTCGGTATCGTCGAGTGACGTCAGCACCGTGACGCCAAGGACCAACGGCCGTTCGGCTCCGGCTTCCGCCGCCGCCGTCGCCGCCGCCTGCATCATCGCCATGCCGCCGGCGGCGTGGACGTTGACGATGCGTGGCTTCAGCGGCAAGGCGGCACGCACCGCGCCGGCTACCGTATTCGGGATGTCATGGAATTTGAGGTCGAGGAACAAAGGCAGGCCGGCCGCCGCGCAAAGTTTGGCGACGCCCTGCGGGCCATGGGCGACGAAGAATTCCTTGCCGATCTTGATGCCGCCGACGATGCCGCCGAGCGGCCGGCACAGCGCTACGGCGCGCTCCAGGTCGGTGGTGTCGATGGCGACGTAGATGCGCTCGGCGTGGGGCGAGGGGGTCATGCGGCGCGCTCCCGTGCTGTGGTCCGCACCGAGTGGACCGGAGTGGCGGTCGACAGCCTGTGGAATGTGCGCGGCTTATAGGGGCAAAGCCGGATTTGGGCAAGCCGGCAGCCGGCTCGACATGCAACGCAGGAACTTTAATGGCGGAACGCTAGCGCCCGCGAATGGCGGGCCATCCGACTCAGTGAATAATGGCTGCATCCGGTTGTTCGGCAATTTGCAGCCGGTCGATGATGGCGCAGATGTCGCGCCAAATCCGTTGCCCTTCGATGTCGCCCGCCGCTAGTAGGGCGTTGGCAACTTGCTCGGCCTGGGTCGCGGCATCCTCGCCATGGGCGCGGATCAACAGGTGAGCGGAACGGTATGTCGTAAAATCGGCAATCTGCATCGTCTCGGCCTCCCTTCGATCATCTTGCTGAACCCATGTAGCGGGAAAAATGCGGCCGCGCTGTGACGGCCGTCGTCCCGGCACAATAAAAATCATTGTCCAACAGTAAGGCGAAGCGATGGCAACGTTGGCGATGCAGCCTCAATCGGCGTGCTGATGCGGGGCTGGAAGTTGCGGATCGACTGGGGCCAAAGCCCGGGTCTGGCTGGCGCGCAGCAACGCCAGCTCGCGTTCCGCATCTTCGGCGCGCCGGGTCACCTGATGGACCTGTCAGCGCATTTTGGCCGAAATCAGCCAATGGATGAGGGCGGCGATGAGAAATCCGCCGATGGCGGCGACGATCAGGACCAAGGCCAGCGGCATTTCGATGAAAATCGGCAGCGGCCAAAAATCAACGGCAACCGACTGGCGGTTGGCGATAGCGAAGGCAACGACCAGCGCGGCAATGGGGATGCCGATCAAGCCGCTCAGAAATTTTCCGATGCCGCGCTTCATGCTCGCAAGCGCTCCCGTGGGTCGCTGCCGCCCAGCGGCTCAAACCGGTGCGGCGAAACCGGACTAGCCCCGGTTGTTGAGCATTTCGCGAAGTTGCTTACCGGTTTTGAAATAGGGGATGTTCTTGGCCGCGACGCCGACCGTCGTACCGGTGCGTGGGTTGCGGCCGACGCGCGAAGCGCGCTGCTTGACGGAAAAGGCGCCGAAACCGCGTAGCTCCACCCGGTCGCCTTGGGCCAGCGCTGCGGTAATTTCATCGAAGATGGTGGTAACGATGCGCTCCACATCCCGTTGAAACAGGTGTGGATTGGCCTCGGCCAGGTGCGCGATCAGCTCCGACTTGGTCATGGGCAATAACCCCCTGGGTCTTGGGCAACAACCCCATGGTGCGGCGGCGCCGGTTATTGATAAGGCAATCGGCCCGGCGGCTGAGGCGTTCTGTGCCACCCGTCTGGGGAAGCCCTTCCGCCTCACACGTTTCAAGGTTGCCAGAGGGAAATCAGGCCGTCAAGGGTAAGTCGTTCAGAAAACAGAGCTTTTCCAACCAATGACCGGGCCATGCTAGGCCAGTCTTCGTCTTGGGTCTCGATGTCGATATCGCGCACCGGCAACTCGGGCTTGATCTGGTGGGTTGTCTCCAACCAGAGGCGGGCGGCTTCCTCGCCGCCGAGGGTATCGATCAGCCCGTCTTTTAGCGCCTGGCGCCCGGTGAAAACGCGCCCGTCAGCCAGTTCCAGGACGCGGGCTCGGTCGAGGCCACGCCGTTCGGCCACCATGTCGACGAACATGGCGTACATGTCCATGACCACGGAACGGGTCGCCTGGCGGGCCTCTTCGGTAAAGGGTTCCAACGGATTGGGCTGGGCCTTCAGCGGCGCGCTTTTTACTGACTCGGCGCGAATGCCCAACTTGTCCAGCAAGCCGGTCACATCGGCGCTTTGCAGCAAGACGCCAATCGAGCCGGTCAACGTTCCTGAACGGGCAACGATGTGGTCGGCGCCGAGCGCCACCATGTAGCCAGCCGAAGTGGCGAGTTCGCCCATCACGGCCACCACCGGCTTGGCGCCCGCAACATCACGTAAGGCAAGGAACAACGTTTCCCCACCGACCACCGAACCGCCGGGGCTATCGATGCGGACCAGCACGGCGCGCACGCGATTGTCATCGCGGGCGGCCTGCAAGGCATCGATGCGATCCTGATCTTCGAGGATGAGACCCAATACGGTCAGGCGAGCCACATGGGCGCCGGTCTTCAGGCCGGCGAAACGGCCAACGGCGGCAATAGCGCCGACGACCAAGGCGACGATGGCGAGGGCACGCCAAAACGTCAGGTGCCGTTTGAGGCGCCGTCGATCGACAATGGTGTCCGCATCGAATGCCATGTCGCTTCTCCGTCAGGCGATGAACATGCGAACGGCGGGCTCAGCGTGCGAGCCCGCCGTCGCTTTTCTTCGCCGTGAATCAGGCCGCGCCGTCGGCCGGATCGCTTGGCGACTTCTTGTCGGCGTCGCGCTTCTCGCGGATGGCCGCGCCCAGGATGTCGCCCAAGCTGGCGCCTGAGTCGGAGGAACCGTATTCCTCCATCGCCTTCTTCTCCTCGGCCACTTCCAAGGCCTTGATCGACAGCGTCAGGCGGCGCCCGCCACGGTCGATCTGGGTGACCTTGGCATCGACCTTCTCGCCAGCGGCGAAACGGTCGGGCCGCTGGTCGCCACGGTCGCGGGCCAGTTCCGACTTGCGGATGAAGCCTTCGACACCGTCGCTGACCTTGACCTCGATGCCATTGTCGCGAATGCCGGTCACCGTACAGGTGACGACATCGCCCTTGGCCACGCCGGTCATGGCGTTTTCGAACGGATCTTCCTGGAACTGTTTGATGCCCAGGCTGATGCGTTCCTTTTCGATATCGACGTCGAGCACCTTGGCTTTGACGATATCGCCCTTTTTATAGTCGACGATGGCTTCCTCGCCGGTCTTTTCCCACGACAGGTCGGACAGGTGGACCATGCCGTCGATCTCGCCGGGCAGGCCGATGAACAAGCCGAACTCGGTGATGTTCTTGACCTCGCCTTCGATCTCGGAGCCCGCCGGATGCTTTTCGAGGAAATCGTCCCATGGATTGGCCAAGCACTGCTTGAGACCCAAGCTGATGCGCCGCTTCTCCGGGTCGGTGTCGAGCACCATCACTTCCACTTCCTGGCTGGTGGAAACGATCTTGCCAGGATGGACGTTCTTCTTTGTCCAGCTCATTTCCGAGACGTGGACCAAACCTTCGACGCCCGGTTCCAATTCGACGAAGGCACCGTAGTCGGTGATGTTGGTGACCCGGCCGCGGAAACGGGTGCCAACCGGATACTTGGCCTGCACGCCATCCCAAGGATCGGATTCCAGCTGCTTCATGCCGAGCGAGATGCGTTGCGTCTCGGAATTGAAGCGGATGACCTGCACCTTGATGGTCTGGCCGATCTGCAAGGCTTCCGACGGATGGTTGATGCGCCGCCAGGCGATGTCGGTCACGTGCAACAGACCATCGACGCCGCCCAGGTCGACGAAGGCGCCGTAATCGGTGATGTTCTTGACCACGCCGTCGAGCACTTGGCCTTCCTTGAGGTTGGCGATCAATTCGGACCGGGCCTCGGAGCGGGCTTCTTCGAGCACGGCGCGGCGCGATACGACGATGTTGCCGCGCGAGCGGTCCATCTTGAGAATCTGGAAGGGTTGCGGACTGCCCATCAGCGGCGTGATATCGCGCACCGGGCGGATATCCACCTGGCTGCCGGGCAGGAAGGCGACGGCACCTGACAGGTCGACGATAAAGCCGCCCTTGACCCGGCCGAAGATAACGCCCTTGACCCGCTCGTTCTTGCCATAGGCCTTTTCCAGCAGCGTCCAGGCTTCCTCGCGGCGAGCCTTTTCACGGCTCAGCATGACGATGCCTTCGCGGTCCTCGTAGCGTTCGACGAAGACATCGACCTTGTCGCCGGCATTGAGCACGGTGTCTTGGCCGGGGCTGGCGAATTCCTTCAGCGGCACGCGGCCTTCGGATTTCAATCCGACATCGATGACGACGATGTCGTTCAGCACCGATACGACGGTGCCTTCGACGACGGTACCTTCGAAGCCCTCGGACTCGCCCAGGGACTCGGCAAGAAGGTCGGCGAAATTCTCACTGGTGGTAAAAGCCATCGGCTCGATGGCCATCGCTTCGGCTTGCGCCATTATGTACACCCTTTGCTGTTTCGTATGCGGGCCTGCCGGTTGTCTCCGGCGGTCTGAATCGTTGTGAAAGACATGGCCACGACGTGTATGGCGGCATCCTTCGCGGGCGCGTCCCGATCTCGATGACGGGGCGTCGCCGGCAAACAATGCCACCACCCCCGACCGGGCGGGAACGGCGCGGCAGCCTTCTGGTCGTCTGGTACGGTCCCGTCGATCCGAAGCGGTGCCAAGGCATGCGATGCCACGGCGCCGGTCCGATATCCGCTGGCGATCCAGAGACTGCCTTCGTCAGCCTTGGCTCGCGGCGGGGCCGCTACGGGACCGGTTTGTAATGTAATCCAGGGCCCAGGTCAAAACTTCCTCAGCGGTCATGGTGCCGGTATCAATTACCTGGGCGTCGCTGGCCGGGCGCAGGGGGGCGGCCGAACGCTCCGAATCGCGGCTATCGCGGGCCCGCATGTCGGCCAGCACACGCTCCGGGTCCACCGCCTCGCCGCGCCCCCGCAGCTCGGCAACGCGGCGCCGGGCGCGCACGTCCAGGCTGGCGGTGACAAAAAGTTTGACCTCGGCCTCGGGGCAGACGTGGGTACCAATGTCGCGGCCGTCGAGCACGGCGCCCGGCGCTCCGCCTGGCGGGCGGCGAGCGAAATCGCGCTGAAACTGCAACAGGGTGGCGCGCACCTCCGGGATGGCGGCGACCTTGGAGGCGGCGCCCGCCGCCGCCTCGCCGCGCAGGTCGGGAGATGCCAGATCGGTGGCGTGCAGCGCCTCGGCCTGCGGCACGGCCGCCAGCGGGTCGGCCGGATCGCCGCCGGCGGCAAGCACCTTCATGCCGACGGCGCGATAGATCAGGCCGGTATCGAGCATGGCAAAGCCCAGCCGCTCGGCAATGGCCCGGGCCAGTGTGCCCTTACCCGCCGCCGCCGGGCCGTCGATGGCGACGATCACGCGGCCTCGCCGGCGTTGTCGATGCGCCCGCCCAGGGTGTTCATCAGGGTCACGAAATCGGGAAAGCTGGTGTCGATGGGGCTGCCATCGTCGACGCCGACGGGTTCGGCACTGACCTGACCCAGCACCAGAAAGGTCATAGCCACCCGATGGTCCAGGTTGACGGCGACGTTGGCGCCGCCGCGGGGCGGCTTGCCCGTGCCATGGACGATCAGGAAATCCGGGCCTTCCTCGACGCGCACGCCGCAGGCGGCCAGCCCCTTGGCCATGGCGGCCAGCCGGTCGCTTTCCTTGACCCGCAGTTCGCTCAGGCCGGTCATGCGGGTGGTGCCGTTGGCGCAGGCGGCGGCCACCGCCAGGATCGGATATTCGTCGATCATGCTGGGGGCGCGTTCGGGCGGCACGTCGATGCCGCGCAGGGGTCCCGCCTGGACGACGAGATCGGCCACCGGCTCGCCGCCCGCCTCGCGCGGATTGGCCAATTGGATATTGGCGCCCATGTCGTTAAGGCAGGCCAGCAGCCCGGCGCGCAAGGGGTTGGTGCCGACGTTGTTGAGCACCACGCGCGAGTCCGGCACGATCAATGCGGCGACCAAGGGATAGGCCGCAGACGAGATATCGCCCGGCACGATCACCCCGCTGCCGATCAGTTCGGGATGTCCGGTCAGCGAAATGGCCCGGCCGCCTCGTTCCAGCGTTTCCACGCTCACGCTGGCGCCGAAGTGGCGCAGCATGCGTTCGCTGTGGTCGCGCGTTGGCGCCGGTTCGATCACCGTGGTGCGGCCCGCCGTATTGAGCCCGGCAAGCAGGATGGCCGATTTGACCTGGGCCGAGGCGACCGGCAATTCATAGACGATGGGTACCAATTGATCGCTGCCGAGCACGGCCAGCGGCAATTTTCCGCCGCTCCGGGCAACAAAACCGGCGCCCATGGCGCGCAGCGGCGCCATCACCCGTTCCATCGGCCGCGAGCGCAGCGAATCGTCGCCGGTGAGGAAGCTGGCAAAGGGATGGGCCGCCAACAGACCGGCGATTAGGCGCGCCGCCGTGCCGGCATTGCCCATGTCGAGCACCCGGTCGGGCTCGGCCAGACCGCCGACGCCGCGCCCGGAAACCCGCCAGGTGCCGTCGTCCTCGCGGCTGACACGGGCGCCCAGCACCCGCATGGCCGCCGCCGTCGCCAATACGTCTTCGCCCTCCAACAGACCTTCGATGCGGGTTTCGCCGATGGCCAGGGCGCCCAACATCAGGGCGCGGTGCGAGATGGATTTGTCGCCGGGCACCCGCGCGGTGCCGCTAAGACGGCCGGCGCGGCGGGCGATCAGGGGTCGGGGCTGGGACATGCGATCATGGTTCCGCTGCTGCCAATTCTGTCGGCCGCCCCGGGCCCGCTGGGCGGTCCGGAAGGCGGCGGCGCTGTGTAGCATGCACCCCGGCGGCGCGCGACGCTAACCTGCGATGTATTTAAAGTTTTGACTTGCGGGCGCGATCATGGCAATTGGCTGCCCCGCCGCCAGTCAGCGCATTGGCGGAGTTTTTTTGTGATTCGGAATCCACCACGTCGGAGGGTTGCCGGTGCCAAAGCCGGAATGGGGAAGCAAGCGGGACTGCGCATCTTGCGGTGCCCGCTTCTACGATCTTAAGCGAACGCCGATCGTCTGTCCGAAGTGCGATACCTTGTGGGGCGAGCCGAAACCGAAGGCCCCCTCGGCAAGCGCTGCGGCCCGCGCCGCCGCCCGTACGCCCGTTCCGCCGCCGGTGTTGGCGGTCGAGCCGGTCGAGCCGGACGAGGCCGAGGCCTTGGTCGCCGACGACGACCTGATCGAAGAAGACGATCTGGACGACGACGATGTCATCGAGGAAATCGAGGACGTCGATCCCGACGCCGACAAGCCGTAAGCGATTCGCGGCGATGGCGGAAGGATAACGGCGCTGATGCGGGTGTGCCCGGAGGGCGCGCACGCCGGAATTTTTTGCGGCGACGGCAAGCCGATTTGTCCTTGCCGCCGCCGTCCCCGGCACCTATCTTCCGGTGCCCTGGGGGACCCCCGGCCGGCCGCCTGGCCGCATCCGGGGCATGTTACCCAAGGCACCTGCCGCACCGGCTAGCATCCGCGCGGCAAGCAGCCAACCTGGGGCCGTAGCTCAGTTGGGAGAGCGCTACAATGGCATTGTAGAGGTCGTCGGTTCGATCCCGTCCGGCTCCACCAGTTTTAACAAGGGCCTAGCTGACAGCAGCTGGGCCCTTGTTTTTTTCGGCGGGGGTCAGCGCTTCGGCAGCCGCGCTGGGGCACTGGCGGGGGGCGTGATGTCGAAGGCGTTGGCGGTGCAGCCGACCATCGAGAAAAAGCCGACGGCGCCGACCAGGTCGACCAGCTTGGGCATGCCGAATAATGTTTCGGCGGTGGCGTAGGTGGCGTCGCTCAGCCGATGGTTCTGCATCAGCTCGATGGCCACGTCGTAGGCCACTTTTTCGCCGGGGTCGGTGAGCAGCGGGCGCTTGCCGGCGCCGATGGCATCGACGATCGCCGTCTCGATGCCGACCTTGAGCGAACGGCGGACTTGCACCGCCCAGGGATATTCGGCGTCCCAGTGGCGGCAGACGGCAAGCACGGCGATCTGGCGTTCGCGTTCGCTGAGCAGGCTGCCATGACGCTGATAGTAGCTCAGGTCCTCTTGCAGATGCATCAGTTCGGGCCGGTAGACATAGGCCGTCCACGGCCCGCCGCGGACGCGGCCCTCCTTGGTCTCGACATAGTCGAAGGCTTGTTGCTGCTGGGTGTCCATTTGCTCGCGGGCAAGGACCTTGAAGCGGGTCATGGCAACCTCCCGGAAAAGGCGGGTTTGCCCCGCCGGCCTCAGATTTCGATCTGGGTACCCAACTCGACGACGCGGTTGCGCGGCAGCTGCAGGTACTCCATGGCGCTGGTGGCACTGCGCGACATCCAGAAGAACAGCGGCAGGCGCCAGAACGACAAGGTCGTGGTGCGGCTGGCGACCAGGGTCTCGCGGCTGAGGAAATAGGAAATCTTCATCAGCTCGTAGAAGAATCCCAGCTTGGCGATGTCGGCATTGGCCAGCGCCTTGGGCACATCGACCGTGTCCATGAAACCGTAGTGCAGGTTGATGCGCCGGAAGCTGTTGCCGAGATCGACGGCCTCGACGCGCGCTTCCTCGGCGACGCGCGGCACGTCTTCGACGATCACGGTCATCAGCACATTGCGTTCGTGCAGGATCTGGTTGTGTTTGATGTTGTGCAACAGGGCCAATGGCACGCTGTCGGACTGGCCCGACAGGAAGATTGCCGTGCCCGGCACGCGGACCAGTCGGTTGGACAGCGAACCGAGGAAATCGGCCACCGGTATGGCATCGTGGGCCAGCCGCTCGGCCAATGCCGTACGGCCTTTCTTCCAAGTCGTCAGGGCCAGGAAAACGGTCATCGCGACGGCCAGGGGAAACCAGCCGCCGAGCGGTATCTTGGTCGCATTGGCAAGGAAGAAGGCAAGGTCAACGACAAGGAACAGGCCGACCATGCAAAGGATGGTGCGCCGGCGCCACTGCCAGACCAGAACCATGACGAAAGCGATCAACCCGGTGTCGATCAGCATGGTGCCGGTCACCGCCACACCGTAGGCGGCGGCCAGGTTGCTCGAACTGCCGAAGCCGACGACCAGGGCCAGGACCATGACCATCAAGGCCCAGTTGAGCGCCGGCACGTAGATCTGGCCGATCGCGCGTTCCGAGGTATGGATGCTGCGCATGCGCGGCAGGAAGCCCAGGTTGATCGCCTGCCGGGTCACCGTGAAGGCCCCGGATATGACCGCCTGCGATGCGATGATCGCAGCGATCGTGGCCAGCACCACCATCGGCAGCGCCGCCCAGGCCGGGGCCAGCCGGTAGAACGGACTGTCGATGGCCGCGGGATCGGCCAGCAGCAAGGCGCCCTGGCCGAAATAGTTGAGCATCAGGGCCGGCAGCACCAAGGAAAACCACGAGGCGCGGATGGGGCCGCGGCCGAAATGTCCCATGTCGGCGTACAGCGCCTCGGCGCCGGTCACTGCCAGCACCACCGAACCCAGAGCCAGGAAGGCGGTGACGCCGTCGTTGATGAAAAAGGCGACGGCGTAGTGCGGACTGAACGCCCAAAGCACTTGGGGCGCTTGGGCGATGCCGCGGATGCCAAGCACGCCCAGGGTGAGGAACCAGATCAGCATCACCGGGCCGAAATAGCTGCCGAGCGCACCCGATCCGCGCCGTTGGGCCAGGAATAGGACGATCAGGATGAGAACGGCCACCGGTACGATGTAAGGTTCCAGCGCCGGCGCCGCTACCTTGAGGCCTTCGACGGCGCTCAATACCGAAATGGCCGGGGTGATCATGCTGTCGCCATAGAACAGCGCGGCGGCGAAAATGCCCAACATGCCGATGGTGGCGGCCATGCCGGGTTTGGTCGCCACGGCGCGTTCGAGCAGGGTCAGCAGCACCAGGCTGCCGCCCTCGCCGCGGTTGTCGGCGCGCATCATGATCATCACATACTTTAACGAGACCATGCAGGTCACCGACCAGAAGACCAGCGACAGCACGCCCAACACGTGCGCCCGGTCGATCGGCAGCGGATGCGCCCCGGCGAAGGTTTCCTTAAGGGCGTAGAGCGGGCTGGTGCCGATATCGCCGAAGACGACGCCGAGAGCGCCCAGCATCAGCACGGCCATGCTGTTGCGGCGAACCTGGGTGGCGGCGGGCAGGCCGCCGCTGGCGGGTGTCGTGGAGCCGGTTGCTTGAGACATGCGGTGAATGTTCGCCTGTGGCCGGTCGCCGAAGAAACGGGCCCCGGGCCTCGTCCATCCCGGCCTGCAAAAGGATAGGAAAACCTCTCGTTGCCGACCCCGGTGGCCGTATGCCAGGCCGGAGACGACGGGAACCTACTCCGTCCAGGGGGGTGTCGACAACACGTTCGGCATCGGCCCTACTGGCCGGGCCCTGTTGGCGGGTTGAAGACCGGCGGTCATGGCCAGGCCTGATGCCAGCCTTGGACGATCTGCCCCATCCGTATCCACCCCTATCCCGCCGCCCCTTACACGCCGCCGCCCGGGCGGCTAAACTGGCGGGGCGCGATGCGCCGAAGGATAGTACGGGAGCCAGCGATGCCCTTCATCAAGCGGGACCAGCATGGGGCGGTGATCGCCGTCTATCACCAGCCGGTCGAGGAAGGACTGGAGGAGATCGCCGCCGAACATCCTGACATGGCGAGCTTCCTGCAAAAAACGCTGCTCGATTATGCCGTTAACCGGAATTGGATCGAATCCGATCTCAGCATGGTCCGCGTTGTCGAGGATCTGGTCGACATGCTGATCGAGCGCAAGGTCTTCCTGTTCATGGGCATGCCCGAACCGGTGCAGCGAAAGTTGCTGCAACGGCGCGGCTTGCGTACTGAATTCGCCTATATGGACACTTTATTCGGCGAGCAGGAGTCCTTCGAGGTCAACGATCAGGGCGAGGGTACGGGCCTCCTTTAAGCGGCACTTCGCTTGCCGTCTCTTCCCCCACCGCTTCTTTCCCCACGGCTTCTTCCCCCATCGTCTCGTCTCCGGGTGGCGGCGTGGCGTAGACCGCCGCTCGCAGGCGGAAGCGGGGGTCGCCGAAGACATGCTCCGGCGGCCGTTCCAACGGCCCGCCAGGCCATACCGGGCGCGGCGCCCATCGCCCCAAGCAGACCAATCGATCGTACATGGTCAAGGCGCCGGCGACGCCGAGGTTGAGCGAGAACGCGGTCGGAATTCGCACGACGTGAGCGCAGCGTGCCAGCAGTGCCGGTGACAGCGAACCGCGTTCGTGACCCAAGACATACGCCGCGCCGCGCGGGTGACGAAAGCTGGGCAGGGCCACTGCGTCGTCCATCAGTTCGACGCCGATCACCACGCAGCGGTGGGGCAGCACCATCGACTCGACGTCGGGGAATCGGTAGAAGGGCACCTCCGCCGTCGTGTCCGACGTGTCGCTTTGCCGGCCTTCGCGGTGCCGATAGGCGGCGGCGACGGTGAAGACGAAACTGGCGCCGAAGGCATGCGCCGAGCGGAATAGACTGCCGACGTTCATCGCCTTGCTGGCGCCCTCGATGCCGATGCCGAAATAACCGCGCATGTACGATCCTTCCCCGACCGGTTGCAGATTCGGTCACTTCAGCCCGCCGATCAAGCCAGAGGACCGGCTCATGGCTTATGTCCCCACGGCATGCGTCAGTGGTGACATCGATAAACGCCGCCTATCCACGCTGGCAGAGGGCGCAGCATGAGCGACGCGGTCCGCGACCAATACGAGGCCTATCCCTATCCGGCGCGCGATCCGGGCGACGAGAAGCGCCGCCTGATCGGCGGTTCGCCCAGCCATCGGCTGGAGATCGATCATTTTCTGTTTGCCGGCGGCCGCGAGGCGGGGCGGCCGCTGCGCGCTCTGGTCGCCGGCGGCGGTACCGGCGATGGCGCCATCATGTTGGCCCAGCAGTTGGCCGATGCCGGCGATGGCGGCAGCGTCGATTATATTGACCTGTCGGAGGCCTCAAGCGCCATCGCCCAGGCCCGCGCCGAGATGCGTGGCCTGACCAATATCCGTTTCCGGCGGCTGTCGCTGCTCGAACTGCCATCGTCTGGATTGGGACAGTTCGACTACATCGACTGCTGCGGCGTGCTGCACCACCTGGACGATCCAGCGGCCGGGCTCGCTGCCCTGGTGGCCGTGCTGGCGCCGGGCGGCGGTCTGGGGCTCATGCTCTACGGCGCGCTTGGGCGCACCGGCGTCTATCCGCTGCAGGACGTGCTGCGCAGCTTGGGTGCCGGCTTGGAGCTGGCTGAACGGGTTGGCTTGGCCCGCAGGCTGTTGGCCGATCTGCCGGCCACCAACTGGTTCGTGCGCAACGGTGAATTCAGGGACCATCTGGACGGCGGCGATGCCGGTCTGGTCGATCTGTTGCTGCATCCCCGCGACCGGGCCTACGGCGTCGGCGAGATCGTGTCCCTGCTCGACGGCGCCGGCTTGGTCTTGGCCAGTTTCAGCGAGCCGGCCCGTTACGATCCCCTGTCCTACGTTGCCGATCCCGAGGTGCGCCGTCGGCTGGCCGGGCTTACCGGCGTGGCGCGCTGGGCGGCGGCGGAAAATCTTGCCGGCAACATTCGCACCCACGTTTTCTATGCGCTGCGCCGCGACGAGTCGGCGGGGCGTGTCGCCTCGCCCGACGATACGCGGCTGGTACCGGTTGTCCGCGAGCTGGATGTCGCCGCCGTCGCCCGCCATCTTCGCCAGGGCGGGCGGATGCGCGTGCCGCTCGACGGCTTCACGCTGCGCCTGGAATTGCCGGCTGCGGCGGGGGACATCGTCGGGGCCATCGACGGGCGGCGCAGCATCGCCGACATCCACCGGCTGTTGGCGGCGCGGCCGGGCGGTTACGACGGCTTCGTTTTCCATCGCCACTGGCGCCAGACGTTCGATGCCATGCATGGGCTCGGCAAGCTGTTCCTGCGCCGCCCCGCCGGACGTTGAGCCTCAGCGTTCGCGATAGGGATTGGTCAGGCCGGCGACAATGGCCTCGAGCACCTGACGCACCTGCTGCTCGTCGCAACCCATGAGCACGGCGTCTTCCAGCGCGTCCTGACAGATCTGGCGGATTTCCTCCAGGTTCTCACCCAGCAGCTTGAGCTTGTCGACGCAGGAGACAAGCGTGCCGTCGGGCTGGCGCCAGACGATCCTGCCGATATCGATCTGCTCAAGCGTCTTGGCGTCGCTGCCCATGGCTGCTTTCCGGCTGCTGGATGGCCCGATGGGGCTGTCCTTACCGCCATATTTGGCGCTTTGCCTGCCGGTTGCAACCCGTCCCGTCCGCCGGAGAGCGCAAGCGGGCCCGGTCGCTTAGATAATGACCCTGACCTGCGGCCAGATTGCCGGCCAGTTCTTGGCGGCCATGCGTGCCCGGTACTGATCGGCTTTGCGCCGCCCCGCGGGGGTCGGGCGCGAGCGTAGCGCGAAGAGGTCGTTGAGCCCGTAAGGTGCCACGATGTCGATACCGCCCTGCCGGTTCAGCCGCGCCGCGACGCAGGTCGCGGTTTCCAGGCAAAAGCGCAGCGCATCGGCCGTATCGCGATGGGGGGCG
>CAMCUA010000052.1 GCA_945878455.1 Asaia bogorensis | reverse complement strand
CTTGGTGCCGGTGTCCGGATGGGTGCGGACCAGCGGATGGATGACCGGCGGCGGGGCCGCTGCCGCCTGCCAGGCCCGGCGGTCGGCATTCACCGACTTCGAGGCGCTGCCGATGATGACATTGACGGTCTTCATGCCGTCGAGGCGCTGCTTGAGGTCGTCAGGCAACGAGGCGTAACCGGCGCGCGTGTTGGCGATGTTGGTGGCGCCGCCCTTGTCTGGCAGCTTGACGGCATAAAGGCAGGTGAACTTCGGTGGCTGCGCCTGGTTGACATGGTCGGAATGCCAGCGCTCGCCGGTCATCACCCGCTTGCCTTTGCGGTCGACGGTCTTGCTCGAAATCAAGCCGATCATCGGCAGTTCCGGCAGGCGGTTCTTCTCGCTTTCGTCGGGCATCAACTCCCCGAACAGGGATACGGCGGATACATATTGTTCCGGTGTGAAGGTCTGATTGCGTACCACCAGGGTGATGTTCTCGACCAAGGCATCGTAAAGCTGCTTGCGGGTTGCGGCGTCGATGGGCTGACGCAGGTCGATGCCGGTCACTTCTGCGCCGATGTGTTCGGAAAGTTTACTGATCTTCATCGGCGACGGGCCGGCATTCGGCTGCGCGGTGGACTTCTGCATGGTGACCTGCATGGCATGCGCTCCTGGGCGGCGATGTCGGCATAAGCTCCACGTCCCGGCGAGGCCGCCCGTTGGATTCCCGGCGTGAGGCGCGCCCCAATCGCGATTGGTTCTTGTTCGCTGGCGGTCGGCGGCGCTGCTGTGGCAAAGTCTACACCAAACCGTCTTTTGCGCAAATCGGAGCGGCCACGGCCTTCATCGCGGCCGTTCGCCTGCGATCATGACGCGGTAGAGCAGGCGGTTCTGGGCAGGATCGAAATCGAAATTCGCCTTGTGCATGACCGCGCGATTGTCCCAGATCAGCATGTCGCCCATCTTCCATTGGTGCGTATAGATGAATTCGGGCCGCAGGGTATGGGCCATCAGTTCGTCGAGCAGGGCTTGGCTGTCCGTGGGCGTCATGCCGACGATGTGGTCCGTCTTATTGGGATGGAAATACAGCGCCTTGGCACCGTTTTCCGGGTTGGTGCGCACCAGCGGGTGGACGGCGGGTGGCGGAAAGACGGTGCCGTCGTCTCGCCGTGTCGCGCCGAAGGCCTGCGTCACCGTGCGCAGGTCGGCGATGCGCTGCTTGCAGTCCGCTGACAGGGTTTGGTAACTGGCGCGCATGCTGACGAAGCTGGTGCCGCCGCCCTTGTCGGGCAGCTTGATGGCGTAGAGCATGGTGTATTTCGGCGGTATGTCATGATCGCTGTGGTCGGTGTGCCAGCGCCCGCCGAACATCAGCGGCTGGCCGGCGCTGTTCTTGGCGAGACTCGAGACTTCATGAACCAGCGGTTGATCGGGCAGGGCAAAGGGGGCGGTATGTTGTTCCATCGGCGCGCCGAACAGGCTTGCCGCGGCTAGGTAATGTTCGGCTGTGAAGCTCTGGCCGCGAATCACCAGGGCGATGTGTTCGACGGCGGCCTCGTTGAGCTGCCGGCGGGTGGCAACGTCCACCGGCCGGCGCAGGTCGATGTCCGTCACTTCTCCGCCGATCAGCGGGGCCAACTTGCCGATATGCATGCGGGCCTTCCACCTTAGTTACGTGCCCTGGCGCCATTTTACCGCCTGGAGATGGCGGGCGTACAGGGCCGGTCGGGACAAACCAGTGCTTGCCGCTGCGGCGGCGTCCGACTATCTACGCAGGGCGCCGGGCCATCGATCCGGCGCGCTGGCCTGTGACGTCATGGAATCGCTGTTCGACCCCCACATCATCGCCGGGCTGCTGACGCTGATCGTCATCGAGATCGTGCTCGGCATCGATAACCTGGTTTTCATCGCTATCCTCGCCGATCGTCTGCCGCCGGATCAACGCAACCGGGCACGGGTGCTTGGTCTTAGCCTGGCGTTGCTCATGCGCCTGCTGCTGTTGGCCAGCATCTCCTGGCTGGTCACCTTGACGACACCGCTGCTGAGCGTCGGCGGGTTTAATTTTTCCGGCCGCGACCTGATCCTGTTGGTGGGCGGTATCTTCCTGTTGTTCAAGGGTACGATGGAACTGCACGAGCGGCTGGAAGGCCCGGCGCACGAGGGTGGTGCCGTGCGTGGTCACGCCCGTTTCTTTGCCGTCATTGTCCAGATCGTCGTCCTCGATGCCATCTTCTCGCTCGACTCGGTGATCACCGCGGTCGGCATGATCGACGACCTGAAGTTGATGATGGTGGCGGTCACCATCGCGATGATCGTCATGATCGTCGCCAGCAAGCCGCTAACCCAATTCGTCAACTCGCATCCGACGGTGATCATCCTCTGCCTTGCCTTCCTGCTGATGATTGGTCTGAGTCTGGTGGCCGAGGCCTTCGGCGTCGATATTCCGAAGGGCTACCTGTATGCAGCCATCGCCTTCTCGATCATCGTCGAATCGATCAATCAGGTCCGGTTGGCCAACGTGCAGCGGCGCCTGGCCCGGATGCCGTTGCGTCAGCGAACCACGGATGCGGTGCTGCGCCTATTGGGCGAACGGCGCGAGGGTGAGGCGGATGTATCCGGTGTTGTGCCGCCGGCGGAGGTGGCAAGGACATTCGCCTCGGCGGAGCGCGACATGGTTGCCGGCGTCATGCTGCTCGGCGACCGCCTGACCCAGTCGATCATGACACCGCGCCAGGACATCGTCTGGCTCGATATCGACGCTTCCATCGACGACATGCGCCAGGCGCTGACCGAGCATGGCCACTCGCGCTATCCGGTGTGCGAGGGGACGGTGGAGCGGTTGGAGGGAGTTATCCTCGCCCGCGACATCCTGCCCGACCTGCTCGACGGTCGGCGTCCCGACCTGCGCGCGCGCATGCACGTACCGTTATCCGTACGCGACCGGCTGCCCGTGCTACGCTTGATCGATCTATTAAAGACGACACCAACGCGGTTTGCCGTGGTGGTCGCCGATCACGGTACGGTCGAAGGTGTGGTTACGCCGACGGATGTGTTGGCCGCCATCGCCGGTGGCTTGGTCGAAGATGAGGATGCCGTGCCTATGCCGGTGCATCTCGACGATGGCGCCATCCACTTTGACGGAACGACCGCGGTCGATGAGGCGGCGATGCTGATCGATATGCCGGCCATGCGCGGCGACGGCGACTATGCCACCATCGCCGGTTTCGTACTCGATCGGCTGCGCCACATTCCGGTCAAGGGCGAAAGCTTCGATTGGGGGGATTGGCGCTTCGCGGTCACCGAAATGAACGGTCATCGCATCGTTGGCGTCACCGCAACCCCGGTCGATGATGGCTGACGGACAGACGCTTTACTGCGCGGCGACGGACGCGGATGCCGCGTCGTTGGCGGCGGCACCGGACCAGATGGCTTCGTAGAGGGTGGTCGGTTCGGAAAAACCCTTCATGGTGAAGTTCCCGGCATTGCGGAAGGCAATTTCCTTGCCGGCGCAGATGCCGCGCACGAGTTCGGAAACGAAGATTTGCCCGGCATTGGCCTTATCCGTGATGCGGGCCGAAAGCTGGACCGTGCTGCCGAACAGGTCGTCGTCTTCGCGGATCGGCTCGCCTGCATTGATGCCGATTTTCAGCAACAGCGGCAAATCGGGATTGGCCCGCGTATGGGCCTCGGCACCGCGCTGGATGTAAATGGCCGCTTCGACCCCGTGCGAGGTGGTGTCGAATGAAGCCATGATGCCATCGCCGGTGTGTTTGACTTCCTTGCCCACGAACTGACTCAGGGTCATGCGCACGATCTTGTTATGGGCGCGCACCACTTCCTGGGCAACGGCGTCGCCCCTGGCTTGGGTCAGTGCCGTCGAGCCTACCATGTCGGTGAACATCACGGTGATCAGGCCGCCCGATGTCGGCTTGGCTTTCGGCTTGTTCCATTCCGACAGGGCGCGGGAAAGCAGTTTGGACGCTTCGGTATCGCCTTGGAGCGAGGCACTCAGCGCTGTACGCCCGGCCTGATAGATTTGCATGTATCGGGGATCGGCCAGCAGATATTCCTCGCGCTTCTGCACAAAGCTTTCCGCCGACTTGCGGTTGAAGCCCATGACCTGCACGCCATCGGCCAGGATGCGGGCCTCGAACGCGTCGCCCAGACCCTTTTGCTGGGACAGCGACTCCGCCGCTCCGGCCAGGTACAGATTGACACCGAATTTGTTGAAGTTGTCCAAGGTCTGCCCACCGTCCTTGATGTTGATCAAGGACTCGCTGAGGAAGGACATCATATAGCGCTTCTGTTCCGCCGCCGCGGGGGGTAGGGCCTCGGCAGTTGCCTTTTCCGCTGCTGCCGCCACTTCGACGTCCATTGCACCTAGCTCGACAGAAGGTTCTTCGTCCCCTGACAGCAACACCGGCCGGTCGAGCGGCGGCAGCGGCGTTGCCGGGACAGGCGCAGCTCTGGGCGGTGCCGCCTTGGCCCCGGGGGACCTGCTCGATCCTTCGAAGTCGGACTTTTTCAAGAAGCCCTTCGCGGTCAACAAGGCCGAAAGCACGAAGGAAAGAACGAAGATGATGAACAGCACATTGGTTCGGGAACCACCCGCCAGCGAGATGCCGAACAACTCCGAATAGGGCAACTGCATGGCGCCAATGCCGGTGAATAACGCGGCGATCGCCATGCTGAATAGCATGACCAGAAGGACTTTGACGACGACGCCGATCAGCGATGTCTTTCCCTTCTTCCGACGCCGTTGTTGTTTTTGCGGCGCCGGCTTGACGTTAGCCGGCTTGACGGCGCTGGGCTTGGTAGCGCCCACCATCACGGGCACGGCACGGGCCACCTTGGCAGGGGCAGCCGAGAAAACTTCGCGGACCGTCGGTGCCTTCTTCTTCAAGGCCTCGCTTTTATAGATCGTGTATTCTTCGGCCCGCCCGGCTTTGGCGTCGTAGACTTCCTTGACCACTTTGGTGGCGTCGATGTTTGGTGAGGCCTCCAGGGATTTTGCTTCCTGGATCGCGGCATCCTTGCGCATGGCGTTGTGGCGGGAATGGATTTCCCACCGCGTACCCTGCAGCACATAAACTTCGTAGGTGGTTTGCCCGGCCATTCCAAACCGTGGCGGATGGGTTTGCGGTGCCTTCCGCCACAGCGGTCCGCCACCAATCCGCTCCGTATCGTTTCCCGTGCATGCCCGTTCGCGCACCGAAACGGGTACCATCACATGCCGGAACTATCCGGCAGCTTTCCTTAACAAACAGAAAAAGTGGCGAATAGGCAACAACTTGCTGCCGCACTACCAACTCGTGCCTGGCGCACTCAATCGTCGGAAGATGGCAAATAGGTGCCGCCGATGCCTCGGCGGCGACGGCAAACGGCTGCCGGGCTAGATACCCAAATTCTTGAAACGCTTGTTGAATTTGGCAAGCTGGCCGCCGCTGTCGATCAACCGGTGCACACCGGTCCAGGCCGGATGGCTCTTCGGATCGATGTCCAGGCGCAGCGTATCGCCGGGCTTACCCCAGGTGGAGCGCGTGGTGAATTCCGTCCCGTCGGTCATGATGACTTTGATATCGTGGTAGTCGGGATGAATGTCAGGCTTCATGGCAGCTCTCCTTGGGCGAGGGCGCTTATATACCCACCTGGCCCGCAAGCGGCAAGCCCCGCGTGGCGAGCATAGGCGGTGGCAACGTCCGTGCCGTCCGCTATCGCCCTCACAACCACCCGCGCCGCTTGAAATAGAGGAAGGGCAGCAGCGCCGACAGTACCATCAGGCCGATGGCGATGGGATAGCCGATGGGCCAGCTCAGTTCCGGCATGTGTGCGAAGTTCATGCCGTAGATCGAGGCGATCAGTGTCGGCGGCATGAAGGCCACCGCCGCCACGGTGAAGATCTTGATGATGGCGTTCTGTTCGATGTTGACCATGCCCAGCGTCGCGTCGAGCAGGAAGTTGATTTTGTTTGACAGGAACGAGGCATGATCGGTCAGCGCGTGCACATCGCGCAACAGGGTGCGCAGCCGATTGCGGTTGTCGCGGCTGGGCTTGGCCTCCAGGTTTTGGACCAGGAAGGTCAACAGGCGGCCGAGACTGACCAGGCTTTCACGGGCCTTCGACAGAAGATCGCCGCGCCGCCCGATCTCATGCAGGATGGCCTTGAAGTCCCGCGCCTTCATCGGGTCACCCGCCTGTTGTTCGAAGACCAGGGCGGAGACCTTGTCGATATCGCCGGCGATGCGTTCCAGGATGTCGGCGGTCCGGTCAGTCACTGCGTCAAGCAGGGAAGCCAGAACAGACTCGCCTGTACCGCAATCGCTCTGATGGCGTTGCGCCCGGTTGACGAAGGCCTGAAACGAACGCGGCTCGCCATAGCGAATGGTCATCAAGGCCGATCCGGCCAGGATGAACGACACGGGCAGTGCCTCGGGTTGATCGGTGGTGGTCCGCGCCAATAGGGTCGCGGTCATGAACAGTGCATCGTTTTCTTTATAGAGGCGGCTGGAGACCTCGATCTCCTGCATATCCTCGTGGCTTGGCAGCTCGACCCCGAGTGCCGCCTCGACGCGCGTCACTTCGACGGGGGTGGGGCGCAGCAGGTCGATCCATAGGGGTGCGGCGGGCAGGTCCGACTCGGTGACCTCGACCGGCTTCAGCATGTTCCGTTCAGCGGTATAAACGGTCAGCATGGTTCACCCCACGGCTGAAACTCAACCGGCCGCGCGCCTAGCGGCGACGTAGCCGAGCGGCACCGTCAGCAGCATCGCTGCGGCGCCGGCGATGAATGGCCAGTCCTTGCCCATCACTGCAAACAACATGCCAGCCCATGCCGGACCCGCGACACGGGCAAGAATAGTTGCCGAACGGGCCAGTCCCATTACCGTGCCTTGTTCCGATTCGCCAGCCTGTCGGCTGATCATCGCGTTCAGCGCCGGATTGGCGATGCTGAAGCCGGCGGCGACGACGGCCAGCATGCCGATCAGCCCGACGATGCCGGGGGCAAAGGGAATGCCGCAGATGCCGATGGCCAACAACAGGATGCCGGCGATCATCAGCCGCGCCTCGCCAAAGCGCGCCACCAGCATGCCGGTGGCGCCGCCTTGCACCAAGGCGACCAGCACGCCGAGATAGGCGAAGGCAAAGCCGTTCTGGGCGGGACCCCAACCGAAACTGCGCTCCGACCACAAGGCGAAGGTGGCTTCCATGCCGGCAAAGACGAAGGTGGTCAGGAACGAAATGACAAACAACAGCAGCAACGCCGGCTGGCGCGCCATCAGGCTGAGGGCGGATGCCAGCGTGCTGGCGCGTAGCTTGCCGCGCTTCTCCGGCGGCAGAGACTCGGGCAGCCGCCAGGCTGTCAGCACCATGGCGATAACCGACAACGCCGCTGCGGCCAGGGCCGGGGCGGCATAATTGGCGGTTGCCGCATCGGGCCCGGCAAGCAGCCCGCCCATGGCCGGGCCGACGACGAAGCCCAGCCCAAAGGCAGCGCCGACCACACCCATGCCCTTGGCGCGGTTTTCCGGCGTGGTGATATCGGCGGCATAGGCAAAAGCGGCCGATATATTGCCGGCCATGGCGCCGCCCAAGGCGCGGGCGGCGAACAGCATCCACAGGGAATCGGCGGCAGCCAGCAGGGCATAGGACGCCGCTGCGCCGGCCATGCCGAGGATCAGTACTGGCCGTCGCCCGATGCGGTCGCTCAGGCGCCCCCACAGCGGCGCTGCCAGCAATTGGAACAGGGAATAGCTGGCCATCAACAATCCGACCGTGTCCGGCTCGGCGCCGTGCACCTCGGCGAAGAAGGGCAGCAAGGGAATGATGATGCCGAAGCCGATCAGGTCGATCAGGACGATGAGAAACAGGATCGGCATGGCGTTCCGGCGGATGGTGGTTGGGATTTCGACCCCGGCGTGGATAGCGCGGACAGGGCGTGGAGGAAAGGCATTCTTGGCCGTGCACGATTCGGCCAGCGCTCGACTGCTAACGCTCCGTCAGCTTCAGCTCGATGCGCCGGTTGCGGCTGAGCGCAGCGGGGCTGGTGCCGGGATCGAGCGGCTGGAATTCGCTGAAGCCGGTGGCCGCCAGGCGATTGGCGGGAATGCCCCGTTCCATCAGCAAGCGGACGACCGAAATGGCGCGCGCCGATGACAGCTCCCAATTCGATGGGAAGCGCGCCGTGGCGATCGGCACCCGGTCGGTATGGCCGTCGATACGCAGCACCCAGTCGATCTCCACCGGGATGCGCAGTCCGATATCGATTAGGGTCTCGGCCAAGCGCGACAGCTGTCGGTGTCCAGCCTCGCCGATGTCGGCCGAGCCGGTGTCAAACAGCACTTCGGACTGAAAGACGAAGCGGTCGCCGACGATGCGCACGCCTGGCTGATCGCCCAGCACATCGCGCAGCCGGCCAAAGAATTCCGAACGATAGCGCGACAGCTCCTGCACCCTGCTCGCGAGTGCCGCGTTGAGGCGGCTGCCCAAGTTCGAGATTTCCACCTTCTGGTTGGCCGCCGTCGCTTCCGCTGCTGCCAAGGCGGCGTTCAGCGTGTTCAACTGCTCGCGCAGCGCCGCCGTTTGGCGGTTCAGCAGCGCCAATTGGGCGCGGGCCGCTTCGGAAATTTCCTTTTCCTGGGTCAGGTCGCGGCGCGCGACGCGCAGCTGTTCGCGATCGCCTTCCGCCTCGGTCAGTCGCGCTGTCATGGCGGCCACGTCGCGGCGCAGTTCGTCGCGCAAAGCCTGCAAAGCGGTGATGTCGTTGGCCAAGGACACCATTCGGCGGTTTTGTTCGTCGAGAGTGCTCTTGTCGGTCAATATGGTGCGGAAGGCCTCTTCGAGCGAGCGGTTCAGCCGGCCAGCCTCGTTTTCGGCGCCTTCGGCCCGCAGCAGCAGGCTTTCGATGCGGATGGCGAAGTTTTCGCGCTGATCGACCGAGGCCTGTAATTCCCCGGAAATCTGGCCGATATCGCGGCGCAGATCGGTATTGGCCCGGCGTTCGAGCGACAGCAGTTCGGCCAATTCGCCGATTTGGCTTTGCAGGCGTTGCAACGCATCGTCGCGCCCGACGATGGCCTGGCCCAGAAAGAATTGCGCCAGCACGAAGATCATCAGCAGGAAGATGATGACCATCAACAGCGTCGCCAGGGCATCGACGAAGCCCGGCCAGGTATTGGTGTCCGAACGTTGGCGGCCCAGTCTGGCCATGGACGGCGTGCTCCGCTATCCCCGCCCGACCGTCAACGGTCGCGGCTTTCCGACATGGCGGCGATGGTGCGGGCCAGCAATTTGATCTCGCTGCGCACCTCCTGCACCAGCTCCTCGCGCCCGGTGCTGAGGTCTTCGGTCAGGCGGGCAACGTAGACGTCGAGGTTGCGGATATGCGTGCGGGTCGCTTCGTCCATGCCGCCGTCACGGCGGACGTCCAAGGCATCGGCCAGCCGCTGCAACACCGGGCGGATTTCGTTCTGCGTCTCGGCCAGGCGCATCATCACCTGCTGTTCGGTGCGCATATGGTCGGTCAGGGTGCCCAGCTTTTCGACCATCTGTAGAAACGTGTTGTTCGAGGCAATGCGATTGTCTTCGCCACGAGCCATGGTGCGTTGCAGGTTCTCGAGGCTTTCGGCCGTCTGTTCCAACAGTGCCTGGACGTAGGCCGGCACCGAGGCGTCGCCGCCATCCGTCGACATCGGTCCGCCGCTCGACAGCCGGGTTTGGCTCGACAGCCATTCCTCCAGGTCGTTGTAAAAATGGTTCTGCGCCTGATTGGCCTGCAAATCGAGGAAACCCAAAACCAGCGAGCCGGCGAGGCCGAACAGCGAGGAGGAAAAAGCCGTGCCCATGCCCGACAGGGGCAACTCCAGGCCGCGTTTCAGGTCTTCGAACGCGCCGGCGATGTTGCCGCCGCCAGCCGACAGGCCGCGAATGACGGTACCGACCGAAGCGACAGTCTCCATCAGGCCCCAAAAGGTGCCGAGCAAGCCTAAGAAAATCAGCAGGCCGACCGTATAGCGCGAGATGTCGCGCGATTCATCCAGGCGCGAACTGATGCTGTCGAGCAGGGAGCGGAGCGCCAGGGTCGACAGGCGCAATTGATCGCGCCGCTCGCCAAGAAGGTTGGCCATCGGCGCCAACAGGCGCGGCGGACGGGCGCCGGACAGGACGACGCCGCGGTCCCGGCGGAAGCGCTCGATCCAGGCGACTTCAGGATACAAGCGCAGCACCTGGCGGAAATTATAGACAACGCCCAACAGGAAAACGCCGAAGATCAGCATGTTCAGGGCGGCGTTGGCCATGAAGGCGCGATGCAGCCCACCCGATAGCGCTGCGCCAACCACAGCGACCGTGAGCAGAAAAGCGATCATCCGCAGCAGGAACCGTCTTGGCTGCATAGCGGCTCACATCTCTCCGATGGCATCCCCGGCCGGATAGCCGGAAGTTTCGATTGTCTAGGCTCAGCGGTCGGCAGGGACGACGTCGACCCGGTTGAGCGGCTCCTCCGTCGTCTTGTTGCCTAGCGCCCTGACGTCGATGCGGGTGCTGCGCACGCCGTTTTCGATCAGATAGGTACGTACCGCCAAGGCGCGCGATAGCGACAGCCGGCGGGCCTTGCTGGCTTGCATGTCGTCACCGCCAGCATAGGCCATCAGCTGCACGCGCATTTCCTCCTGCCCCTTCAGGCGGGCGGCCAGATCGCGCAGTCCGTCGGCCGCCGTCGGCGGTAGATTGGTCGATTCGCCGTCGAAGACGACGCTGAGCGGGGCGCCGGGCGCGGTGCGCGCCGTGGCGGCGGGGGAGCGTGCCGCTGTTTGCGGCGCGACGGCTGGCGGGCTGATAGCTTGCGGCCTGCTTGCGGCCGGTGGCGATGCCGCGGACGCCACAACGGCCGGCGGCGGCGGCGCGGATGCCGGTACAGCTACGGGCGGGGTCGGCGGGGTCGGCGCTGCCACCGTCGGTACCGCTGCCAACGGCGCGGTGGCGGCCGGTGCTGGCGGCGGCGCAACGGTCGGGGCAGCGGCTGGTGCCCGGCTTGGCGCTGCGGAAACGGGCGCGGGCGGGGCAACAAGTGTCGGCGCCGCTGGCGGGCGCAGCGATGGGGTGGGTGCCACGGCGGTTGCCGGCACGACCGGGGCCGGCGTCGCACGGGTTGCCGGCTGGCGCGCCGACGCGGCCGGCTGGGTCGCGGCGGGAACACGGTTCGCCGGCAAGTTCGTGGCGCGCGGCGGCGCCACGTGCAGGCGTGATGTCGGCATTTCGGTGCTCGGCATCAACCGGGGGCCGCCGCCGTTAACCGGCGCACCGAACTCGTCGTATCCGGGACCAAGCACGCTATAGTCGACGCGGACGCTCGGATTGCCGGCGTCGAGAAACGGCGACATCTGGGCGGCGGCGGGCAGGGCAACGATGCCGCCCAGTCCTGCCGCCATCAAGACCTGCCCAAAACGGATACGGGATGCGAATCGCTGCAAGACCATCTGGGTGTCGTCCTCCGCCTTTACGTTAGCCTTGGTATGCGATGACGAGGATGCCGCGCCAACGAACATAACCAAGGGTTCGGTTCCGGACAACCGCTTTACCGGTCAAGCGGCTGGGGGAGGTAAGCGGCAAAAAACGGCGAAATCGGGGCGGTGTGCCGCCGTTACGATGCCTTGGCGGGCTTGGCCTTGGGCATGGCTTCGCTGGGGGAGGCCTGCATCAGCACGAGCAGCGGTTGCAGCAGGTGGCTATTGGTAGCGACGATATCGCCGTCGTGGGCTGGGTTCGACCGGCCGTCCAAGGCGGTGGCATAGCCGCCGGCCTCGCGCACCAGGACGACGCCGGCGCCGATGTCCCACGGCGACAGGCCCAGTTCCCAAAAACCATCGAACCGCCCGGCGGCGACATAGGCGAGATCGAGCGCCGCCGAACCGAAGCGCCGCACGCCGGCGGTGCCGGCCATCAGGGCGGCCAGCCGAGCGTGGAATTCCGGATGATTTTCCAAGGCGCGGTGCGAGATGCCCATGGCGATAACGGATTCTTCCAGCGACTTGCGTGCTGAAACCCGGATGCGGCGGGTATTCAGCCAGGCCCCGGCGCCTTTTTCCGCCCAGAACATCTCGTCGGTGATCGGCTGATAGACGACACCAGCCAGGAAGTCACCGTCCCGCTCCAGGGCGATGGAAATGCAGAAGTGCGGAATGCCGTGCAGGAAGTTGGTGGTGCCGTCGAGCGGATCGACGATCCAGCGGTTGCTGCTGTCGGCGCCCTCGACCGCGCCGCGTTCCTCCATCAGGAAGCCGAAACGCGGGCGGGCCTTGCTCAATTCGCGAAAAATGGTCTCTTCGGCGCGGCGGTCGGCGACGCTGACGAAATCGGCCGGCCCCTTGAGCGAGACCTGCAGGTGTTCGACCTCGCCGAAGTCGCGGACCAGATAGCGGCCCGCCTTCTGCGCGGCGGCGGCCATGACGTTGATCAGAGGCGAACGCGCGGCCATGGCTCAGTTAGCTCCCCGATGGTTCCCGCCGCGATGGCTCAATCCTTGGCCCGTTCGACATAGCTGCCATCGGCCGTATTGACCACCAATCGGCTGCCGGTACCGACATGCGGCGGCACCATGATGCGCACGCCGTTCGACAGCTTTGCCGGCTTGTAGGACGATGACGCGGTCTGGCCCTTGACCACCGCATCAGCCTCGACGACCTCCAGCACCACCGTATCGGGAATCGACAGCGATAGCGGCTTATCCTCGTAGGATTGGACGACCACGGTCATGCCTTCCTGCAGGTAGGGGACCTGGTCTTCCAGGACGACGCTGCCGTCGAGCGTGATCTGCTCGAAGGATTCCATGTCCATGAAGGTGTGCATGTCGCCTTCGCTGAACAGGTACTGATAGTCGTGCTGGTCGAGGAAGACCCGCTCCACCGTTTCCGACGACCGGAAGCGGGTGTTCTGCTTGGTGCCGTCGCGGATGTCCTTCAGTTCGACCTGAAGGTAGGCACCGCCCTTGCCGGGCTGCGTGTGCTGGATGCGTACGCAAACCCACAGACGGCCCTGGTGTTCAATGATGAATCCCGGGCGGACCGCGTTTCCGTTGATTTTCGGCATGAACAATCCGTGCGTTGGCGAAAGCCGGCGGCGAACGGGTGGGGCCGGACGGCGCGGAACCTAACACCCTGCCCCGGGGGAGGCAATGCACGGGCTGTTCAGGCCTCGCCCGCCCGCGCGATGGCGGCGAGGAATTCCTGCACCGCCGCCCCCGGTCCCTGCGGGTGGTCCCAGACGGCTGACACGACGGCCAGGAAGTCGGCGCCGGCGGTCACCAGCGGGCCGCAGTTCTCGGGCGTGATGCCGCCGATGGCGACGCAGGGCACGGTGGCGATGTCGCTCCACCAGGTCAGGATATCGGGCGTGGCCCAGTGCTGGGGCTGTTTCGTGCCGGTCGGAAAGAAAGCGCCGAAGGCCACGTAGTCGGCGCCATCTTCGGCGGCGACCAAGGCCAGATGGCGGGAATCGTGACAGGTGACGCCGACGATGGCATCGGCGCCGAGCTGCCGGCGTGCTTGGTCGTATGGGGCGTCCTCCTGGCCGATATGCACGCCGTCGCAGCCGGCAGACTTGGCCAGGTCCGGCCGGTCGTTGAGCAGCAGGGCGACGTCGCGTTCCGCCGTCACCTGCAACAGCCGTTCGGCGGCGCGCCGCACGGTGTCGTCGTCGACATCCTTCAGGCGCAGCTGGACGCAGCCGACATCGCCCGCGTCCAGCGCCTCGGCCAAGCGGTCGGCGAAGGCCGCCAGATCGATCCGGGGCGGCGTCACCAGGTAAAGCCGGCAGCCGGGATCGTTCATTGATATGTCAACCACTTGCGGCAAGCTGCTAAGATATCTTCTACCGTGCCGAGGTCGAGGGAGGGAATCCCGCCCGGCTCCAATATTGATTCCACTTGGGCTGCCATCGCGTTGATTTTAGACACGATCTCTGGCGCTGCCACAAGTCGGATGGCCTCGCTGCCGTGGCGCAGCGCCCGCATCGCCGCACCCGGCTCGTCGGCGCTGTCGAGAACGGCCACGGCATCGACGCCGGGAAACTGACCGCGGGCTTCCGCGATCATCGCCTGGAAAACCGCCGCGCCCATCGACCGGGCGGCGCCTGGCGGGCTCAGAAGCATTACCGCCACGCCAGCCTCCGCCGCCGCCCGCAGGGCCGCCATCGCCTGTTCTCGGTGATGGACGACGAAGGCCCTGCGCGCCGTTGCCCTCAACGGGCGTTGGCCATGGCGATGGCGGTGTCCGACATGCGGTTGGAAAAGCCCCATTCGTTGTCGTACCAGGACAGCACGCGCACGAAGTTGCCCCCGACGATCTGGGTCTGGTTGAGGTCGAACACCGAACTGCGGCTGTCGTGGTTGAAGTCGATCGACACCAGCGGCGCGTCGATGGCGCCGAGCACGCCCTTCAGCCGGCCGGCGGCGGCCTTACGCATGGCGTCGTTGATTTCCTCGGCCGTGCAGCTGCGCGAGGCGATGAAGGTCAGGTCGATCATCGAAACATTGGGTGTCGGCACGCGGATGGCGGTGCCGTCCAGCCGGCCCTTCATTTCCGGCAAGACCAGGGCGACGGCCTTGGCCGCACCGGTCGAGGTCGGGATCATCGAGACCGAAGCGGCACGGGCCCGGCGCAGGTCGCTGTGCAGGGTGTCCACCGTGCGCTGGTCGCCGGTATAGGAATGCACCGTGGTCATGAAGCCCTTTTCGATGCCGACCGTCTTGTGCAGCACGTCGACGACGGGGACCAGGCAGTTGGTGGTGCAGGAAGCGTTGGAGACGACCGTATGGCTGCTCTTCAGGGCCTCGTGGTTGATGCCATAGACAATCGTCATGTCGACATCGGTGGCAGGCGCCGAGATCAGCACCTTGCGGGCGCCGGCGGTCAGATGCTGCGAGGCGGTCTCCTTGTCGGTGAAGATGCCGGTGCATTCCAGCGCCACGTCGACGCCGAGTTCCTTCCACGGCAGTTTCTTCGGATCGCGTTCGGCCGTCACCTTGATCGGGCCTTGGCCGACATCCATGGACTCGCCGTTGACGTTGACGTCGCTGGCCAGCGTGCCGTGTACCGAGTCGTATTTCAGCAGATGGGCGTTGGTCTTCACCGATCCCAGGTCGTTGATGCCGACGACGTGAATGTCGTTGCGCCGCGACTCGATAATGGCTCGTAGAACCAGCCTGCCGATACGCCCGAATCCGTTGATTGCAACACGCGTTGCCATGAATGCCTCCGCTGGGATATAAGGTGCCTGGCGCCACGCGAGGGCGGGGGCCGGGCGATGTGGGGCGTCCTTTTACCACAATCCGGCGGGCCGCGAACGGCCATTTCGCGGGCCCTGCCAACGGCCCCGCGCGCAGCCGGGTAAATGCTCATGGCTTTTGCCTGCCCGGCAACGAAACCAAGGCGCTGCGCAAGCGGGCTGCACGCTGGAACGAAGGTTGTCGTTCGGCTTGTCTGAGCGCTTGAAGTAAGTAAATTTATTTAATAAATTCACAGCTATAAACAATCCCCCTCATCTTCTTATAAAGCATGAGGTTGGCGGTGGGGGCGCAGCGTTTCGCCGGATGGCGGCCAAGGCGCGAAGGGGCGTGCGGCCGAACTGGCGGTTGACCGAAT
>CAMCUA010000051.1 GCA_945878455.1 Asaia bogorensis | reverse complement strand
TATCGCTCAACTCCTGCAGGCGCAGGGTCGAGCGCTCGGCCAAGGCAGTGGCATCGTCGGCCTGGGCGCGCACGATGTTACCGACATCCTCCAGGCGATCGGCTGCCCGCTGGCTAAGCCGGTCCAGGTGATCGGCGCGCTGATGCAGGCTCGCACCGACCTCCGACAACTGGCCGAGCGCTGCCTCGGCAGCAGCTTCAAGGGCGGTGCTCCGCCGGGCAAAGGCTTCCCCCACCACTTCGACCCGGCCGATGACGCTGTCGCCGACCGTTGCCAATTCCCCGGCCGTTGCGTGAAGCGCCACGCCGACGGCGCGGGTGCGCTGCCCGACGCGCTCGGCGGCGCCTTCGACAGCCTCGACATGCCGGCGGAAGGCATCGCCGCTTTCGGCGATACGCAAGGCGACCTGCTCGGCCGTTTCGCGCAGTTCTCCAGCTTCGCCACGCAACCGCTCACCCAGATCGGCGACGTGCCCGGCAACCTGTTCGGCTGTAGCGTCGAGCAGACGGCGCTGTTCGCCCAGGAGTTCGCCGACCCGGCCGGTTTGCCCGCTGAGCTGGCCGACCATGCCGGCCAGCGTTTCACCCTGGTTAGCCAGCGCCTGGCGCATCGCCTCGGCCTGTTCGGCGGCGCGCTGCGAACGGTCAGAGAGGTCGACGGCGTGGTCGTGCAGCAGGGCGGCGCTGCCTCCCAGGCGATCAGTAGCCTGCGCCGATGCCTGCGTCAGCGCCGCCACCCGGGCGTCGAGGACGGTACCGGCTTCACGGGTATCGGCCGCCAGGGCCGCGGCGGCTTCAGCGAGCGCCTGGGTTTGACTATGGAAGGCCTCGCTATGCTGGCGCACCTGTTCGGCGGCGCGCTCGGCGGTATCGCCCAAGTCAGCGGCACGCCGGTGCAGGACATCGCCCAGGTCGCCGGCCCGCGCCACCGCCCGGTCGGAGGCCACGGTCAGGCCTTGCGATTCACGCGCCAGCGCATCGCCGGCCTCGCGCACCTTTAGGGCGGCGGTTTCGGAGGAAACCCGCAGGTCGTCGGTCTGGCGACGCAGGGTTTCGGCCACCGCCTGTGATCGCAGGTCGGCATCCGCACTGCTCTGCGTCAGCGAGGCGACCCGCTGGCGCAGCAGATCGTCGGCATGGCGGGCCCGCTCGGCCGCTTCTTCCGAGGCCCGGGTCAGTTCGCGGGCCTGGCGGCGCAGGGATTCCGAGAGTTCGTGCACCCGCGCCTCGCCATCCGCCGCCGGATAGACCAACTGGGCCAGGTACCAGCGCAGCACGCGGGCCTCGTGACCCAGACGCCGGTCGCGTTCGAGGAACAGCACGACCATCCACAGCAGGGCGAGCGGCGTCAGCACGCCGGCGGCCATGCCGCCGATCTCATGGGGCAGCAGGGCGCCGAGGTCGACCAACGCGTCCTGGCCAAACAGATAGACCCCGGCCACATAGAGCCAGACGAGGCTGAGCACCGCGCCGGCCATGGTGGCCAGCCGATAGCGCAGATGGAAGGGCGGCTGCCAGGGCGCCACGGCAATGGCGGGAGCGGCGACGGGCGGCGGCAGGCTGGGGATGGCGAGAAAGGCTTCGGCGGCGGCATCGCCGCGTTCGGTGGACCCATCGCCCGCTATCGCGTGCTGACTTTTGTAGACCATCGGCCCCACCATTCGTTGAAAATAACTCTATAACATATTGAAAAATAACAATTAAATATGTTATAGTATATCAGAACATATGCTGCCCGCCGGTCACCCAGACCTCGGTGCCCGTAACGTAGCCTGAATCGCCCGAACAGAGGAAATAAATGGTGGCGGCGACGTCCTCCGGGGTGCCCATGCGGCCAAGGGGAATTCGCGGGATCAGCGCTTCGTATTCCGGCTGCAGCATGGCCGTTGCGATCTCGCCCGGACAGACGGCGTTGACCCGCACTTCGAGCTCAGCGAATTCGTTGGCCAGTTCGCGGGTCAGCGCCGACAGCGCCGCCTTGGAAATGGCATAGGCGGAACCGGCGAAGGGATGCACCTTATGCCCGGCAATCGAGGTGACATTGACGATGGCACCCCGCCCGCGATGCAGGGCGGCGGCAAAACCGCGCGCCAACTTAAGTGGTGCAAACAATTTTAAATCAAAGACTTGCTGCCAAGCATTGAGATCGCCATTGAGACAGCCGAGGCGTTCCTTGAACGGCGTCTTCGGCGACACCCCGGCATTGTTGACCAGGGCATGCAGCGGCGCCCCGACCAGCGCCGCATTGGCCTGTTCGACGAAGTCGGCCAAGCTGGCCGGGTCGTTGAGATCAGTCGGGATGTGGCAAGTCCAGTTCGGATCGCGCCGGCAGGCTTCGGGCACCGCCTCGCGCGAGCAGGTGATAATCCGCCAGCCTGCATCGAGAAAACGGCGCGCCGTGGCATGCCCGATGCCCCGGCTGGCGCCGGTAATGACGACGGTCTTGCGTTCCTCCATCGTACCTCGCGGCCTAAGGTCCCGGCGAACGAGGCGCCGAGCGCTGCGCCGCCCCTTCGTCAGCGGGCCATCAGCAGGGGGATCTGGGCGTTTTCCAGGACGTGGCGGGTGACACCGCCGAGAACCAGCTGGCGCACCCGGCTGTGCGTGTAGGCGCCCATCACCAGCATATCGACGCCGTGTTCGGCGCAGAACCCCAGTACCGCCTGTCCTACTGTGTACCCCCCCGGCTCAATCGGTTCGGCGACCGCTGTGATGCCATGCCAGGCCAGATATTCTCCGAGGCCGCGCGCCGCCATTGGCGGCGTGCGCGCGCTGTGCACGGCCATGGCCAGAACCGTATCGGCAAGGGTCAGATAGACGATGCCGGCGGCCACGGCGCGTGCCGATTCGGCGCTGCCGTTCCACGAGATCGCCATGGTCTTGCCGAACGGCTTGAACGGCGTCGGCGGCACCACCAGCACCGGCCGGCCGGTTTCGAACAGGGCGGCATTCAAGGTCATCGACGACGGAAAGTCGCCTTCCGGCGTCGGCCGGGCGATCACCGATAGATCAGCCAGGCGGGCGCGCACGGCCACTGCTTCGTCCTCGCGGCCGACCACTTCGATCCAGGATGCCGCCGGGCCGGAGCAGAGCTGCGGCTTGTCCACCTCGGGCAGGCCGTGCGCCTTGAGCGCGTCGTCGTAGAGCTTGCGCGCTCGGCCGGAGCGGTCGCCGGCTTCCTTATCGGCGAGATCGATCATTTCCTCGATCATGGCCCCGGACATGCCTTCGCCCAACAGCGGCACGGCATCCTTGGGATCCGAGCGGACGTGAAACACCTCGACATGGGCGTTGTGCATCTTGGCGACGTGAATGGCAGCTTCCAGGCAGCGCCCCGACGAGTTGGTGCCGTCGACGGGGACAAGGATGGTTTTGACCGGCATTTCGCCCTCCTGTTCGGTTGCGGCTTATTTTAGTTACGCTAAGTCTAGCCCAATACCGTTTTGAATCCTAAGGATTCCTGGCCTTCATCACGCCTATCTGGGCAAGCGCGGCGCGGGCCGCGGCCAGGGTCTGCGCCGCCGTCCCGCCGGCATCGATATGCCGCCAGGCGATCGTCCCTGTAGCATAGTCGGATTGCCGGCGGATGACCGCGGCATCGGCATCGGAGGCATCGCGGCCGCGCTCGCCGGCACGGGCCAGGCGCACGGCGAGCGGCGCGTCCAGCCACAGGCCGATGAAGGGCACGCCGAGGCGCGCCGCCACCGCTGCGATGGCATCGCGTTGTTCCGGCCGGGCATGCACCGCATCGGCGACAACGGCATGCCCGGTGGCGAGGGTGCGCGAGGCGGCCTCGGCCAGGGCCTGGAAGGTGCGTTCGGTCATCTCCGGTGCATAACCGGCGTCGTCCAGACGGGCGAAGGCATCGACGCCGGCCAGCTGCTTGCGCAACACGTCGCTGCGCAACAGGCGGGCGCCGGGGGCGGCGCCGAGATCGCCGGCCAACTGCCGGGCCAGCCAGCTTTTGCCGCTGCCCGACAGGCCGCCGACGGCAACCAGCAGCGGCGGCGGCGGCGCCAGATAGGCTGACGCGCGGCAGAGGTAGTCGCGGGCCTCGTCGATCAGGGCGACCGCCTGACCGGCCGGGGTGACAGCGGCGGCGGCGCCCGTGACATGGGCGCGGATGGCGGCGCGTTCGGAGAGGAATAGGGGCAGGACGGCGAGGCCTTCGGGGTCGTCTATGCCCTGTGTCCTCATCCTGAGGAGCGCCGCAGGCGCGTCTCGAAGGATGGGCTGGCGCTGCGGCGGATGCCGATCCTTCGAGACGGCGCTTTGCGCCTCCTCAGGATGAGGCTGATTTGCTTTGTCCCCCGCGCCCGCCGCCACGTCCAGATAGCGGTTGAAGACGATGTTGGCTTCGGCGCGCAGGCCGCGGTGGTCGAGGTCCATGAGCAAGAAAGCCGTGTCGAACAGCACGTCGACGTTGGCGATGGCCGGGCTGAATTCGATGGCGTCGAACAGGGTTGGCCGGCCGTCGATGAGCACGATGTTGCGCAGGTGCAGATCGCCGTGGCCGTGGCGCACCCGGCCCTGCCGGCGGCGGTCTTCGAGCAGCGGGGCGACGCGGGCCAGTTCGCGCCGGCTGGCTTCGATCAGGCGTGCGACGTCGGCGGCAACGAAGGTGCCGGCGGGGGCTTCGGCGAAGCTGGCGGCATAGTTGTCGATATTCTCGGCCATGGCTGGGCTGCCGCCGAAGCCGGGAGTGACGTCGCAGGCGGCGTGGAAACGGGCGATGACGGCGGCGGCGTCTTCCAAGATGGCGGGGGTCAGCCGGCCCTCCCGGGCCAGGCGGTCGAACAGCAGGCTGTCGTCGAAGCGGTGCATGTCGACCAGCCAATCGACGTGTTCGCCCGCCCCGCCCAGGGCCAGGGCGCCATCGGCCTCGCGGGTGACGGCGACCACGCCGCGATAGAGATCAGGCGCCGTGCGCCGGTTGACGGCGACTTCCGCCAAGCAGGCCTGGCGGCGGCGCTCGGGCGTCGAGAAATCGAGATAAGGAAAACGCACGGCGCGCTTCAGCTTCAGCGCCCGGTCGCCATAAATGAACAGTTCGGAGATGTGGGTGGTGATGCGGCGGACGGGAGTGACGTCAGAAAACTGATCTAAAACATCAGGACGAGTCATGAACTCTATGATATAACTTTGATTTTCAATCAGCATGATCGGCTCGATTGTCCATGGAGGGTGGGGACATCGCGACCGCCCCCGCACGCGGGCCTGGCGGCTTCATCGCGACAGGAACATCCCGGTCAGTACCGAGACCATCGCCCCCGCAAGGCAGCACGCCACCACCAACACCCCGATATCGACAGCGAAGCGATTGCGGCCGAGGGCGGCGCAGATCGCGACCTTGCCGACGGAGTTGCAGGCAGCCGCGGCGAGGATGGCATAGGCCGTGCTTTCCTGCGACAGGGGTACGGGCATCAGGTTCGCCATCGACACTGTCGCCGAATCGACATCGGCGAATCCGATAGCGATAGCACCGAAGATCGCCCCAGCAGCGCCGAAGGTCTGCCCCAAGGCCTGGCCGAGCACCATGGTCACCCCTAAAAAGATGGCAAATCCGATGACTGTCCAAAAGCTGAACGGATTGCGGAAATCCATCTTATTCTCCCGCTGCTTCTCCCGCTGCGTTCCGGCGCCGCGCCGGAAGGACGAAAGCAGTGCCAGCCCCATCGCCACGCCCGCCGCGGCAATCAGGGGCGGGCCGATCAGGAGCAGCAGCGACGGCTGCAACGTCGCCCCAAGGGCAACGACACGGAGCAGCGACACGGCGGTTGCCACCGCGACTCCGGCGGACAACAAGTGCGACGCGCCTTCGCCGGCAGCCGCGAGACGGGCGTTGGCCAGGGTGACGGCCGTCGATGAAACTAGTCCGCCCGCGGCGGCGGCCAACAGCACCCCAGGTCTGGGGCCGAGATATTTGACAGCGATGTAGCCGCCGAACGAGACGCTGGCGAGAAGGATGGCGACGATCCATACCTCGTGGGGGTTGACGCCGCCGAACGGTCCGATTGGGACTTGGGGCACGATCGGCAGGGCGATGAACGTCATGGTGAGCAGGACGAGGCCTGAGCGCAGCTCCGGCCAGGCAATCCGTGCCACCCAGCCGTGCAGCTGTTCGCGGACGGCGAGGAGCGCGGTGGCGGCAACGGCCGCCGCCGCCGCGATCCGCACGTCGCCCAACAGGGCATAGGCGCCAAGCGCGAAGGTCAGCATCCCGGCGACGGCGGTGGTCGCCGAAAAGGTCCCATCGGCCTTGTTTTCATCCCGGCTGAATGCCGCGATGACACCGGCATAGGTGGCGAAGCCGGCGGCGAGAACAAGACCGGCGGCGATCCCCGACTGGCCTGCCACAGTCTGAGAAAGGGCGCCGGCGATGCCGCCCAGCAGGCCGGAAACGGCAAAGGTACGGATGCCGGCGGCACGGTCTCCGGGCCCCGCCTCGCGCAGGCGCCAGCCGCGCTCGAGGCCAATCAGCAGGCCGATGCCCAAGGCAAGCGCAACGCGCGAAAAGAGATCTTCGAAACTCATCGCCACCCTTCCGCGACGGCGGCATGACAGCGTTCCTGCCGCGTCGACGCAGCGACGGCCGGCCGCCGAGCCATCGACTCAACACTATATTTTACGCCATGTCCGCCCATTGGACATTGATTCGCATCACGGGGCAATGACCGGCGCGGCCGGTCGCGGGGCTATCAGGTGAAGCGCCGCCTCCCCCTCTCCCTGTCCCGCTTATCGCCTGTCGGCGCTGCGCGGGACGGGGAGAGGGGGGATGGCGGAGCCGAGACAGGCCCAGGCGCCCGCCGCGCGGCTTCAGAACTTCAGGGTCGTGCGCAGACCGATGACGAAGGCATCTTCGATCTCCCGGGTGCCGCTGGCATCTTTGGGATTGGCGACATTACCGCCGGGGTGGATGACATATTGGAGATCGGGCTGAAGCGTCCAATAGGGCTTCAACTGGGCGATGTAGGTCAGTTCGAGGACGGCTTCGAAGTCGCGGACGGGACTGGCGATGGCGTTGAAGCGGCGGGCGTCTTCGTCCAGGCTGCTGGCATCGCCGCTGATCCCAGCATAGGCCACGGCCAGGCCCAGCACGTCGTCGTCGCGGCCCGCAAACAGGCCTTTGTAGCCGGCCCCGCCATCGACATAGAAATCGATCAGGTTGCGATCCGCCGGCGTGCCGCCGGCGCGCAGGAACAGGTTGAGGCCCTGATCGTCACTGCCAGCTTCGCGCCAGGCCATCATGTCGGCAACGCCATAGATGCCGTAATCGTGGCGCCGGTTGCGCGCCGTGCCGTTGGAAGCCGGATCGGCCAGGGACAGCCCGCCGGTATCGAAGCGCTGATCGGCGAAATCGCCGGAATGATACCAGGCACCCAGCTTGAGCACCCCGGGCAGGCCGGTATCTCCACCCGGGTTGATGGCGTATTGCGCCTCGCCCAGGAAAAAAGCGCCGCCGTCCAGGCTGAAGGTGGTGCCATGATGGTTGCGCAATTGCGCCGGCTGGCCGCCGAGGCCGGCTGGATCGCCGGCAAACACCGCCGCCAGGACGGCGAGGCTGTCACTCGGCGCGACCTGAACGCGGACGCCCGGCGTCGCCAGGGGAAAGGCCGGACCGCCGGAGGGCAGGTTGGCCGAGATCGCAGCCGCCCAGCCGAAGGTGCCGTTCATGAAATTGGCGGCGGTCGGGCTGAGCAGGAATTCATCGTCAGCCGCCAACTGGCCGGCCCGCACCGACAGGGCCGAGTCGAACAGATCCTGTTGCAGCCACAGGGTGAACAGACGGGTGGTGTGGGTTGCCTCGATGTTGCTGACACCGAGCAGGTTGGAGAGCTTGGAGCCGGTCACCCCGCGGCCATGCAGATTGTAGCCGCTGGCGTGGAAGGTCGCGCCCGGCCAATCGGCAAGGGTTTCGAGATCGGCATCGACGGACAGCTCGAACCGGCCTTCTGCCAAGGCGCCCCGGTTGATACCGCCGGACAGATTGTCCTGCACCTCGCCGATATAGTTGAGGCTGATGTCAATGCCGGCGTCCGACAGGCGGGTCCGCGCGCCGCCCCAGTCGCCGGTTATCGTTGTCGCTGCCCAATCCGGCCGCTCGTCATCGCCGGGGGGAGTGTCATCGCCGCGCGCCGATTGCGGATAGGCCGCGGACAACAGCATGGCGACAACGGCGCCAAGCGGTCCGCGCCTAAAAAGACATCTTTCCCAACCCGTTGCCATACTTGGACCTCCCCCCTTGCCGACCCGACAATTCGGCCGTCGGAATTTCCTGGATATAGCGACGGGAGGATTCGCGAAGGTAAAAATGCGGCACACTTTGCGGCTTGTCGCCGCGACAGGCATCGCCGGATATTTCCACAACGGGCAACGGGCTGCCGCCGTTGCGAAGCGACTATATAATTTTAGAATAATGAGTTATTTCAATAAATCAATACATTTTTCTATATTTTCAGTTGAACCACATCAGGTGAATCGCGGCGGCGGTTCTTCTTCGCCGACCGGGTCGTGATGGACCAGCACCTCGGCATTGGGATAAGCCGCCTCGACCGCGGACATGACACGATCGCCTAGGGCATGAGCCTCGCGCAGCGGCTTGTCACCGTCCATTTCCAGATGCAGTTGGATGAACACGCGGGTCCCCGAGGAGCGGGTGCGGATGTCGTGGACCGCATCGACCCCGACATGTTCGCTGGCGATTTGGCGAATGCGCCGGCGGTCTTCGTCGGGCAGTTCGCGGTCCATCAGCACGTCGAGGGAGGAGCCGACGATGCGCCAGGCGCTGTGCGCGATGATGCCGGCGACGATGAGGGCGAAGGCCGGATCGGCCCAGGTCCAGCCCAAGTGGCCAGATAGATACAGGCCAGCCAGGACGCTGCCGTTGAGCAACAGGTCCGACTGGTAATGCAAGGCATCGGCGCTGACCGCAATCGATCCGGTGCGCTGGATGACGAAGCGCTGGAACAAAATCAGCAGTCCGGTGAGCAGCAGGGCAATGAGGATGACGAGCATGCCGGCATCGCTGTCTTCCACCGGATGGGGGATGAACAGCCGGCGCCCCGCCTCCAAGGCCAGGAAGACCACCGAGCCGGCGATGAAGACCGCCTGGCCGAGGCCGGCCAGCGCCTCAGCCTTGCCATGGCCGAAGCGATGCTCGCGATCAGCCGGCTGCACAGCGTGATGCACGGCATACAAGGTGACCAGGGACGCGCCGAGGTCGAGCACGGAATCGATCAGGGAGGACAGCAGGCTGACCGAATCCGTCTGCGACCAGGCCCACAGCTTGGCCGCCACCAAGGCGACGGCCACCGACGTTGAGGCATAGGTGGCAAAGCGCATCAGCCGGGCGACGGCGGCGGGCGCCAGCCGGTGGCGGTGCGGCAGCGGTTTGTCTTTTCTTTCCTGGGTGTTGTCGGTCATTTCAGCCATTCAAAGTTAACGGCGTCGCCACCGAGGCTGCACCTCACGGGAACAGTTTTTCCTCGGTCCAGACATCGCCGTTGCGGGTGTAAACGCTGCGGTCGTGCAGGCGGAAGCGGTGGCTGGTCCAGAATTCGATGTGGGCCGGCACCAGGCGGAACCCCGACCAGTAGGCCGGGCGCGGCACGGCGCCGATGTTGAACTTCAGCGCGTATTCGGCGACCCGGCGTTCCAGCTCGAAGCGGCCTTCCATCGGGCGCGACTGGCGCGACGCCCAGGCGCCGATCTGCGAATCGCGCGGCCGCGAGGCGAAATAGGCATCGGCCTCGGCCGGGGTCACCGGCTCCAGCCGGCCTTCGACGCGCACCTGGCGGCGCAGGGACTTCCAGTGGAACAGCAGGGCGGCCTTGGGGTTGGCGGCGATGTCGCGGCCCTTGCGGCTTTCCAGGTTGGTGTAGAAGACGAAGCCGTTCTCGTCGGCTTCCTTGAGCAGCACCATGCGCAGCGACGGCGTGCCGTCGGGCTGGGCGGTGGCAAGGGCCATGGCTTCGGGATCGTTCGGCTCCTGGGTTTCGGCCTCGGCCTGCCATTCCCGGAAGCGTTCGATCAGTTCGCGCGTTGTGATGGAGATCAAGGCGGGCATTGTCTATATTCTTAGCATGAGTTTTCAGGATTCGAGCACGGGCCGCATCCCGCCAGGGAATAGCCCGGGCCTGATCTTTGTCAAGGCAAGCAGATTAGGGATTTCCGATTCCGGACGTCTCCTTGCAGAAGGAACCGCAGAGATGACAACACCACCTTTCGCATCCGTGGCCCTGGCCGCCGCGCTGGCCGCCGCCACAACCCTTGGCGGCTGCGCCGACACCGGACCGAAGCAGACCGGCGGCACCCTGCTCGGCGCCGGCCTCGGCGCGCTGGCCGGCTCGCAGATCGGCGGCGGCACCGGGGCCATGGCGGCAGTTGCCATCGGCGCCCTAGGCGGCGCCTTCCTGGGCAGCGAGGTTGGCAAGTCGCTGGACCGCGCCGACCGCACCCATATGGCCAACAGTTCCCAAACCGCCCTGGAACGCACGCCGAGCGGCCAGACAACGGCGTGGCGCAATCCGGATTCAGGCAATTCCGGTACCTTTACGCCGACCCGCACCTATCAGGATCAGGGCCGCGATTGCCGCGAATACCAGCAGACCATCGTCGTCGGCGGCAAGAACGAGACGGCGATCGGCCGCGCCTGCCGCAACGCCGACGGCACCTGGCAGGTCATCCAGTAGCGGTGCGGCTGAAAGGACCGGTCATGACGGCAAGGCGCGGCCGATGAGGGACCCCTATGCGGTCCTCGGCGTGGCCCGCGACGCCGCCAAGGACGAGAGCAAGCAGGCCTACCGCAAGCTGGCGCGCAAACTGCATCCCGACCGCGACCCGGGCAACACGGCCGCCCTGGACCGCTTCAAGGAAGTGACGGTCGCCTACGACATCCTGTCGGACGCCAAGAAGCGGAAACGATACGACCAGGGCGAGATCGACGCTGGGGGCAGCGAAGTCCGCCGCCGCCAGGCCCCGCCGGGACAAGGAACCGCCGGTGAGGCGCCGCCGCGCGGCCGCCATCCCTTCGAGCGCTTCTTCCGCCAGCGCGGCGGCGCCATCAAGGGCATCGACGTCACCTATAAGATCAGCATCGACGCCGAGGCGGCAGCCAAGGGCACGGTCGAACGCATCGCCCTTTCCAACGGCAAGCACCTGGACGTCAAAGTCCCGCCCGGCACCGAGGACGGCCAGGTGCTGCGCCTGAAGGGCCAGGGCATGTTGGGCCTGGGCGGCGGCGAGGCCGGCGCCGCTCACGTCGAAGTCCACGTCCGCGCCGCCACCGCAACGCCGCCGGCCAACGGTTTTCGTCAGGAGGGCTTCGATTGGCACGCCGAGGTGCCTATCTCTCTGCCGGAAGCGGTGCTGGGCGGCAAGATCGAGGTCGAGACCACCGACGGGCCGGTGACCGTCACCGTCCCGGAAGGGGCCAATTCGGGAACCGTGCTGCGCTTGAAGGGCAAAGGCGCCCAGCGCCCCGACAACACGCGCGGCGACCATCTGGTCCATCTGACCGTGATGCTGCCGGCCGAGCCCGACAAGGACCTGACCGGCTTCATCCGCCGCTGGGCCGAGCGCAATGCCTATGAGGTGCGGCGCAAGAAGACCAAGGTGTGACGCCGCCAGCCGCCGCACGCCAACCGAACGCAGACAGGCACCAACGATGGACGATCCGTACACGACACTCGGCCTCGCCAAGAGCGCCACGGCCGAGGAGATCAAGAAGAAATACCGCAAGCTGGCGCGCGACCTGCATCCCGACCTGCATCCCGGCGACAAGAAGGCCGAGGCGCGGTTCAAGGATGTCTCCGCCGCCTATGGCCTGTTGTCGGACAAGGACAAGCGCGCCGCCTTCGACCGCGGCGAGATCGACGCCGCCGGCCAGCCGCGCCAGGAGCGGACCTTCTATCGCAGCCATGCCGATGGCGCCCAGGGCGCCAGGTATCACCCCGGGGGCGACCCGTTCGAGGGCCTGTCGGAAGACGATTTGTTCGCCAACCTGTTCCGCCGGGCCGGCGGCGGACCAGCCGGCGGCATGAAATTCCGCGGCGCCGATAGCCACTATTCGCTCGCCATCGATTTCATCGACGCGGTCAAGGGCGGCGCCAAGGAGCTGTCGCTGCCCGGCGGCAAGACGCTGCGCGTCACCATTCCCCCCGGCTGCGAGGACGGCCAGTCGCTGCGCCTCAAGGGCCAGGGCATGCCCGGCGCCGGCGGCGGCCCACCCGGCGACGCCGCCATCGAACTCAACGTGAAGCCGCATCCGCTGTTCAGCCGCAAGGGCGACGACATCCACATCGAACTGCCGGTGAGCCTGCCCGAGGCGGTGCTGGGCGGCCGTGTCGAGGTGCCCACCGTCGACGGGCCGGTGACCATGACCGTACCCAAGGGCGCCAACAGCGGCACGGTCCTGCGCCTGCGCGAAAAGGGCGTGGCGCGCGCCGGCCAGGCGGGGACAGGCGGGGCGGCGAGGACAGGCGGGCGCGGCGATCAATACGTGACGCTCAAGGTGATGCTGCCGGCCCAGCCCGACCCGGCGCTGGAGGAAGCCGTCGCCGCCTGGGCCAAGGCGCATCCCTACGCGGTACGCGGCCAAGGGCACGGCAAGCAGCGGGAGACGTCGTGATGCGCCTCGACGATGTTATCGCCCGCTGCCGCGTGTCGCGGGTCGAACTGACCGCCTGGATCGGCGAAAGCTGGGTGCGGCCCATCGAGGCCGATGGCGACTATCGCTTCGATGACGCCGACGTGGCGCGCATCGAACTGATCTGCGACCTGCGCCAGAGCATGGCCATCGACGACGAGGCGATGCCCTTGGTGCTGTCGCTGCTCGACCAGCTCTATTCGGCAAGACGCCTGCTGGCCGGCGTCACCGCCGCCCTCGGCGACCTGCCGGCGCCGTTGCGCGAGGAAGTGCGAAGGCATTTGGGCGGGGGACCGGCGTAGCGGTTGCGGGCGGGTTTGAAACCCGCACCTACGGTTGGGGTGTCGTTCAGGGCGTAGGGGCCGGTTTCAAGCCGGCCCACCAGATCGCGAAGCAGGCCACCGCCTCCTACGTGAGCCCGGCCCGCAAGGCGGCGATGACCTTACGGCCATCCACGGTTCGTCCGTCGCGGATGTCCTGAAGGCCAAGTTCGATCTCGCCACGCAGTTGTACCAGCTTGAGCACTTCCCGTTCCTTGTCGTCTTTCGCCGACACCACGACAGCAACCGGACGCCTGTGCTTTTTCCTGACCGCCATGCTGCGCATCGGCGGTTCCTCATGACCTATTTTCATCCAGTTGTAATAGCTATTTTAGTCGAAAGAAGCAAAACGGATCAGTGCCGCATCGAAGCATGTTTGGCAGAGATGCGACGGCCCCGCTCAATAACCGCGCGCCCAGTCGATGACGTTCTCCAGCGGCCGCCCATGCAGGTAGGCTTCAACGTTGCGGCAGAATACGTCCAGGTACTGGGACCCACCTGCCGCCACATCGGTATGGCCCGAGATATGCGGCGCGATGAGGACGCGCGGGTCGCGCCACAGGCGAGCATCAGGCGGGCGCTTGAATTCGCCGACATAGACGTCGAGGGCCACGCCGCGCAGCCGGCCGGCGGCCAGGGCGGCGATCAGGGTTTCCTCGTCGACGATCTCGCCGCGCGCCACATTGGCCAGCACGGCGCCGGGCTTCAGGGCGGCGAAGGCGGCGGGACCGAACAGGCGGTCAGTTTCCGGCGTCCATTGGCAACAGATGGCGACGAAGTCGGAAACCGCGAGCAGATCGTGCAGGCCTTCGGGCCCGCGCACTTCATCGAAACCGGGCAGCAGGTCGCCGCCATGGCCGCGCCGGGTGCCGACGACGCGCATGCCGACGGCGGCGCACAGGCGACCGACCTCGCGCCCGATACCGCCGGTGCCGACGATGCAGACGGTTTTGCCGGTCATCTGCACCGGCTCATAGGCCGCCTTGTCGAAGGATTGGCGAAAGCGATCCTCGACGGCGCGGTGCAGACCGCGGGCGAAGTGATAAAAGCCGGCGATGGCGAATTCGGCGATGGGCAGGCTGGCGGCATAGCCGCGCGAGGTGGTGACGATGATGTCGCTGCCCCACAGATCGCCGGCCTTTTGGTTGCTGGCCCCGGCCGGGCGCTGATGCACCCATTTGAGCCGGGGCGAACGGCCGCGCAGGTCGATGGGAAACGGAAAGCCGACCAGGGCGGCGTCGGCTGCGGCGAGCAAGGCGTCCCGTTCGGCCCGCGTCCCCCGCCCGAAGGCGTCCGCCGCCACATAGAGCTTGATGGTGTCCGCCGGCCAGGTCTCGCGGATTTCCCCGCCGAACCAGCCGCCGGCATCGATAACGCGCAAGCGCGGATCGATGCTCTCGATGCGCGCCCGTTCGGCCGGCGAGGTCGGCAAAATGCAAAGGAGGTTCAGCGTATCGGCCATGGCGACGCACTGTGGCGAAGTGCGGCGCGGCAGGCAACAACTTGCCGCCATCATAGCCGCGGCTGGGGATCCGCGGCGAACCCCTGGAAATATTCGGTCCCCGCCCGCGCCGGCCAGGCTTCCCCCTCTCCCTGTCCCTCCCCCTCGGCGGCTCCGCCGCCATGGGACAAATGCCGGCGGAGCCGGCGGGGGGAGGGAACGCTGTTACAGCCTCCCGTCTGCAAGACAATGCGCTGCGGCGCCGCGACATGGTGCCCTCCCCCCGGCGGCTTCGCCGCCATTGGATATTTGCCGGCGGAGCCGGCGAGAGGGAGGGACAGAGAGGGGTAGGCCAATGCGATGGCCCCGCGCAGGCCAGGCCAGGGCCTGCAATTGACGGACTCGGCCCCATCCTATAAGCCAAGGGGGCTGTTGCCGCGTTGCGCGGGAATGGCGGGAGGGCGCCTGATTCGGACTGTGGCGCCGCCCCGAATAACCCCTCCCGCCCCCGGATCGAGGCCACCGATGACCGACGCCAAGCCCCTGATGCACGGCAAGAAGGGCCTGATCATGGGCGTCGCCAACAACCGCTCCATCGCCTGGGGCATCGCCCAGGCGGTGCAGGCCCAGGGCGCCGAATTGGCCTTCACCTTCCAGGGCGAGGCGCTGGAGAAGCGGGTCCGGCCGCTGGCCCAATCGGTCGGCAGCGACATCGTGCTGCCCTGCGACGTCACCGACCCGGACAGCGTCGACGCGGTCTTCGCCGTCATCGAGCAGCGCTGGGGCAAGCTCGACTTCCTGGTCCACGCCATCGCCTATTCCGACAAGGACCAGTTGAAGGGCCGCTATGTCGATACGACGCGGGAAAACTTCCTCAAGACCATGGACATCTCCTGCTATTCCTTCACCAAGGTCTGCCGGCGGGCGGCGCCGTTGATGACCGACGGCGGCAGCCTGGTGACGCTGACCTATGCCGGTTCCGAGCGGGTCATGCCGCATTACAACGTCATGGGGGTGGCCAAGGCGGCGCTGGAGGCCAGCGTGCGCTATATGGCCGAGGACCTGGGGCGCGACCGAATCCGGGTCAACGCCATATCGGCGGGGCCGATGAAGACGCTGGCGGCATCGGGCATCGGCGACTTCCGCTATATCCTCAAATGGAACGAATACAACTCGCCGCTCCGGCGCAACGTGACCCTAGAAGACGTCGGCAACGCCGGCCTTTACCTGCTGTCGGACCTGTCGGGCGGCGTCACCGGCGAGATCCATCATGTCGACTGCGGCTATAACATCGTCGGCATGAAGGCCGTCG